>CAJXBY010000020.1 GCA_913051905.1 uncultured Gammaproteobacteria bacterium | reverse complement strand
AACTCAAGCGGGTTCCTGAGCTCGATTTCTACTATGACTCAAGCGTTCAGCGTGGAGCTCGCCTGAGCAAGATCATTGATGGAATTGTCGAACCCACGGATGCCGTTGATGAGCGCTAAACGCGGTGCCCATCGTGGGCGAAACCTTTCAGGGATGTTGTTACTTGATAAGCCTTGGGGACTGACCTCAAACGCCGCCCTGCAGAAGGCCAAACAGCTGCTCGGCGCACGCAAAGCCGGGCATACCGGGAGTCTTGATCCGATTGCGACAGGCCTGTTGCCGTTGTGTTTTGGTGAATCAACCAAACTGTCGGGCCTTTTTCTGGACGCAGATAAAACTTACTGGACAAGAATACGCCTGGGTGAAAAAACGGCCACGGGGGATTGTGAAGGGGACGTTATCGAGAAAAAACCGGTGAGCGTTGATCGGGGTGAACTGGAGGACAGTCTCTCACGGTTTCGCGGAAGAATCCTTCAGACACCGCCGATGTATTCGGCAGTGAAAGTCAACGGTCAGCCGCTCTACAAGCTCGCCAGGGAAGGTATAGAGGTTGAGCGGCCAGCGAGGACGGTTACCGTCTACGAGTTGGCATTGGAATCTTTTGACGGGCAGGACCTTGAATTGAAGCTCCGTTGCTCACATGGTTTCTACGTTCGCGGTCTTGCGCAGGAACTCGGCGATCAATTGGGTTGTGGAGGACACGTCATATCATTGCGACGGCTGGCGGTGGCCGAACTTCATGTCAGTGATTCTGTCAGCCTCGATGAACTGGAGAGTTCGTCAGCAGGTGCTGGTCGGGAGAAGCTGCTGATTTCAGTTGATCATGGTTTGTCCCACCTTCCTCAAATAGACCTTTCGGTTGATGCGGCTTTTTATCTTTGCCGCGGCCAGGCTGTACGAGCAGGTGGGCTGCCCAAGGATGGCCCGGTACGGCTTTACGCTCAGCAAGCCGGGTTTCTCGGCATTGGTATGGTTACTGACGACGGTCGGGTCGCACCGCGGCGCCTGATGCAGGCCACGGAAAGAAAATCCTGATTCTGTTGAGCGAATGCATCCGTGCGAGTAGACTACCCGCCTTCCGATTACAATAACGTGTTTTGAGTCCCCGCGGCACAGTAATCAGAGCCGGTCAAAGGTCGCCCACCCACCCGGATTAACCCACCGGACATCGACAACTGGAAACAAAGGTAGAGGGAATTACATGCCCATTAACGCTGAATCGAAAGCATCCACGATCCGAGAATACTCATTGGCGGAAGGTGATACCGGATCGCCAGAAGTCCAGGTCGCATTACTGACCGAGCGAATCAAAGATCTGTCCGATCATTTCCGGACTCATATTCACGACCATCACTCTCGGCAGGGGTTGCTTCGAATGGTCAACCGCCGACGCAAGCTGCTCGACTACCTCAAGAGCCGCAATGTTGAGCGCTATCAGTCGTTGATCACTCGTCTTGGCCTGCGTCGTTAAACCGGCAAAACCAGAAAACCCAGGAGCAAGAATGTGAAAGAAGCAGTGCAGCGTTTCGCCTACGGGCAGCACGAAGTTACTCTTGAGACCGGGCGGATTGCACGCCAGGCTTCGGGCGCGGTGCTGGCCGCCATGGGAGATACCCGTGTGTTGGTGACTGTGGTCGCCTCCCAACGGGCCAGTGATCGGGACTTTTTCCCGCTGACCGTGGATTACGAGGAGCGAACCTACTCAGCTGGACGTATTCCTGGCGGGTTTTTCAAACGGGAAGGCCGGCCCTCAGAAAAAGCGATTCTCACCTGCCGACTGATCGACAGGCCCATACGTCCTTTGTTCCCTGATGGGTTCAGAAACGAGGTTCAGATTATCTGTACGGTCATGTCCGTGGACCCAGAAATAGATCCCGATATCGTCGCGATGCTTGGTGCATCAGCGGCGCTTTCAATTTCGGGCGTACCATTCAGCGGCCCGGTGGGGTCTGCCCGGGTCGGTTATATCGACGGTGACTACGTCCTCAACCCCGACGCCAACCAGTTGGCAGGTTCCCGCCTTAACCTTGTAGTCGCGGGCACCGAAAACGCGGTCCTGATGGTTGAGTCTGAGGCTGGCGAGTTGAGCGAGGAACAGATGCTGGGTGCGGTGGTGTTTGGCCATGAGCAGATGCAGGCTGCAATTAAGGCGATTCGTGCGCTGGCCGATGAAGCTGGTTATGAACGCTGGGAATGGTCCGCACCGGAGGCAGACCAGGAACTGAACGACAAAGTCATCTCGCTGGCTGGATCCGGTGTGGAAGAAGCCTACCAGGTCGCCGATAAAGTGGATCGTCAGGAAGCATTGTCAAAAGTCCGAAATTCTGTCGTTGAAGCACTATCGACCGAGGATTCGGCTAAGGAAGACATAGATGCGGTCAATGAAGCGGTAAAGAAGCTGGAGAAAAAGATCGTACGCGGGCGGATTCTAGCCAAGCAACCGCGTATCGATGGCCGCGATCTCGAGACGGTCCGGCCTATTAGTATAGAAACTGGCCTGTTCCCACGCACCCATGGTTCGGTTCTGTTTACGCGAGGCGAAACACAGGCACTGGTCGTCACGACTCTTGGTACAGAACGTGACTCTCAGATCATCGACGCCATAGAGGGGGAAAGACGCGATTATTTCATGCTGCACTACAACTTTCCGCCTTATTGTGTAGGAGAGACAGGAAGGGTGGGTTCGCCTAAAAGGAGAGAGATCGGGCATGGCCGGCTAGCCAAACGCGCGATCCTGGCAGTCCTTCCGTCAGCGGAAGATTTTCCCTATGTCCTGCGGGTCGTTTCGGAGATCACCGAATCCAACGGATCGAGTTCCATGGCCACCGTTTGTGGCGCCAGTCTTTCTCTTATGGATGCGGGCGTGAAAATCAAGGCGCCCGTGGCAGGCGTCGCAATGGGTCTGATTAAGGAAGGCGAGGAATTTGCCGTCCTGACCGATATTCTGGGTGATGAAGATCATTTGGGGGATATGGATTTTAAGGTGGCGGGTACCCGGGACGGGGTGACAGCGCTGCAGATGGACATCAAGATTGAGGGAATCAACAGGGTAATTATGGAACAGGCGCTGAGCCAGGCCCGCGAGGGCAGGTTGCACATTCTGGCAGAGATGGAAAAAGCTCTGTCAGGACCGAGACCTGAGATGTCGCAATACGCGCCCAGAATCACGACCATGCGAATTCCGACGGAAAAAATCAGAGATGTCATTGGGAAAGGGGGCGTGACGATTCGGGCCATTTCAGAAAGTACGGGAGCGACAATCGATATCGAGGACGATGGAACGATAAAGATAGCAAGTGCCGATCTTTCAGCAGCTGAAGCAGCACGTAAGCGTATTGAGCAGATCACGGCCGATGTGGAAGTTGGTACGATTTATGAAGGCAAAGTGGTTCGGCTCATGGATTTCGGGGCATTTGTCAATATTCTCCCGGGGCGGGATGGTCTGGTACATATCTCCCAGATCTCCACCGAACGTGTTGCTAATGTCAGCGATAAATTGTCTGAAGGTGATGTTGTCAGGGTCAAAGTCCTTGAGGTCGACAAACAGGGTCGGATTCGACTCAGTATCAAGGCCGTGGAAGAGGCTGCCTAATCTGCAAGTACTTCCCGGAATGTCCCGGATCAAGCGACACGAGTGCGCCCAGCGGCTGATGGGCAGGAGTCACGTGAAAGATGGAGTCCGGTAATCTGGTGTGGATGGATCTGGAGATGACCGGACTCGATCCGGACAAAGACCGGATACTGGAGATGGCCACCATCGTGACAGACGCCCATCTCAATATCATCGAGGAGGGGCCGGTGCTGGCCATACACCAGGGGGAATCAGTCCTGCTCTCCATGGATGAATGGAACCAGACGGTGCATTCAGGGAGCGGCCTGATCAGCAGGGTCCGGGATTCGACTCTGGATGAACCTGCGGCCGAACAAATGACCCTTGAATTTCTTCGCCGGACGGTTCTCGAAGGCAGGTCTCCGTTATGCGGTAACAGTATCTGCCAGGACCGTCGATTCCTCTATCGCTACATGCCGCGCTTGACCGGCCACCTGCATTACCGCAACGTTGATGTGAGTACTATCAAGGAGTTGATGGCCAGGTGGTGTCCCGATCGATTAAAAGGTTTCGAGAAAAAGGGTTCGCATCGGGCCCTTGACGACATTCGCGAGTCCATCGAGGAACTCAGATTTTATAGAAGGGCATTCTTCAGCCTGGACGAGGTTGCTCACGTTTGATCGGTCGCCCAGCCAGTTGTCGCAAAGCCCAATCTATATGTTCTTTTACCATCGGCGTAACCTCGCTTCGTTTTTCTCTTAACGCGCGGATTACTCTGGCCTGAGGCAAGCCATTGCCCAGTGCAATGGAGAGGTTTCTCAGCCATCTCTGGTATCCAATTCTGCGGATAGGACTACCTTCCAGCCGCCGAAGGAATTCCTTCTCAGACCAGCTGAAAAGTTCAAGTAGATCAGCTCGGTCCAGACCCTGCCGGGGTTGGAAATCAGGGGCAGAACCGGGTTTGGAAAATCGATTCCACGGGCAGACCAGCTGGCAGTCGTCACAGCCGAAAATCCTGTTACCAATCGAATGCCGTAACTCAACGGGTATCGGACCCGCCAATTCGATGGTGAGATAGGAGATGCAACGCCTCGCATCCAGATGGTATGGGCGGTCTATAGCGCCCGTGGGGCAGGCCTCGATACAGCGCGTACAGTGGCCGCAATGATCGGATTGGGGCCTGTCAACCGGCAGGGACAGGTCCGTATAAAGTTCCCCAAGAAAGAACCATGAACCGGAGTTTCGATCGATCAGGTTGGTGTGCTTTCCGATCCAGCCAAGACCGGCCTGTTCCGCCAAGGGTTTTTCCATCACCGGGGCGCTGTCGGCAAATGCGCGGTAACTGAAGGGTCCAATAACGTCGGTGATTCTGTCGGCTAGTTTTTGCAGTTTACGCCGCACCAGCTTGTGATAGTCGCGACCCAGTGCATAACGGGAGACGTATCCTGCCGATGAATCTGACAATACGGACATCGCGGGTGCCGCGGTACCCGGAAAGTAGTCTAACCGGACGCTGATGACCCGGATTGTGCCGGGTACCAGCTTCCAGGGTGTGCTACGAATGTCACCATAACGAGCCATGTAGTTCATGTCTCCATGGCAACCATCGGCAAGCCAGTCGAGTAGTCGACTCTGAGCTTCTGTCAGATCGCCACCGCTGACACCCATGTTTTGGAAGCCCAGGTCGTCCGCCCAACGCCGGATCTGATTCTTGAGCCTGACAGGGTCGAGTGGTTCGGATTTAACCTCGGTCATGGTCGGCTATCATACCGGTATGCAAGGCGCTGAAGAACGGCTCTACGGGCAGTCAGGTTCCCGGCAACTCGATCGTATGGCCATAGAAGAAGGTGACCTGGCCGGTGGTGAGTTGATGGAGAGAGCGGGCGCTGCTGCATTTAGGGTGTTATCCGGGAGATGGCCGCAGACCAATTCACTTTTGACTGTCTGTGGGCCGGGAAACAACGGCGGAGACGGATATATCATCGGCCGTCTGGCACATACGGCGGGCCTCAACAGCCAGATCGTGTTCTTAGAGGCCCCGGTCACGGACGACGCCCTCCAGGCACACGATAAAGCCCAAAAGGCTGGGGTGCAAATAGCGCAATACTCCGGTGAAGAATTACCGTCCACGGATCTGGTGGTCGACTGTATTCTTGGAACCGGGTTAAACCGGCCGCCAAGCGATGATACGGGAAAGCTGATCAAGGCGGTTAACAGTCTAAAGCAGCCGGTCATCGCGGTGGATATCCCTTCCGGTCTTGAAGCAGATTCAGGTGCGACTCCCGGGTCGGTCGTCCGGGCGACGCTGACCGTAACTTTCATCGGATTGAAGCTCGGTCTCTATACGGGACGCGGTCCGGATGTCTGCGGCGAGATAGTTTTTGACGGTCTATCGGTGCCGCAAAGGGTTCACGAACAGGTTCCGCCTTTAGCCCAGCTGATTAGCGCCGGGATGGTCCGGGCGAGCCTGCCAGAAAGAAGGAAAACGATGCATAAGGGAGAGTCGGGACACTTGCTTATTGTCGGGGGCGAGTCAGGAATGAGTGGTGCAGTCTGTCTCGCCGGCGAAGCCGCCTTGAGAAGTGGGGCAGGACTGGTTACGGTTGCCACACGCAGTGTCCACGCAGCGGCCATCAGTTCAGCCCGACCGGAGCTGATGTGTTACGGAGTCGAGAACACTGCAGACATCGATTACGTACTTGAGGGCAAGAACTGCATCGTCATTGGACCTGGTCTGGGAACCGGAGACTGGGGCCGGATGCTGCTGAGTCGTGTGCTCGAGTCTGGTCTGAACGTGGTACTGGATGCTGACGGACTGAATCTGATTGCAGATAGTCGAAGTTCCGTTCCACAGGGCATACTGACACCACACCCAGGGGAGGCGGGGCGCTTGCTGGGTTGTGAAACCCTAGCGGTACAGGCGCAGCGACACTTATCTGCACGTAGGATTCAGGAGCTGTACAAGGGAACCTGCGTTCTTAAGGGCCCAGGTACTCTGGTCGCCGGGGAAGGCGGTGGACTGTGGCTGTGTAATCGCGGCAATCCTGGGATGGCTACTGCCGGGATGGGCGATGTGCTCTCCGGTGTGATCGGTGGGCTTCTTGCCCAGGGTTTGCCGCATGACTTGGCTGCTAGATGCGGGGTCTGGCTTCATTCGGCAGCCGCTGACCTGGCAGCGGCAGAAGCGGGCGAGAGAGGCCTATTGGCGTCGGATCTCGCGCCCTGGCTCCACCGCTTGGCTAACAATCCCTTGTGCGCAGATGAATAACCGTTCGTGGCTCGTCGACGAGGCCGGGTTGCGGACTGTAGCGAAAAGTATAGCGACCCAGCTTCAGCGGGGAGATCTGGTATTCCTTTCCGGTGACCTCGGAACAGGCAAGACCACGTTTGCCCAGGCGGCAATCCGGACCATGGGGTTCAAGGGTGTGGTCAACAGTCCAACTTTCACACTTGTTGAGGTCTACCAGACAGATTACGGGGAATTGGTGCATCTGGATCTGTACCGCCTCGAGAGTCTGACGGAACTCGAGAACATCGGAATACGTGACTACCTGGATAGTCAGTCTATATGCCTGATTGAATGGCCGCAGAAAGGAAGTGGACTGCTACCGGCCGCGGACATGGTAGTTGACCTGGAATATGCCGGTGACAGGCGACGACTGGGGGTGACGGTCCGCGCCGGTCGAGGCCTTGACCTGGAAATCATCCAGTGAGAGGGCTTTATCGTCCGTTGTGGTTTTTTGTACTGTGGTTTGTGCCATACGGGTCCGCTGGGGCGGATACGGTGATAGCCGGGATCCGAATCTGGCATCCGCCACACAGTACCCGCCTGGTCTTCGACATGTCGGACCCCGTTGAGTTTGAGCTGTTTGATCTATCTGAACCAAAACGTCTGGTTGTGGACATGCGCCGGGCGCTGGTGCTGGGAAATTTACCGGAGGCGTCTACTTTGGGGCCCTATCTGAAAGGTGTCCGGGTCGGTCACCCAGAGCCTGAGACCCTGCGCTTTGTATTCGACCTCAGCCAATCGATAGGCTATGAAGCGTTTCTGCTGCCTCCCGGTGGGGACTATGGCCATCGGTTGGTGGTCGATCTTCAGCCCAAGGAAGTTGTGGTGGATAATTCTGTTCAGCAGAACTTCCCTCACAAAGGCCGTGCCTATATCATTGTGATAGACCCGGGGCATGGAGGGGAAGATCCGGGTGCCGTCGGGCGTCGGCGGACCCTGGAAAAGGACCTGGTGCTTTCGATTTCCAAGCGGTTGGCTAGATTGATAAATGAGCAAAGCGGTATGCGGGCTCAATTGACGCGTAATCGCGATTACTACGTTAGCCTTCGAAAACGCATCGAGATTGCCGTACGTGAAAAGGCCGATCTTTTTGTTTCTATACATGCAGACGCTGCCAGACGAAGATCCGCGAAGGGTGCCTCGGTCTATATACTGTCGGACAAGGGAGCCACCAGTGAAATTGCCCGCCAACTTGCCCGACGGGAAAATGCTTCTGATCTGGCAGGTGGGGTACAGCTGAAAAAACAAGAAGCCAGTGTTCGCGAAATGATGCTGGACATGGAAATCGACTGGAAGATTAAAGAGAGTCGTGATTTTGCTAGTGCCGTGCTGAAGGCGTTAGGTGAGGTCGGTCCCCTGCACAGCCGGCAGATTCATCAGGCGGGGTTCGTCGTACTCAAGGCGGTCGAAATACCAGCAATACTGGTCGAGACCGGGTTTATCACCAACGACCAGGAAGAGCAGAAGCTTCAAAGCACTCGTCACCAGGAGCGACTGGCGGCTGCCATGTTTGCCGGTATAAAGGAATACTGCCGACGGCAACGGGATTGCTCTATGACTAATGGTGAGTAAGCGGTGTACACGGTTAAAAAGGCTGACTCTTTGTCACTGATCGCAGCCCGTGATGGCATCACGGTCCAGCAGCTGCGAACGTTTAGGGGTCTTTCCAGTGACCGGTTGGAGATCGGTCAGCAATTGATTCTTCCAGGAGGCTAATCCAGGGAAAGGCAAGGCAATGCATCAGAAAGGCTCAACAACCATACGCCGTCTGGATGAGCGGCTCATCAACCAGATTGCAGCCGGAGAAGTGATAGAGAGACCCGCGTCGGTCGTCAAGGAACTCATGGAAAACGCCCTGGATGCCGGTGCCAGCGAGATCCAGATTGCAATTGAACGGGGAGGTGTCAAGCAGATCTCTGTCACTGACAACGGACACGGAATGTCAAAAGAAGATCTGGTTCTGTCGGTGTCCCGGCATGCGACCAGCAAGATAAGCGGTTTCGACGATCTTTCCCGCGTAACGAGTCTAGGTTTTAGGGGTGAAGCATTGCCCAGTATTGCGTCGGTCTCGAGACTTGTAATCGAGTCCCAAACCAGCGTGGGTACTGCGGGCTGGAAGATATCAGGTTTGGGGGGAGAATTCCGCGAGCCGCGGCCCGCATCGATGCCTGTCGGAACCCGGGTGATCATGGAGGATCTGTTTTACAACACACCTGTACGTCGGAAATTTCTCAGAACGGAAAGGACTGAAAAGGGGCATATCGAACGGGTCATCAAATGCCTGGCTCTGGCTCGCCCGGAGACTGGATTTACTTTCACCGCAGATGGACGGCGTTTGCTTTCGATTCCTCGTGAAACGAGCCCGGATGGGCCACACCGAACGGAGTCTATTCTCGGCAGGGCCTTCTGCGAGCATAGTGTCCGGGTCGAAAGTGAAGCGAAAGGGATCACCTTGACCGGGTGGTTGGGGTCGCCGGCATTTTCCAGAAGCCAGTCGGATATGCAGTTCTGCTTTATCAATGGCCGCAGCGTTAAGGATGTCTCGCTATCGCATGCCGTACGCCGGGCCTTCAGCGACGTCATGTACCGTGGCAGGCAGCCGGCCTATGTGTTCTATCTTGTTGTGGTGCCGGAATCTGTTGATGTCAACGTTCATCCGACCAAGAATGAAGTGCGATTTATGGATCCGAGGTCTGTGCACGATTTTGTGTACCGGGCTGCCAGTCAGGTTGTAGCCGGTAGCGGTCCGTGGGAGGAATCCGGTCGTATGCCCCACGAGCAATTTGCGGATCCCGCCCATAGGGGAGCGCAGATTCCAGATTCGCCATTGGCATTCGGACAGAAAGGACTGGCGCTGACGGAGAGGATGGACCCCTCCTATCGGGGGAATACCCTATCAGGGTGGTCACCATATGGCGCCGCATTCAAGTCTCTACAGGAAACAAAAACCGGGGCACAGGATTCACCACCGCTAGGTTTCGCGCTGGCCCAGTTTAAGGGGGCTTATATTCTTGCAGAGAACGCGGAAGGACTCGTGCTGGTCGATATGCACGCCGCTCATGAAAGGATCACCTATGAACAGCTCAAGGCGAAGCTAGTCGACAAGGTTCCGGCATCGCAGCCACTGTTGGTTCCGATTATGCTGGATGTCACGAATTCTGAAGCCGATCTATTCGAAAACCATGAGGACCTTTTCGGGCGGCTCGGTTTTACGATATCCCGGGCCGGACACACGGTGCTGGCAGTTCGCGCAATTCCCGAGGTCCTGAAGAAAGTGGACAATGCTGGTCTGGTCAGAGACGTCATCGCAGATCTAGCGAAACTTGGTCGGTCAGATCGAATAGCCGAGCACATCGAAAGTGTACTGTCGACGATGGCGTGTCATGGGTCTATACGCGAGAACCGGCATATGACCGTCGCCGAAATGAACGCACTGTTGCGCCAGATGGAGAAGACCGAAAGGTCCGGACAATGCAATCATGGCCGTCCGACCTTCAGGCAGATCGACCTGGTGGAGGTTGATAAATGGTTCCACCGGGGACGGTAAAGTTACCCTGCGTGCGTCAGTTACCCGGCTAAAGTGAAGGATCAGAAAGCATGGCACCAGTCCCTCTG
The DNA here is from genome assembly GCA_913051905.1 of uncultured Gammaproteobacteria bacterium. The sequence goes on along the minus strand of CAJXBY010000020.1, from coordinate 12,441 downwards.
ATCATAGCCATCACCGGACCGACCGCGGTGGGTAAGACAGATCTTGCAATCGGGTTGGCGCGCAGGTTTCCCGTGCGTATTATCAGTGTCGACTCGGGGCAGATCTATCGAGAACTCGATATTGGTACGGCCAAGCCCGACCGGGAAATCTTGCGCGAATTCCCGCATGCCATGATCAACCTTCGCAGTGTGCGGGAACCGTACTCCGTTGCTGAATTCTGTTACACCGCCTCGCAAGTCATACGTAAGTCGATCGCTGAAGGGCAGATTCCACTGCTGGTTGGTGGCACGATGTTTTATCTGTCATCGCTGCTCAATGGATTGGGTAACCTGCCACCTGCTGACGACAAATTTAGGCGGACCCTGCTGCGACAGGGCCGGGACCACGGGTGGGAGGCGCTACACGAGTCCCTGAACGCCGTTGATCCGCAGGCAGCAGCCCGGATAGACCCACACGACGGGCAGAGAATCCAAAGGGCGCTCGAAATTAATCATTTGACGGGTCAACCGATAAACAAAAACAAGAGCCGGAGCACGTTTTTGCCCGAGGGGGTTCGCATCTGCCGATTGGTAGCCGCGATGACTAATCGTGAGACCCTGCACCAAAGAATCGCTGAACGTTTCGATCGGATGATTGATTGCGGGCTGATCGAAGAAGTCCGAAAGCTCATGAACGATCCCACGATAGACGAGGGATTTCCGGCCATGAAAAGTATCGGCTACCGCCAGGTCTGGCAGTATCTGGATGGTCGTACGGACCGCTCGACAATGCGGGACCGGGCCATTTCTGCAAGTCGCCAACTGGCCAAACGTCAATTAACCTGGTTGCGAAATACCTCGGGAAATGTCTGGTTCGATGCTGCTCATCAGGGTCTGCTGGATACCGCCATGCGTTACCTTTACCAAATCGTGCCGCATTTCCGCTCCGTTTGAGCGGTACCGAGGTTGAAAAAGTCCAGCCCCGGCCCTACATTCAGACAGGAGGCGCGAAATTTCTATCTGACCGTGATGTCATAGAGAACGAGGCCGCTGGCAAAATTAAAACGGATTCAGTCCGAACCCTTTGGTTTTATTCTGTTTTCCACCTTCAGGCGTACGCGCCTGGGCCTCACAGGAAGGGATAGATTGATCACCGCCCGATTAGACAAATCTTCCATTATCTAAAAAATAGGAGAAGTGACGATGGCTCAACATAAAGGGGCAGCTTTACAAGATCCCTTCCTCAATATTCTAAGAAAAGAGAGAATACCCGTATCGATTTACTTAGTGAATGGAATAAAACTCCAGGGGCAGGTCGAATCATTCGATCCTTTTGTTGTTCTCTTACGAAACACCGTCAGCCAGATGATTTATAAACATGCGATTTCCACTATTGTGCCATCCAGGGCCGTGAGAATTCCGTTTGACGGGCCGAGCCAGTTGCACGATCACGACATAGACGATGGTCACGATTGATTGAGGGATATCTCGGTAGGCGTTTCCGGGGAGTGCACCCGAGAGATAAAGTTAGCGTCTGAGGTGACGGTCTGACCGGCCACTACAACAGCGCTGCAGGGCATTTCGGTGACCAGAGAAACGGCGTTCTTGCGCCGCCAGACCGCGTAGTACTGGTTCACCAGCACAAACGCCGTTCGATTGGCGATTTAGAGTTTTCGGAACTGGAAGGACTTGCGCTGGCAGCAGGTGCTGTCGTAGTTGCGCGAATTACCGCTGTCCGGCCTGTGCCCCATCCGGCAACGTTTGTGGGTTCCGGAAAAGCGGCAGAAATTGCCCGTTCCGTAGAGTCGTGCCGCGCTGATCTTGTGATTCTTGATCAAGCCATGACACCCGTCCAGGAAAGAAACCTTGAGGCGGTGGTCCGCTGCCGGGTCATAGACCGGTCTCGATTGATCCTCGATATTTTCGCTTTAAGAGCGAGGACGAGTGAAGGGAAGCTGCAGGTCGAACTGGCCCAGTTGAGCCATCTTGCGACGCGGTTGGTTCGGGGCTGGACCCACCTGGAGAGGCAAAGGGGCGGGATTGGACTGAGGGGTCCGGGGGAGACGCAACTGGAGACGGATCGACGGTTGATCGGGAGGCGGATCCGTTCGCTGCGGAGTCGCATCAGCAAGGTCCAGTCTCAACGACAGTTGCGGCGAAATCGTAGGGAAAGACAGTCAGTGCCGACGGTTACACTGGTGGGTTATACCAATTCCGGAAAGACATCCCTTTTCAATAAATTGACAGGTGCCGGCGCGTTTGCTGCTGATCAGCTGTTTGCGACGCTGGATCCGATGATGCGTAGACTCGAACTGGAAGATTTCGGAGACGTAATCCTCTCGGATACCGTAGGGTTCGTATCGGACATTCCGCACGCGCTGGTCGATGCGTTCCATTCGACGCTCGAGGAAGTCGCCTCATCCCGGTTACTGCTCCATGTTATCGATTCGTCGGATAGCGATTTCGAAGAAAGGATTTCTCATATCGAAGGAGTTCTTTCTGAGATAGGCGCCGAAAAAGTACCCAGATTGAAGGTTTATAACAAATCAGACCTGAAAATTGAGGACGAATTTGGTATACCGAAGCGGGCAGATTTTGCCTGTGGTATTAGGGTCTCGGCCCGGACGGGTGAAGGGATACCGCAACTTTGCCTGATGATTTCGCAGTTTCTTGGTCAGGCGCAGGTCGAGCGTACACTCAAGATTCCACCAGACTGTGGCCGCCTCAGGGCGCGTGCCTATGAGATCGCCCGGGTCATGAGTGAGGACATCGATAACCAAGGCAACTGGTGGTTGCGGGTTGTTTTAGATGGTGCCGCAGTCGGAAAACTGGAAGCACAAGATCAGTTTCATCCCGGCCTTTGGTGCTGACCGTATCCTTTATGGCTTGATAGTTCCGGAATTAGACTGTGATCAGGCCGGCGTCAGTGCTTCAGCTTCATGATAAAATTATCGGGATTTGTCTTTAACCTGCATCTATGAGGAAAATCGTTATGGCTTGGAATCAGCCAGGCTCTGATAATCGTGACCCTTGGGGTCAAGGAAACGGACAGAACGGTCCTCCGGATCTCGATGATCTGATCAAGGATCTGCAGAAGAAGTTTTCCGGGATTCTGGGTGGCGGAATCAAGAAGCCGGGTGGCGGTGGTCCGGGCAGAACCCGTTCTATCGGTGGCAGATCGATACTCTTTATCGCTCTGATTCTGATTGGATTGTGGGCTGCTACCGGGTTCTACGTCGTGGAGCAGGGCGAGCAGGGGGTAGAACTGAGATTTGGCCGCTACCTGCAGGTCACCGAGGCGGGCCTGAGATGGCACGCGCCATATCCCATTGAAACGGTGGAGATCGAAAATGTCCAGAAGATCAGAACCGTGGAAGTCGGCTATAGAACAAATAACCGTTCCAATCAGCCGGCAAACGTCCCCCGTGAGGCACTGATGCTGACGCGGGATGAAAACATTATCGACATCCAGTTTGCTGTCCAGTATGACATTAAGGATCCTAGGGATTTGCTTTTCAACGTCAGTGAGTCAGACGAAACCGTGGTCAGACAGGCAACAGAAAGCGCGGTGAGGGAGATTGTTGGCAGGAGCACGATGGATTTTGCTATTACCGGTGGACGCGCAGAGATTGCACAGGAAACCCTCGTGTTGCTCCAGACCATACTGGACAGATACCAGACCGGTATCAATGTAAAGGCAGTAGAGATGCAGAACGCGCAGCCTCCCTTAGAGGTTAAAGGTGCGTTTGACGATGCTGTTAAAGCGCGCGAAGACGAAGAAAAGTTCAAGAACGAAGCCGAAGCCTACGCTAACGACATCATCCCGCGGGCTAGGGGTAAGGCAGCCCGGGTACTGCAAGAATCAGAAGCTTATAAAGCCAGTGTCGTGGCGGCGGCGGAAGGTGAGGCGTCCCGTTTCAACCAGGTGCTCGATGAATACAACAAAGCACCACTGGTAACCCGCGACAGGCTGTATCTTGATGCCATGGAACACGTGCTCAGCAAGTCGACAAAGCTCCTGATTGATCAAGGCCAGAGCGGGAACAATGTAATGTACCTGCCCCTCGACCAGTTGATCCGGAAGAGGAACGAAACCGCTGCGCGAGATGATAATTCCGATTTTGACGGGTCCGGTGGTATCACTCAATCTCTGGCAGAACGTGACAGCCGACGTCTCGGGCGAGACAGCCGGGTCGGGAGGATCAGCCAATGAGCAGCAAGACCATACTTGGAATTGTCGTTATCCTGATCCTCGGTGCGTTGGGATCGTCGGCAGTCTATATCGTCGATGAACGCGAAAAGGCTATTGTCTTCCAGTTTGGCGAGATCGTTTCTTCAAGCGAAAAGCCCGGCTTGTATTTCAAGGTTCCCGTGATCAACAACGTAAGTTTTTTTGATGCTCGCGTACAGACGATGGACGCTGAGCCCCAGCTTTTCCTGACAAAGGAAAAGAAAAACCTAGTGGTCGATTCGTTCGTTAAGTGGCGAGTCCTCAATGCGCAGGATTTCTATACGAAGCTGGGCGGTTTAGCGGCCAATGCCAGGAACCGTTTGGCGCAAAGGGTCAATGATGCGCTTCGAAGGGAGTTCGGTAAGCGCTCGGTACAACAGGTTATATCCGGTGACCGAGTAGAGATTATGGATATCGTGCGTAAGAATATTGACTCGGAAATTTCTTCCCTGGGTATAGAGGTGGTCGACGTCCGCCTGAAGCGTGTAGACCTCGATCCCGATATCAGTGAGCGTGTGTACCAACGTATGGAAGCCGAGCGCTCAAGGGTTGCCAAGGACCTTCGAGCCCGCGGGGCAGAGGTTGCTGAACAGATACGGGCAGATGCAGATCGACAACGTGCTGTGATTCTGGCCAATGCTAACCGAGAAGCAGAACAGATACGCGGTGAGGGGGATGCCCAGGCCACGGCAATATACGCCAATGCGTATCAAAGGGACCGTGAGTTTTACCGTCTCTATCGCAGTCTTAATGCTTATCGGGCGACCTTTGACAGTGCCGACAATCTTCTGGTGATCGAACCGAACTCCGAGTTCTTCCAGTATTTTAAACAGGCCAAACCCATACAAGTTGACTGACCCGGTTCGGGATGAACTGGCAGGAGTTGCTTGCTGCACTGGCCCTGGTTCTGGTTTTCGAAGGGATTGTGCCTTTTGCCAGTCCCGGCCGATATCGAAGGCTGGTCGAACTACTGAGTAACATCGGTGATGGACAACTGCGCGCCGTGGGAGGGATATGTATGCTTGCAGGCCTGGCATTGCTCTATAGCGTGCAGTAGACAATTCCCCCTGACCGGACGATTCGGGTCCTGATCCAAGTCTGAATCCTGATTACGCGAATTCGGGCGGCCAGAGGAGTTCAGTATGGGTGCAAATATCGTCGTTCTGGGTGTTCAGTGGGGAGACGAAGGCAAAGGAAAGATCGTCGATCTGCTGACGGAATATGCCGGTGTCGTGGTCCGCTTCCAGGGGGGGCACAATGCGGGCCATACGCTCGTTATCAATGGCGAGAAAACGGTGCTGCACCTGCTGCCTTCCGGCATACTTCGAAACAATATCCGATGCTTTATTGGCAACGGCGTCGTTGTGTCACCACCGGCGTTATTGGACGAGATCGAAAGAGTCGGGACAACAGTGTCGGATATACGGGAACGTCTCAAGGTGAGTGCCGCTTGTCCTGTGATCTTGCCCTATCATCAAACTCTTGATCTGCTTCGTGAGAAAGCCCGCGGTGCAAATGCTATCGGCACAACGGGGAGAGGGATAGGGCCTGCCTACGAAGACAAGGTGGCCCGCAGAGGGGTACGGCTCGGTGATCTGATTAACGAGTCGACCTGTGCGGGCCGTGTCGAAGAAGCCGCAGACTACCAGAACCTGATTCTTCAAAAAATTTATCAGGCTGAGCCAATCGACGTTCCTGGACTAGTCGATCAATGTTTGGCTTACGGCGAAGCATTGAAACCCCTCATATGCGATGTTGGCGGAGGCATCCATGAGTGTATGGCACAGGGTGTACCGATCCTTTTCGAAGGAGCACAGGGCGCTCTGCTCGATATCGATCACGGGACTTATCCATTTGTCACCTCCTCCAATACAACAGCTGGCGCAGCGGCATCCGGCAGTGGTGTGGGCCCAACCGAAATCGATGCGGTCCTGGGGATCGTAAAGGCCTACACGACCCGGGTTGGAAGTGGACCTTTTCCAACTGAGTTGGTTGACGATATTGGCAGTAAGTTGGCTAAAGATGGGAGGGAATTCGGGTCAACAACCGGTCGGCCTCGCCGGTGCGGTTGGTTCGATGCAGTGGCTGTGCGATGGGCCTGCCGGGTCAACGGTATCGGGTCGTTGTGTGTCACGAAGCTGGATGTGCTTGACGGCCTGGAAGAAATCAAGATCTGTACGGGTTACCGTATCGATGGTGAGGATATGACCGAATTGCCGATCCAGACAGATGTTTTAACTCGTTGTAAGCCTATCTATGAAACCTGTGCAGGTTGGACCGAATCTACTTCAGGAATCCGGCAGATAGGAATGCTTCCCCAGGCCGCGCGGGATTACCTGATGCGGCTAGAGATGCTGGCGGACTGTCCGGTGGGCATTGTATCTACTGGACCAGATCGCAAAGACACAATCATCCTGGATAACCCGTTCCACTGAAAAGCCAGTTCAATGCAGACCCGTAGGAAGCGTTGAGGAGAAGCTAGAGGTCTATCGAGAAACCTGGGATTTACTAGTGGGGTGCTGGAACCGGTTTAAACGATCTGTACAAATTAAATAGCTATGTACATATTAGAAGGTAGATTGAGATGGTACCGAGGAGAGGACTTGAACCTCCACGGGGTTGCCCCCACTAGCACCTGAAGCTAGCGCGTCTACCAATTCCGCCACCTCGGCACGATGATCAACGCTGGAAAACTTGCCGGACCAGGTCAGGTAATTCCTCGGCAAAAGACTCGACGGCGCGAACCATACCCTGCGCTCTGAAGGTTGTCAATCGATCTGATGCAAAGATTCGATGGACCACGGCGGGACACTGTCCCGAGGCGACCACTCAAGTCATTTAGGAATCCAGTCTGCTGACGATCAGCGCCGGATGAAGAAAGAGTGACTTTGATGTGATGATTAAACCGAATAAATGAGAATGCATGAAAGTGAAACGCAGTAAACAACATACGTCTGCCCGTATTCGACTGGCAGAGACAGACATCGCAATAACCCAGCACCGTCTCCAGACTGATTGGTTTGCAGGAGTAACTGACGAAGTAGCGCAGATTGAGGGTGCAGATGCCGTGGCTGAGCGGGAAGGTCGGGTGGACCTCACTTCTCTTCCCATGGTTACCATCGACGGCGCCGACGCGAAGGACTTCGATGATGCCGTTTTCGCTGAGGCGAACAGTGATGGCTGGACCCTGTGGGTAGGCATCGCAGATGTCAGTCATTATGTGCCCGTCGGGTCATCGCTCGATCATGCAGCGTATGAAAGAGGAACGTCGGTGTATTTCCCGGACCGGGTCCTACCGATGCTGCCGGAAATGCTGTCCAATGATCTGTGTTCCCTACTCCCTCAAAAGAACCGTCTGTCCCTGGTTGTAGTGATCGACGTTTCTCATCAAGGAAAGATCAATGACTGGCAGTTCCAGCGGGCGCTGATACGCTCCCATTACCGACTAAACTACGAGGAAGTGAAAAACCACCTGACTTCATGTGGGGGTAGTGCAAGTCAGGCGTGGCCAGCAACGATAGCACGGGCGGTTGATGATCTCGCAGACGTCGCCGCGACTTTAAGGGCCTTCCGTTCGAGGCAAGGTACGGTCGAGTTCGATCTACCCGAAACAGTGGTCGGTCTTTCACCTGCCGGCAAAGTCCGGGCTATATCGAGAAGAAGGGGAAACCTGGCGACCAAGTTGGTCGAAGAGTGCATGTTGGCGGCAAACGTATGTGCGGGGCTTTCGTTAAATGTGTTGCCCCAAGCGATTTACCGTACCCATGAGCCCCCATTACCAGGCGATGTCAATGCATTACGTGACGTACTCAGTGCCGTTGGTCTAAAGCTGTCTGGGAGACGGCGTCCATCGGTCGCTGATTTTCAGGATCTGCTGGCGAAGGCAAAGTTGAAAACTGGCCAGGAAAAGTGGGTCCAGTTGCTCCTCCTGCGCAGTTTTCAGCAAGCCCGCTATGTCTCAACCGCTGGTGGGCACTTTGCGTTGGGGTTCTCTCTGTACACCCATTTTACATCGCCGATCCGGCGTTATCCTGATCTGATTGTGCACAGGCTGCTTAAAGGTATTTATAAATGGCCGAAGGGCCATTTGTATGACGAGGCTGGACTGCTGGACAAAATAGCCTCACACAGCTCTTTGGCAGAACGGCAGGCCGAAAGCGCGGTCCGTGAAGTTACCGCACGCCTCAAAGCAGGGTACATGCGGGATAGAATAGGTCAAGTATTCAGCGGCGCGATTACCGGCGTAACGGAGTTCGGTGTGTTTGTCGAGTTGGATGAAATGCCGGTCGACGGACTGATTCATGTGTCACAACTTGGTAATGACTACTTTCTGTTCGAGCCGGAGAAGATGCAACTGATAGGTGAGCGGACCGCGAGACAAATCCGTCTGGGTGATGCAGTGGAGGTGATAGTTGCCGGTGTCGATGTAGACTCCGGCCGGATTAATTTTGTACCGAACGTCGAAGGAAAATCGCAACGCAGTCGATCGGCGAAAAGACGCAAGTGGTCAGTGGTCGGATAGGCCTCAAAGAACCTACAGGTTCTCTAATTCTCGATCATGATTATAAAAGCCGAACAGCTGACGCCGTGCGCTGTTGGCGGAAGAATATTTGAGTTGAGTTCTCGGTAGTCGATGGGTCGAGTAAAGATGGAAAAAGAGAAGTTGTTCTGTGGTTTTCATGCTGCGCGAAACGCCCTGCGGTCATGCCCGTCAAATGGTGAACTGCTTCATGATGGCAGGCGAGACGACGCTCGTTTGGGTGCACTTCTGGATCTTGCGGCCCGGGCGGGAGTGCCGGTCCGCTTGGTCAGTCGCGAAGAGCTGAATCGCGTGGCTGTGGGTGTGCGGCACCAGGGGGTCATTGTCCGTTTAATTCGTGTGGACTCTGAACGCCCAGCCGGTCTGCCTGAATATATAGACGGTCTGGCAGAGACGCCATTGATACTGGTCCTGGATGCCATACAGGATCCCCACAACCTGGGCGCGTGCCTGCGAAGCGCCGCTGCTGCCGGGGTGCATGGTGTGGTCCTTTCCCAGAATAAAGGCTGCAGTCTGACTCCGTCAGCCATTCGGGTCGCTGCGGGTGCGGTAAGCCACTTGCGGATATTCGAAGAGTCTAACTGGACCCGGCTACTCAAAATGCTCAAGCAAAAGGGTCTGTGGCTAATTGGCGCCGATGCATTTGGAGATCAGTCTGTATTTGACGTGGACCTGACTGAGCCAACAGCAATTATCGTGGGATCAGAGGACAGTGGTTTGAGACAGGTTACCCGTGGCCAGTGTGACCGAATAGCACGCATTCCTTTGCCCGGTCGGATTGACAGCCTCAATGTTTCGGTCGCTGCAGGCGTGATGCTGTTTGAAGCGGTGCGTCAGAGGACGGTTAGTCAGTCTCTCCAGACCGGATCATAATTTCACCAGGCGATGGCCCAGCGTCATCTAGCAGGAGCTGCTGTTTTCCCGCGAAAATCGCAAAGAGCACTGATGGAGCATTCATAACAGCGGGGTATCCTCGCGGTGCAGGTATAACGGCCGTGAAGGATAAGCAGGTGATGGGCGGTCTTGAGAAAGCGCTCCGGCGTAACGCGCAGCAGTTTCTTCTCCACCTGCAGAACGTTTTTTCCCGGAGCTAGACCCGTGCGGTTCGACACCCTGAAGATGTGGGTATCTACCGCAATGGTCGGTTGTCCAAACGCTGTATTCAGAATAACGTTGGCTGTTTTACGGCCGACTCCGGGAAGGGCCTCGAGGGCGCTCCTTTCGGAGGGAACCCGACCATTGTGTTTTTCAAGAAGAATTCGGCACGTCTTTAGGATATTCGAGGCCTTGGTATTGAACAGACCGATGGTTCGTATATGAAATTTGAGCCGCGCCTCGCCCATATCGAGTATTTCTTGTGGTGTTTTAGCTTCACGATAAAGCGTTCGTGTTGCTTTGTTTACTGAAATGTCAGTGGCCTGGGCAGACAGGATGACCGCAACTAGCAGTTGAAATTTGGAGCGGTATTTGAGTTCGGTAGTAGGCTCCTCAATAACTTCTGCCAGGCGCTGAAACAACTGTTGCCGGGTCACTGAATTCATGGCCTTGTCGGCGGTGGAAGGTTCAGCCCGAAGAGTGACTGGTGTGGGGGTTGACGCGCCGACTCCTTACCCGTTTGACGCTGGCCCGAATGTCCTGTTGCATGCGCCTTCGACTTGCAAGCAACGGTGTTTGAGGGCGGCGAGTTATGAGCGTCAGCCGTTGGCTTCTCGCTTGGGTTCGCCGCCTGGCCCGCTGGACAGCGTGCAGAGAATACCCCGCCCATGGGCTGGGATCGCCACTCAGGGTTTCAGGTCGGCGGACAAGCTTGATGCAGTCGACAGGGCAGGGCTCTACGCAGAGTTCACAGCCGGTGCATTCGGTGGCGAGGATTGTGTGCATCTGTTTGGCGGCCCCGCAGATTGCATCGACTGGGCAGGCCTGAATACAGAGCGTACACCCAATGCAATGATCTTCATCAATGACCGCGGTGGCGGGTTCTCGAGGTGTCCCACATCCCGGGTCCAGTGGGATGATCTCGCTCGAGGTGAGGCGTGACAAAGCCCTAATCGTGACATCGCCGCCCGGGGGGCAACGATTGATGGGACTTTCACCCCTGGAGATGGAAGCGGCATAGTCATGACAGCTGGGCAGGCCACATTTCCGGCACTGCGTCTGGGGAAGCCACTGGTCGATCAGGTAAGGGTCAACCGGCTGCGTCATTTTTAAGGTGCCCTGGCATAGGCGGTTCCAGCCGATTGCTCTTGTAGGGGGCGGGCTGGCGTAGGTGAAACCGGCAGTTAGCGTACGCGCATGCCGGGCTGGGCCCCGTCGTCGGGTTGAATCACGAATATTCCCTGACTGTCATCACTGCCCGAGGCGGCAAGGATCATACCTTGAGATTCTCCGAAACGCATCTTTCTGGTAGCAAGGTTAGCGACCACAATAACCTTTTTGCCAACCAGAACTGATGGCTCATAGGCCGATTTAATGCCGGCGAAGACGTTACGCGATTCTCCGCCAAGATCAAGTGTCAGGCGCAGCAGTTTATCCGCGCCTTCGACGTGTTCGGCTTCAACGACCAGGGCTACCCGCAGATCAATCTTGGAAAAGTCGTCAATAGTGACTTCAGGTGAGAGTGGCTCGTCCGCCAGATGGCCCTGGGCGTCAGTAGAGTCTGATTCGATGGAATCATTAATCATCCGTTCTATATCCTTGTGATCAATTCGGTTCAGGAGATGGGTGTAAGGGCAAATAGAGTGATCAAGCAATGGTTTTTCCAGGGCTTTCCAGGCACCAGCCGCGCAAAGATCGCAGCGGAGAAATCTTCCACCTTCCTTCGCTATCACTGGTAGGACGGGCCCCAACCAGGTCAGTAGAATCCGAAACAAGTTGATCCCCTGGGTGCAGACCGCCTGGAGCTCCGCCTCAGCACCAGGTTGCTTGGCAAGTATCCAAGGCTGCCGGGTATTGATGTACTGGTTGGCCTCATCAGCAACGGCCATGATTTCACGCATAGCACGGCTGAATTCACGGTTCTCATACGCCTTAGTGATTGAATGACCGGCTCTGAGTGAGCGCTTGTACAATTCCGGATCGTCGAGTTCGACGCCGAGTCGGTGGTTGAATTGTTGACTGATAAATCCGGCGCAGCGGGCTGCGATATTGATGACCTTACCGACCAGGTCTGAATTGACCCGCTGGATAAAGTCGTCAGGGTTCAGGTCTATATCTTCGACCCGGTTGTTCAGCTTGGCGGCATAGTAATAACGCAGGTACTCTGGCTTGAGGTGCTGCAGATAGGTTTCGGCGGTGATGTAGGTTCCTCTAGATTTCGACATTTTCTCGCCATTCACCGTGACGAAGCCATGGACAAATACCGCGGTCGGTGTCCGGAACCTGGCACCGTGCAAAAGGGCCGGCCAGAATAGAACATGGAAGTAAACGATGTCTTTACCGATAAAGTGATACAGTTCTGCTTCCGAGTCCGGCGCCCAGTACTCATCGAAATCGAGCCCGGTTTCCAAACACATCGCACGAAAGCTCCCCATATAACCGATCGGCGCATCAAGCCAGACATAAAAATACTTGTCGGTGAGTCCCGGGATTTCAAATCCGAAGTACGGTGCGTCGCGAGATATATCCCATTCCCGGAGCCCCGATTCGAACCATTCGGCCAGTTTATTAACGACTTCAGGTTGAAGGCGGCCTG
>CAJXBY010000019.1 GCA_913051905.1 uncultured Gammaproteobacteria bacterium | reverse complement strand
TTCCTGCTTGGATTTTTCCTGGACTTCATCGAGATCGCAGTGGTGGTTGTACCGATCATTGCGCCAATACTTCTGGCGGATCCGTCAGCGAATATCACAGCAGTCTGGCTGGGCGTGATGATCGGAATCAATATTCAGACGTCTTTTCTGACACCACCGTTTGGCTTTGCCCTGTTTTACCTGCGGGGTGTCGCGTCCAAAGTCGTGAGTACCATCGAGATCTACAAAGGGGCCATACCGTTTATCCTTTTACAGCTCGTGGGGCTTGCGATAGCCGGTTACTACCCCAGTCTGGTGAACTATCTGCCAAATCGAATCCATCTCACATCAGAAATGGCGCCGCCGCCGATGAATCCCCGGTTGCAGGAGTGCCTGGAAGAATTCGTATTTGACTACTACGACAGCGAAGGTGACACCTTGTCTGCAGGTGTGTCCCGTATCAAGGGCCTGGATTTGAGCTACTTGCCAGAATCGGAACAGAAATCCTTATCTACAGGGTTTGAGACAATCACCGGCGTGTCGGACTTGGTCGCTCAAGTGGTCGAGGCAAGAGAAGAACTGGAGGCCTACATTCCGGAATACCGTCCACTGCACCGCCAGGTGCGCCGAATCGAGGCCATAGCCCGGTTTAGTGATGAGCGGCTCGATGAGTTAGACGGGAGAATTAGGCGCTGGTCGCTCGAGTATGATGGTCCGGAATCCGAGAAAGCCAAGTTGGAAACAGAATTTTCGCTCTTAACTGAAGAGCGCGATACACAACTCGCCGCGGTGCCGGAATCGTGGCAGAGCGCGCGAGAGGGGTTTCTGGGTCGAGCTAAAGCACTGAAAAAAGCACAGCTTAGTTATAGAAAGGGTGTCGACAATGCTTATGACAGCCTGGTACGACTACAGGAATTGATTGCAGCGGCCGACCATTTGGCTGAGTTGGATAAAGAACTGACGGGCCTCCCACAGCTCATTCAGGATCTGTCACAGAAAGAGGGCGTGGATGCGATTAAGGCTGTTGAGAAAAAACTCGGCGCAGTTGCGGGCAGCAGCAAAATCAAATCCAGGTTATCCAAAGCCCGCCGATCGCTCAAGAAAAAGAAGCCCAAGATGGATAAAGTACACAATCACCTATCCGAAGGGGTCAAGCTGTTTGAATCGGAGGTTGCCTGGCGATCACGAGCTAAGGTCGAGCTGCTTGATGAGCTGCAGGGTTATGATGATCTGCTTAAAGATTCCATTGGACTTCGACTGCAGCGATACATGACGACCGAGCAGGCGAAGTTTGTTGCCGTCTGCCACTCCCACCACAAAGACGTCTCTCTCAATTTCTGAAGACGTTCAGTCTGACAACCATACTTCTCTCTTTATCTTGCGGTCTGAAGTAGGGGTGATTCCCGCTGTCAAGATGGGTCTAGACGACGGACCGACGCGCGGAAATACCGCCGTCTATGGTCACGACACAGCCGGAGATAAAGTCAGCCCGTGCTGAGGACAGGAATGCGATCAGATCTGCAACCTCCTCGGCCGTACCTCCCCGACCTCCAGGAAAGCGGGCCAGCAATTCCTGCCACCGTGCCTCGTCACCCAGCATCTCGCCCGCACGCTGTCTGAGCATCTTTTCCATGCGGCCAGTGTCTATGGGGCCGGGATTCACCGCTACGACTCGAACCCCGTGATCCATGCTGCGCCCGCCAAGGGCCCGGGAAAATGCCATCAGACTGGCGTTGCCAGACGAACCGGCGATGTAATCAATATCCGGGTTCTCTCCCGAGTTGCCGATGTTGTTGATAATGATGCCGTGGCCCCGCTCGACCATGTGTTTGTAAAACCTTCGGCACATGTTCACGTAACCGAAAACCTTGAGTTCCCAGCCGTGTCGCCAGGCGTCATCGTCGACCACCTCAAGTGAGCCTGAAGGTATGGCGCCAGCGTTGTTGACCAGGATGTCTACATCGATCGTGGACGCAATGAGATCGTCTCGTCTAGTCACATCGGTCAGATCCAGGCTGTGGGTATGGACCACGCAATCATGCGCTGACTCAATCCGGGCCTTGAGCGTTTCAAGCAGATCGCTGGAGCGGGCGGTCAGATGAAGAGTGCTGACGCCTTCACGGGCAAATACTTCTGCCGTTGCTTCCCCGATTCCTTTTGATGCCCCTGTGATGAGAACACTTTTACCAGTGAGATTCAGATCCATTGTCTACTCCGTTTAGTCGATGAGGTGGATGGGGAAGGGCCGATGACATAGCCAGATTTTAGTCGAGTCTGAGTGCGGTGCGAACACCAGGTACTAATGTACATGGTATAGGCTGGGTAGGGTCCGCTTCAAAAGATGTATGTGACTTGATTAGAGCGACTTAAACCTTCACACTGGCTTGGTGAATACCCACTGACACGTTGTATTGGCCAGCTGCTAAGGGCCTGACCAAACATGGAGAAAAGCGATGGCGACGCCTGTACCCATTGAAAATATCGTAGCCATGGATCCTGATGCCGTGATCAGCCAGGGCCGCTTGGACCTCGCTGTCGCACTGCGATGGGCGGCTCGTCTGGGTCTGTCGGAAGGTGTCGACAATCACTTTTCGATGGCTGTGCCGGGTGAAGACGGACAGATTCGCGGAGACCGCTTTCTGATTAACCCCTACGGATGGCACTGGTCGGAGATCACGGCCTCTTCCCTGGTCCTCGCTGATGCACAGGGGAATGTTCTCGAGGGCGACAATACTGTCGAAGACACCGCATTTTTCATACACAGCCGGATTCATGTGAATGTCCCGAGCGCGACGGTGGTACTGCACAATCACATGCCGTACACCACAGCACTGACACTGCTCGAGAACGGGCGTCTGGAGATGTGTGAGCAGAATGCCCTGCAGTTCGATGGACGAATCGCGTATGACGACGAGTACAGTGGTCTTGCACTTGATCGGGGTGAAGGTGACCGGCTCGCCCGGGTCATGGGTGAGGCGAACATTCTATTTATGGCCAATCATGGCGTTACTGTCGTTGGTGAGTCAGTTGCCCGGGCATTCACCGATCTTTATTACCTGGAGCGGGCCTCGATGTTCCAGGTACTGGCGCGTTCGACCGGGGGAAAACTGCGCACGATCAGTGAATCGGTACTCGCCGCGACCCGGAAACAGATGGCGCCGGAACTGCCGCTGATAGCGGATCGGCATTTCAAAGCGCTGAGACGTATTCTCGACCGCGAAGAACCCGAGTATCGTTCCTGAGTCGCCAGGGTTCAGATGTCCGGGTATGACCTTATCTCGGTAGAGCCGATCTCTGCGGCTCTGGGTGCCGTCATTCGGGGTGTGAACTGCGGTTCTGAACTGTCTCAGGCCGTGATCGATGAAGTGCGTGCGGCTTGGCTCCAGTACTTGGTTGTGTTCTTCCCGGACCAGTCAGTGACGCCTGAGCAGCAACTGGCGTTCTCCCGTCGGTTTGGACAGCCTGTTGAGTATCCGATGATCCAGGGATTAGAGGGGACTCCCGAAGTGGTTGCTGTAGTGAAACTTCCCCACGAGAAACAGAATTTTGGCGGTATCTGGCATTCTGATACGACCTACCTGCAGTCACCACCTATCGGTGCTTTGCTGCTGGCAAGAGAGTTACCTCCGGTGGGCGGTGATACGTTGTTCGCGAACATGTACATGGCTTATGAAAACCTTTCCGAGGGATTGAAGCAGGTCCTGTCCGGGCTGAGGGTCGTCCAGAGTTCTGCCAAGGCGGGTGCGGCGCGTAGCCGGGTCGATAGGATCAAAGCAACTTCGGTACCAGAGCCGGAGGTTCTCGAGGCCGAGCATGCGGTGGTCCGGGTCCACCCGGAAACCGGGCGCAAGGCGCTGTTTGTCAACTACGGCCACTCGGTGCGGTTTCAGGGCATGACGGAGGAAGAGAGCGAACCGTTACTGTCGTATCTGTTCCGACATCAGACTCGGCCAGAGTTCACCTGCCGTTTCAGGTGGACGCCGGGGTGTATGGCAATGTGGGACAATCGCTGTACCCAGCACAACCCCGTGAACGACTACCACGGGCACAAGCGGGTGATGCACCGTATTTCCATCAACGGTCCGGAAGAATAATGTGCTTGTCCCGGTGAGCCCGAAAGCTCCCAACCCGTTTGCAGATCAGCAGGTTGTCAGCTGCGCCTGCAGAAATGAATCGATCACCTAATGAGGGTTAAATAGATTTTCTACGGCCATTACATCGTAGGTGCCTGCATGATCACCCAGATGATGTATCTGGGTCTGTTTTTCACGTTTAGCGTACTGTTCCCGGAATTCGAACGGGAATTCGGCTGGTCCAGAGCCCAGATTTCCGGGGCGCACTCGACCATGTTTGTCGTCATGGGCATCGTGGGTGTATTTATGGGCAGGGTCAATGACCAGGTGGGTCCGAGGCTGTTGTTGACCGTTTCGACGATAGTGTTCGGCCTCGGATTTGCCCTGATATCAAAGGTCGATACGGTCTGGGAGTTATATCTGTTTTACGGACTGTTGGGAGGGCTGGGATTGGCTGCCCACGACGTGGCCACACTCTCTACGGTTGCGCGCTGGTACAAGCGCGGCCGGGGCCTGATGTCTGGATTCGTTAAATCAGGGGCGGGCATCGGTCAAGTCACCATACCGCTGTTGGCGGCTTTTCTTATCGCCCAGTTTGGGTGGCGACAGGCGTGTCTTGTCGCGGGAATTGTTGCCATGGTCGTCATGGTAGTTGCTGCCCAGGTGATGCGGCGCGATCCAGCCGTACTGGGTCTACGGCCTTGGGGTGAAGAGGACTCTGAGGGGTCGCAAGGGTCAAAACAGGAAGCAGGATTCACGTTGCGTGAGGCTACCCGTACCCGTCAGTTCTGGCTGATTTGTCTGGCCAAACTGGCGGACTGGTATTGCCTGTTTACGATTGTCGTCCACATCGTGCCGTTTGCAATCGACCAGGGCATGGGAAAGTCGACTGCTGTCGGAGTGCTTTCGGCGGTGGGTGGCTGCAGCATCATCGGACGATTGACCATGGGCGGTGTTTTCGACGTTCTGGGTGGCAGACGGTCTCTGATGATCTGTTTTGCCTTGCTCTTCGTGAGCTTTATCCTGCTGCAGCAGATGCCCAGCCCTTCGTGGCTGTTCGTGTTCGCGCTTATTTACGGTACGGCGCACGGCGGATTGTTCGCAGTGGCATCGCCGACGGTGGCAGAGTTCTTCGGAACCCGAACTCACGGCCTGATCTTCGGAATCGTCCTCCTGATTGGCACGATTGGTGGTACCGCGGGGCCGTGGATTAGCGGAAGAATATTCGACCTCTCAAACAGCTACAACGTGGCTTTTCTTATTCTGACCGGGCTGACCGTTTTCGGTTTTCTAGTTTCGTTTGGTCTCCGCGGGCTACCTGTGAATAGTAAAGTATAAAGATACCCGTTCGAATAGCCGACAACGGTTAAAGCGGGTTGAGCTGAAGTCAGGTCAGTTCGGACTTCGGCAAGCTTATTCTCCGAGCGCCCGACAGATGCTGGTGAAAGCCTGGAGACTCGAGTCCTTGTCAGCCGGATCCAGGGCTCTGGGTCGGGAAGAAAACCGCCCGATTATCACGTCCGTCGCGGGGTCTAGATAGAGAAACTGGCCGAAGACACCGAGCCCACAAAAGGCGCCGGGTTCTGAAACATACCATTGACTGCGGTAACGCCATTTCGGCATATATTCCGCAAAGTTCCCATTGTCCCATGCAGTCTGGTCACCGTTCTCCCGCATGTCTCGAACCCACCAGGCTGGAATCACGGACCGGCCTCCGGCAAGTCCTGAATCGAGACACATTCGACCAAACCGGGCAAGATCCCGCAAGGTGACGCAGATTCCACCGGCAGCCCGGGGCGCCCCCAGTGAATCTACGTTGACGTATGCATCGAATTCCGCCCCCAGTGGTTGCCAGATCTCTCTGCTGAACAATTCCGCAAAGGGCATCTGCCCTGCGCGTTCCAGGACCCAGCCCAGGAGGTCGGTATTTGGTGAGACATAGTGAAATGTCGTACCGTGTGCCCCTTCTGGCTTGAGCGTTGGCAGAAAAGCCCTCAGACCCTCCGGAGCGTCGTCTTCAGCGCGCGGTAACCATCCTGTCGCCATCCGGTAGCGTGCAAAGTCGCCGGTCTCGTTTTCGTAATCCTCATCGAATGATATGCCGACTGTCATATCGAGTAGGTGCCTGACTGTGGCTCCGTTGTACGCTGAGTCTTCGATCTCCGGAATGTAATGGGCGACGTTGCGTTCCGGATCGAGAAAGCCTTTGTCTGCCAGAACCCCGGCCAGCATGGCAGTCAGGGATTTGGAGACGGAAAACAGAATATGAGGCGTGTGTGGAAGGAGTCCGTTTTCATAGCGCTCAAAAATGACAGTACCACGATGCAGAACGATGAAACCATCAGTATGGGTGTCGAGCAGGAAATCATCGATCGAGGTCTCTTTGCCATGAAAATCCTCGAATCGCAATCCTCCGAGGTCGTAACTCGCTGTCTCTAGTGCGGTCGCACTGCGGTCCCCTCTATAGATCGGGGCTGTTGGCAGTAACTGACGGATGTTGCGGAAAGCCCAGCTGCTGAACGGTGCCGATCGCCAGTTCTCGATCGTGACCTGGTGTTCCGGTGATGGGGGAAAACCCTGCATGATTCTAGAATCTGTCATCGTCGGTAAGTCCTTGTCTATCGTTGGTTAAAAAGAGGGGTCAGCGAATCGGCTGGCCGTCATGACGCGGAAAGAATTGACCTTGGTAACGCGGATGAGCTCGCAAGTACATCTTTGACCAGGGAGTGTCCACACCCAGTGAAATCGCGGCGTGCCAGGCCCAGCGGGGGTCCGCCATCATTGCGCGGGCCAGCGCAACCATATCAGCCTTTCCGCTGGCGATGATGTCATCAGCCTGTTGCGGTTCGGTAATCATACCCACTGCCCACGTGTGCAGACCGGTGTCCTGGCGGATCCGTTCGGAAAATGGCACCTGGTAGCCTGGTCCGACCTCAATCTTTTGACGAGGGTCCACCCCACCAGAACTGACATCCACAAAATCACACCCCAGCGATTTCAACGCGTTGGCAAAGTAAACGCAGTCATCCATATCCCACCCACCATCGACCCAGTCCTTAGCCGTAATTCGCATGCCCATTGGTTTATCCGTGGGCCACACGGCCCGCATGGCTTCGAAGACCTCAAGCGGAAAGCGAATTCTGTTGTCCAGTGAACCTCCGTATTCGTCCCTTCGCTGGTTTGATAGCGGTGAACAAAACTGATGAATTAGATAGCCGTGGGCACCGTGCACCTCGATCAGGTCGAATCCGATCCGATCGGCGCGCACGGTTGCTTCGACAAACTGCGCCTTGACCAGGTCCAATCCGGCCTGATCCAATTCCGATGGTGTGTGCCAGTCAGCGTACGGTAGAGCCGAAGGGGCAACAGTCTGCCAACCACCTTCCCCCATACCCAGACTGCCTCCACCGTCCAGTGGTGGCCGGGTCGATGCCTTGCGTCCGGCGTGGGCGAGTTGGGTGCCGATCGCAACAACGCCGTACGCCCGACAGAAATCGATCACGTGCCGAATCGTCCGTTCGTTTTCGTCGCAGTAAAGGCCTAAACATCGTGGCGAGATCCGACCCACAGGACTGACATGGGTCGCTTCGGTCATTAGCAGGCCACCAGCACCCATGGCAAACTGACCCAGATGCATCAGGTGCCAATCCGATGCAGAGCCGTTTTCCGCGGCATACTGGCACATCGGTGAGACCACGATACGGTTGTTCACCGTCAATCCACGGAGCGAAATTTGACTAAATAGTGTATTTTCCACCTAAACTTTCCATTAAATAATCTTGGCCCGAATTCGCCTACTGAATGCTTAAGTAAGACGTAGTCGTCGGGGACCTGGTGGTTGCACCCGCGATGCTGCTTATCTAAAGATCTCAACCTAAAGTTAGAAACCGTGACTGGGAAAACCTCTTCAATCTACTTTGGAAAAGCTCCCTCCACGAAAATTCGGGCTGCGACAGGCGAATGAGAGACATAATATTACGGGTTTCATCTACCCTGGATAAAACTAGACTCGTTGACCTCTAGAGCTGGTGTGGTTCAGATAATTCTAGTTTAGAGTTTTCAGGGGTCTTAGAACAGCTGGGATTGATTGAGGAGATTCCAGTCGTCATGGCTGATTGTTTTCGGCCGATACGCGATAACAACTCACAAAACGATCCGTGATCACTTCGTTGAGTTCTGGGTATTGAATTTCACAGGTGTCAACGGCCCAGGGACAACGTTGTCGGAGATGACAACCGTTCGGCAGGTTAATTGGGCTAGGGATTTCGCCTGTGAGAACAAACCTTGATGGAGTGTGTTTAGGATCTGGATATAAAACAGAGGAAAGTAGCGCTTTACTGTACGGGTGTAGAGGGTTTTCAAACAATGATTCGGTTTCACCGATTTCGACAATTTTCCCGAGATACATAACCGCAATCCGGTCGCAAACGCGTCGGACCGCTGTAAGATCATGTGAAATAAACAGATAAGATAGGTTTAGACTTTGCTGTAGTTCCCCAAGCAGATTGAGTATCTCGGCTCTAACAGAAACATCTAGGGCCGATGTCGGTTCATCTAAGACCACTAATTCAGGCTTCGTTATCAGCGCTCGTGCAATACCAACTCGCTGCTGCTCGCCAGCGCTCAATTGATGAGGAAACTTCTCTGCAACGGATAGGTCTAACTGAACCATCGAAAAGATCTCTTCGAGTCGATCCTTCCGTTCGGGTTCAGTTGCATTACCAACCAATAGAAGAGGTTCGACAACGATTCTCCCAATGGGCATTCGCGGGTTTAGAGAATCATATGGTTCCTGAAAAACCATTTGTATCTTGTCTCGCATTTTCCGAAATGCGTTAGATTTAAGAGAATGGATATCTTCCCCTTGAAATACGATATTGCCTTCTGTGGGCTCTAGAAGCCGCAAGATACAGCGACCGACTGTCGTTTTACCAGAGCCGCTCTCACCAACGAGTGCGAGAGCTTCTCCTCGTTTGATTCCTAAAGATACTCCATTAATGGCTTTCACCGAACGGCTACGTCCAGCCGGAAAGTATTTGACTAGATCACTGACTTCAAGGAGATATTCAGACATTATTTGAGTGTTAGGCCGGAAGCGACCTCAGAACTTCGAAAACACGCCGCTAGATGTGTCTTGCTCAGTTTCTCTTCTTTTGGCGTCTCTGATTGACACCGGTCTATGGATACCGGGCAGCGTGGATAGTAAACACAACCGTTCGTAGATGAAGCAGACCTCTGTTCAGTGGATAGATTTTCAGATAAAGCGGAATCACGAGATGCCTGTGAGGCAAGAATTAGATGCCGGCTATAAGGGTGCCCAGGTCCTTCGAAGAAACTGGCTATGTCAGCAACCTCCAGTACGCGTCCTTTGTACATTACTGCGACACGCTCGCAGTAATGTGCGACAACGCCCAGGTCTCTCGAGACGAGGATCAGAGAAGAGTCGAAGTCGCGAACAAGGTCTCGCATGACATCAAGAATCTGGCGAGAAATTGTGACATCTAGACCTGCAGTAGGCTCATCAGCAATTAGCACGCGGGTTGAATTTGCTAGCGCCATGGCAATGATGACTCGCTGACACATTCCACCGCTCAATTCGTGAGGATATGAATTGAGTCTGACCGCAGGGTCAGGGATTCCTACTTTAGTCAGTAGTTCTTTAGCGTTTTGCAGAGATTCAGGTTTAGATATTGGGTTATGTGCCCGTATGACGTTGGCGATCTGATTGCCAATTGTCATTAAAGGATTTAAATGCTTCCGCGGTTCGGGTGTTGTTACTGCGATATCCCGTCCTCTTATCTTGGTTAAGGACTCCTCACTTGACGCAATAAGATCGACCCCATCAAACAACGCCTGCCCGTTGTGGATTTTCCACGGTGGTTCTAGAAGCCCAAGAATAGATTTGATGAGAATGGTCTTTCCGGAACCAGACTCACCGACAATACCAAGTGATTCCTTATTTAATAAGGAAAGAGATGTGTTGTTTAGAACGTCGACTTCTCCGGACTCGCCCTGGAAAGAGACTTTGAGGTCGCGAATGTCGAGTAGGGCGTCCAATTTTTAGTTTCTCTTGGCCGGATCCATATAGTCTCTTAAACCATCACCGACCAGTGCATAACCCAGTACTGTCAGGCCTAATGCCAGGCCTGGAAAGAATGCAGTCCACCACTGTCCTGTCATCATGTTTGGAGCACCGATCGAGATCATAGAACCCCATTCAGCGGTAGGTTTAGGTACGCCAGCACCAACGAAACTTAAAGCCGAGGTTAGTAGAATCGAAAACCCAATGCCAGGTGAAATATTTGCCAGTGCTGGAGTCAGCGCATTCGGCATGACATGGCGAAATGCGACTCTTATCTCAGAATTGCCAGAGCACCTAGCCGCTTCTACAAAAGGTCGTTCACGAACCTGTAAGACGCTCCCCCGTGTAATTCTAAGAAAATAAGGGATATTGAGAAACGCGAGTGCCGCGATGACATTTTCGGTGCCGGGTCCTCGAAAACCGACCAACGCTAGAGCGAATATGAATATCGGAAATGCCTGAAGTATGTCAGCGCCGCGCATGATGCCTTCACTGACGTATCTGCCCGGACCGGGTGTTCCGGAGAAATATCCAGACACAACACCAAGAAATACGCCGACGACAAAAGCAATGGTAGAGGACACAAGCGCAATGGTTAGGTCAATGCGTGGAGCGGAAATAACGCGAGAGAAGATATCCATTCCAGATACATCAGTGCCCATCCAGTTTTCAAACGACGGTGCTGTTAGAGAAACACCAGGCAAAGCATGTTCGGGATCAAAGGGAGCAATTACCGGGCCAAATATCGCAAGAAAAAGCGTGATTAGGACTATAACTAGCCCGGTCATGAATGATGGGCGCCTGGCCGCGAACCGCCAGAAATTGCGTATAACGGGAGGAACAGTCACGATTCAAAAAGCATGTGTTGGAAAGGCAACATCAACTACGCCTTAATTCTAGGATCGATAAGAAAATAGGCCAGATCTACCAATAGGAAGATGAATAAGGTGAAAGCAGCGGCCAGAAGAACGAATGCTTGTAAAGGTGCATAGTCCGAATTGACAACAGCCTCTACCGCATATTGGCCCAGTCCGCCCCAGGCAAAAACAATTTCTACAAGTACAGCGCCGCCAAGTAAGAACCAGAAGACAATACCAACGACAGTGACGACTGGGGGAAGTGAATTAAAAAGCGCGTAGCGCAGTTGCAGTTTCTGGGAAATTCCCAGCGCTCGAGCATGTTGAACAAAGTCAGAGTTGAGCATTTCTTCAACTGTTGATCGCACATTTTTGATAATGAGAGTCATGTAGACCAGAGTTAGAGTCGTCACTGGAAGAATTAGATGTTTCAATGCCGAACCGAATGCTTCAAAGTCGCCCGCAATAAGGGCATCAATCACTATTGCACCGGTAACATAAGGTGGGGTGGATAGGATCGGATCCAGTTGTCCAATTGGGCCGGGAACAATGCCCAAAACTGAGAAGAACAGAAAGATCAGTATTAATCCAAGCCAGAAATCTGGAATTGATCCAGCAAGCATGCCATAGACAAACAACACTTTGTCTGCAATGCCTCTGCGATTTATTGCGGTGTATACCCCAATGGGTATACCGAGAAGGACAGATAGAATGCCACTGGTCAAAACGAGTTCCAGCGTAGCGGGCAATCTCTGTTTGATGTCATCTTTTACTGTCTGCGATGTCCGCCATGACCGCCCAAAATCACCTTGAAGGACCTTTCCGACATAGATGCTGTATTGCTTGTATAACGGTTGATTTAACCCGAGCTCTTCTCGGACTTCATCTATTCGTTCCTGAGTGGCAAATTGGCCAGCCATAAGGAAGGCCGGGTCTCCTGGCAGAAGACGAACAAGGAAAAAAACGATTAGAGAGACGACAAATAGTTGTGGTACCAGGAAAAAAAGTCTTTTGACTATATATTTAAGAAAGCGCATTTGATCGATTTATAGGTCGTAACAATTAATTTTGTGACGCTCATTCGGATTGATTTTGCAGCCTCAGATTCAGCCCCTGCTGCTTCTAATTGTTTGCATCATCAGAAAAACAAAGTCTATTGGCTTGCTGCAAAGCAAGGTGAGTGAGTTCTCCCGTCAAAGTCGTGTACTCTCCTGCAGGCAGATCAGCTAATTTGAAACCAATAAATTGACCCCAAGAGCGCTCCTGTAGGAGTTGATCTCCATGATCGGGTGTTTCGCCGCAAGGCCAACCGTATGTGTACCAAAATGTGTCATCCATAGGAGCAATAACCTCTGCACTGACACTACCCCAAGCCGGTCTGTCGGCGACAAATTCTTCAGTTCGAAGGCTGCCATGGTTACATATTGAATAGCCGTGGCCGGGGATCCATGGATTGTCGCCAGCGAATCGATCGCGGTGTTCGTGATCGCTGAGGATGCTTATAATCCGAGATAGGTCGATGTTGCCTTCTGCTGTACCAAGCAGCTTTTCCGAACGAGAGAACCTCGATTGGTTAGGAACATCGGGGTTTGCTATAGAGACCATTGGGTCGCCTTCCGCCTTCTGCATTTTTATCCAACAATTGACGTTTGTCCCCGTGCCTCCAGATTTCGCATCGAATCTTTCTCGAACTTCGATTTTTTTTCGGCCCAATTCCACTAAAACCAGGTTTCCCTGCTTGTCTGCCAGCATTCCAGCGCCGGCAAAATCCCGTGGCAGACTTTCCAACATAGTGAGGGCCTCACCCGTAGTTCCGCAGGTGGCCATGACTTTGGCCCAGGCATCGTGGGGCCGCATAGCACCGTCGGTGGGTTTGTTTTCTTTCTTCTCGAGAGCTAGTGTCCACGTGAATGCCAGGCCTTTTTCGTTCAGTCCTCGAGTCGGCGCGCCACTTACAGAATCAGAATAATCAGCGGCAGATGACACTTCATTCAGAGGAGACAAATGTGTGCCAATGTAACCGAGCTCTGTTGGATTTCTTCGAACGACGACCTTCGTTCGAATGTCATAGGGATCATCACTGACACTGCCAATGTAGGTCTTCCCAGTACGTCCTACACTACTTCCAGTCGCCCCTATGTTCGTGCACATGATAATCCTCCAAAGTAATCTGAGACTTATTAAAAAAATTGGTCCTTACAGGATGGATGTATTAACTTCAAATATTCTTATCAGGCAGCCCGCAGAATTACTGCGGGCTGCCTATGCTTCAGGCAATTAAGGTCTTCTAATTGTTTACTGTCTCCTGATGTATCCGAATCGGATTTGATTGTCCGGGGTCCAGAGAAAACCAGTTAGTCCCTTCTTCGCTGCAACTGTCCAGTCAAACCAGGCTACTTGTACCCAAGGAACGTCTTCTGCAACGATCTCTTGGGCTCTTTTGTTGATCGCTGCGCGCTCCGGAGAATCCATCATACGCATCGTTTTTTCCAAAAGTGCATTGTATTCAGGATTGTCAAAGTTGACGGCGTTGATGAAATTGTCTGCTCCATTACCAAGGTATACCCATTCTGAGTATCCTGGATCACCACTCCATGGCCACTGCTCATTTTCGGCAAACGCTTGGAGTTGTTTGCCATATTTCTTTTCTGCCCATACTGCAGTTGGCAGTGCCTGAAGTTTGACCTTTACGCCGACCTGCTCCCAACTGCTTTTGACGAGGATTGCTGTCTCCTCAGCTTCCTTCTGAGCAGCATTGTAGGACAAAGTGACATCAAATCCATTTGGGAAACCGGCCTCGGCCATTAGTGTCTTTGCTTTTTCCAGGTCTGTTTCATATTCATAAGTCTTGACATATCCGGCATAGATATCTGGAACGATGCTTGTCATTCGGCGGGCATTGCCGAAGAAGACTTTCTGAATGATGTCGTTATATGGCGTTGCCCAGGCCATCGCTTGGCGTAACTTTTTGTTGTCAAAGGGTGGTTTGTCAGTGACTAGCCCGACATAGAGTTGCTTGTTAGCAGTGGCCCGGGCAACCTGAAGTTGATTGTCCTTAGCCACTTCTTGGAGTTCTCGTTCGTTCAATCCCCAGGCAATGTCAACCTGCTTTGCTTTGAGTAGTGCAAGTCGTGCGCTTGATTCCGGGACGGCTTTAAGAATTATTTTCTCAAAGTAGGGTTGATGTCCCTGCCAATTATCATTCTTGACTAAAATTGTTTCTACACCTGGAGTCACGCGTTCGACATGGTACGGACCGAATCCCGCGGAATTGGTCCTTAACCACTCTTTAGCCCATGGGTCATCGGCGGAGCTGTGTTTTTTTGCTTCGGTCGAGTCAAACGGGCCTCCATAATAGTTCTGCGCGAGGATCTTATACAGAATCGGCGTAGTGCCTCTTAGCTTGATCTCCACCGTGTGATCATCGATTTTCTTAATGCTGTCCGGTCCATCTATACCAAGTACGTCCGCCATGAATTTCCCAACTGCTTTGACTTCGAACCTTCTCGCCCATGACCAGACGTAATCGTCAGCAGTTAGCTTGTTCCCATAGGGGCTGGTCATTCCTTTGCGCAGGTTGACAGTGACAGTCTTTCCATCCTCACTCATCTGCCAGGATTCTGCGGTGAGTCCAACGACACCCCCATCCCCGGTAGAACGCAAGTCGACGGTATCGGTTGCATCGTTCGGTATTTCAATAATCTTGTAACTGAATAGATCGCCACCGTGAATATTGGCCATCATCATCTCACCTTCAGAAGTCAATGCCTGCTCTCCATCAATGGAAGCGGGGGTTCCAGGCACTGCGATGACGAGGGTTTTTTCTCTGGCAGTATCGCCTAGGGCGTTCTGAATGCCCAATCCAGATCCGGCAAGCAATCCAACTGCGATGAGTAGAAAATACTTCTTTAGGTGATACATATCTTATCCTCCGAACTTGTTGTTGATTAAGGTGATTAGGAGTTCAATCCTCTGAAGCTTGAACGATTGACCAGTAACAGACTAAATCATTCAATTGGACTTGTATACTTGGCCAATACGATTAATATATCTCAGTCTAGATTGCTACGCGAGCATGAATAAAGACGTATAAAGCCTCAATTACTCGTTGAGAATGAAGCTCAAAAATCGCTATATTGGCATTAAGGATTGTTATTTGTTCGTTCACCTAATCCTAAATTGGAACCGGCCTCTTTGTGGAACTCGAGACTGGTGGAAAAAAGGTATGAAGGTAGATGAAAGCTGACCCGGTCACACTAGAACTTTTTAAGAACGCGTTGTTTTCAATCGCCGATGAGATGGCGGTAACCATATGCCGCACGACTTACTCGGGTGTGCTGCGCGATAACATGGATTTTTCCACGGCCTTCACTGACGCAGATGGCAAGCTGGTGGCCCAGGGTCTGACGATTCCTTTGCACCTGGGTTCGATCCCCACTGCGCTCGAAGCAGTGTTGGCTCATTTTGAAGGAGACATTAACCCCGGCGACATGTTCATTATGAATGACCCCTTTGAGGGGGGCATGCATCTGCCGGACGTCTTTATCTTCAGACCAATCTTCATTGAAGGCGAACGGCTCGCAATTGCAGCGACTATTTCACATCAGGCCGACATGGGCGGGCGCGTGCCGGGCTCCAACGCATCCGACTCCACCGAGATCTACCAGGAGGGGCTACGGATACCGCCGATCAAGCTCTACAGTGAAGGCCGACTGAACACCACGATGTGGCGGCTGATCGAGAAAAATGTGCGAATCCCAGTACAGGTGTTCGGCGATATGCGTGCCCAGATGTCAGCCTGCTCCATCGCCGAAAACCAGTTCGGTGAGCTGGTCGAGAGGTTTGGAGTGGAAGCCACACGGTTCTACATGCAGGAGGTGATCAACCACACGGAAAGGCTTACCCGCGCCGCGGTGCGCAAGCTGCCCGATGGAGAGTATGCCTTTGAGGACTGGATCGATGATGATGGCATAGACAGAGACCGGCCAATCCGCCTGAACTGCAGGATCGACAAAGAGGGGGACAGTATCAAAGTAGACTGGACCGGCAGTTCGGAGCAGGTGAAGGGTGCCATTAACTGTACATTGTCCTTTACCAAAGCCGTGTCCTATGCAGCGATCCGCTCGGTGCTCGATTTTGATATTCCCTGCAATGAAGGCCTGTTCCGGGCGATCGAGGTGACTGCTCCGCCCGGCACAGTGACCAACATGGTACTGCCTGGGGCCTGCGCGGCCCGTGGTCTGACCGGGTTTCGAATGGGAGACTGTGCTTTCGGTGCACTGGCGATGATGCTCAAGGACGAAGTCGGGGCCGCGTCAGATGGCGGAAATACCGGTATCAGCATCGGGGGTTACGACAAATCTCGCCAACCCTTTATCTTTGTCGACTTTGCCTGTGGCAGTTGGGGTGGTCGGCCGTGGAGCGATGGTGTACAGGGTAACTCCAACATGTTTGCCAATATGGCATCCCAGTCGGTCGAGTTGATCGAATCCCAAAACCCATTGCAGATTCTGCGCTATGAGTTGATTGCAGATAGGGCAGGGGCGGGCAAATACCGAGGCGGTGTGCCGTACCGGCGTGATTACCGGTTTACGGAAGAAGAGGCGGTGCTACAGGTCCGTTCTGACCGAAGGCGGTTCAGACCCTATGGGCTGTACGGTGGGCGACCAGGCCAACCGTCACAGAACATCATGAACCCTGGCAACGGAGCAGAACCCCTCGATTCCAAGTTGACTATGACATTCCGCCAAGGTGACGTATTCCGTCACGAGCTGGCTGGTGGGGGCGGCTGGGGGGATCCGCTGGAACGGAACCCAGAACACGTGTTGGCCGACGTACGGAACGAGTATGTCAGTGTCGATGGTGCCAGGCACGATTACGGTGTCGTGATTGACGACAGCGCCTGGTTAGTGGACGTCGCTGCGACTGAGAAACTGCGCAAGTCACGGTCTCTGGCCCGCGGCGATGCGACGCTTCCAGCTGTGGCCTGGGCCGACGAATGAGTTCCGCGATCGAATCAGAAAGGGGCGCTGCTCAGCAGTATCGGCTGGGTGTTGATATCGGGGGTACTTTTACCGATATCGTGCTGGTCGCGCCCGACGGGCATCTCCATAACTGCAAGGTATCGTCAACCGAAGACGACTACGCCCTCGGTATTCTGGCGGGAATTGAGCAGGTTCTGTCGTCGGCTGCCCTGAATGATGTTGCAGTCTCAGAGATCATGCACGGCACCACCGTGGCATCCAACACCATCTTGCAGATGAGTGGTGCGCGGACCGGTCTTATCACCACGGATGGGTTCCGCGATGTGCTGGAACTGCGTACCCTGCGGATGCCGAGACTTTACGATCTCAAGTGGGAGAAACCGCCGCCACTGGTAGAGCGTTATTTGCGCGTCGAGGTGGAGGAGCGCATCAACAGCCAGGGGGGCGTGGATAAACCCCTGACCAGGGCCGATGCCCAGCAGGCGGTCGATCGCTTGCTCTCAGAAGGGGTAGAGGCAATCGCCGTCTGCCTGATCAATGCTTACGCGAATCCGGAACACGAGCGCCTTCTGCTTGAGGTCATCAATGAAAAAGCACCGGATCTGCCCTGCTGCGCCAGTTGTAACGTGTTACCTGAGATCAAGGAATATGAGCGCACATCGACTACGGTCATCAATGCCTATCTGCTGCCAGTCGTCGCCGGTTATCTTGATTCTCTGGTTTCAAAGCTCAAAGACGAGGGGCTGGAAGCGCCCTTACTGCTCATGCAGTCTAATGGTGGGCTGACCACCGTAGATCAGACGCGCCGCCTGCCCTGTCACATCATTGAGTCGGGTCCAGCGGGTGGCGTTGTCGGTGCGCAGGCGCTAAGCCAGAAGCTCGGCCTCGCTGATATTGTCACGTTCGACATGGGGGGTACCACCGCTAAAGCATCGCTTGTTGAGAATGGACAGTATTCGAGAGCCGTTGAATACAGCGTAGGGGCTGGGATCATGATTGGATCACGCCTTTTGACTGGCGCCGGTTATCGGCTCAAAGTGCCGGCAATCGATCTTGCAGAAGTCGGCGCGGGTGGTGGGTCGATCGTGTGGATCGATCCGGCCGGTGCGCTGCAGATCGGACCCCGCAGTGCGGGCGCTGATCCCGGTCCGGTCTGTTATGGGAACGGAGGAACCGAACCCACTGTCACCGATGCCTGTGCTGTCCTGGGCTATCTGAACCAAGACTACCTGGTGGGTGGTGAGCTCGCAATTGATACGGAACTGAGCCGCCAGGTTCTTTCCGAAAGGATCGCAGAACCACTCGGGCTTGCTCTCGAGCGAGCAGCTTTCGGGGCCTATGAGATCGCTTCAGCCAATATGATTCGGGCGATCAAGTCGGTCTCCAGTGAACGCGGTCGTGATCCCAGGGAGTACGTGCTGTTTGCCTTTGGTGGTAATGGACCACTGTTTGCGGCAGCTATGGCGTCGGTGCTGGGTATGCGCCGGATTCTGGTGCCACCAGCGCCCGGAGTATTCTCGGCATTCGGCCTGTTGTGTGCCAAGGTAGAACACCATTATTCACAGACCCTGCGCCGGGTATTGCGCGACGCCGATCCGGCTGAGTTGGAGTCCGGCTGGAAAGTGTTGGAGAAACTCGCCGATGACCAACTCTCTGCCGATGGTTTTCCAGAGGATCGCCGCCGACTTCTTCGTCACGCAAACATGCATTATCAGGGCCAGATCTACGAACTCAGCGTACCAGTGCCGGGCGGTTCAATCGACCGGACAGCCATCGAAAGCCTACAGCAGGCGTTTGGTGACGAACATGAGCGGACCTACGGACATCGGGCAGGGCCCGATGAACCCGTCGAGTTGGTGAATCTTGAACTCGTCGGTCAGGGTATTTCTGAAGGCTCCCGCGTGCCTGAGGGTCTGCACACTGAGGCTTCTGTCGGGCAGACATCCGTTTCCCGAAGGGCCTATCTGGGCCCGGAGCACGGCTGGTTGGAGGTTCCAGTTCTGGAACGTGCGGCCTTGCACAATACCCGTAGCGGCCCGTGCATTATCGAGGAGTACGACGCCACGTGCCTGGTGCCGCCCAACTCTAGAGTCGGCCTGGACGAGCACGGTAATATTGTGATCGATCTGGAGTAGTATCGGGACCAGTTCTGTGCGGCCGTTTCGGGCAGTGCCTCAGGTTGTTCAAGGGTAATCAGATCGAACGGGGGTGACTGATGGCAAAGATGGGCTTTCTGGACAGTCAGGCGGAATCGAAAAAGCTCTATGACAGGGCATTGGCGGTGATGCCCGGTGGGAATTCCCGTCACACGATCGTGATGGATCCTTATCCTGTCTATGCCCGCTCGGGGCGGGGCTGCCGCGTCACCGATGTGGAAGGCGAGGAGCGGATCGATTTTATCAACAACTATACGGCACTGATCCGTGGGCATTCTGATCCCGATGTCACGGCTGCCGTAGGTCGGGTCATCCAGAACGGTACAGCGTTTTCGCTGCCGACGGAGTACGACATTCGGTTGGCCGAACTGCTGGTTGACCGTATTCCGGCGGCCGAACAGATCCGTTTCTGCAACTCAGGCAGCGAAGCGGTACTGCTTGCCATCCGGGCGGCCCGGGCCTACACCGGCCGTTCAAAGATCGCGAAGTTCGAAGGCTGTTACCACGGCATCTACGACTATGCCCAGGCCAGCGACTCTTCCAGACCGGGCAACTGGGGAACGTTGACGAGCCCTCAGACCACTCTGGAACCCAGTATGGTTCCAAATCTTGAAGAAGACGTCGTGACGTTGCCCTGGAACCGGCTGGACATCTGTCGTGAGCTCATACAAGAGTGCGGCAGTGAACTGGCGGCTGTTTTAATCGATCCTCTACCTGCCGCCCTGGGTCTTATGGCACCACATGACGGGTTTCTCCAGGCCCTGAGGGAACTGACACGGGAGTTGGGTGTGGTCCTGATTTTTGATGAGGTGATGTCCTTCCGAATCGGCTACCACGGTGCAGGGCATGCCAACGGCGTGACCCCCGACCTGATGTCCATGGGCAAGATCATCGGCGGTGGCTTTCCGGTTGGGGCGGTCGCCGGCAGTGAGATCATCATGGCGGTGTTCGATCATCGGCAGGGAGAGAAAGTCCATCACGGCGGCACCTACAACGGTAACCCGGTCACCATGGCAGCCGGTTACGAGACGATGCAACTGATGACGCCGGATCAATATGACGGCCTCTCCAGTCTGGGTGAATCGCTGCGTGAACAGACATCTGACATGCTGCACAAGCACGGGGTTCCGCATCAGGTCAACGGGCGGGGCTCAATGTTCTGTGTCCTACTGACTGAAGGTCAGCCTGTCGATTTTCGCGACCTGCTTGAAATTCGCACTAGCGGTCCGGATCTCACGGGCCTGGACCGGGAAATGCTCGGCCGGGGCGTGTTACTGGGCAGCAGGGGACTGTTCGGCGTGCTGTCAACACCGATGGGTGAAACCGAGGTGGATCAGTTCGTTGCTGGCCTGGAAGGCTCTCTCGCGGCGCTTGGGGTTTACTGAGACAGACCACCGTCTGCTTTCGGTGCGGGGGTGCCGGACACGTAGACGTGGCCGTCCATCAGCCGTCTCGCGCTGCGATGAATCGTCGCTGAGACAGCGTGCCAGGTGTTCCGATGCTGCTCGACCCGCGCATCGACCGTTGTCACACCGGAGGGGTGTGCGATTCGAAGGGCATGCCCCGTTTTTCTAGGACCTACAGAGTCTCTGACCAGCGATCCGTGAATCTGGGCTGTGATCGCTGTACAAAGCGCTCCGGTGACTGGGATTGCACGATGTGGCTGACCGACTGAAATCATGCGCAGCGTAATGTCGCAGTCGGTTGCCCCAGTTGTGGACCCCGCAAGGTTGAGGCTGTCCTGAGCGGGTGATACAAAAGCCACCTTGGGTACCCCCGGGATGGCACCGGCTTGTTTGAGGTCGCTGGCAATTCCCATTTGGACACTGGCCTGACAGCGGATCGAATCCAATGTCTCCAAGATGTCGGGATTGTGTTCGAGGTCGTGGGGTAATTCCGTACCGGTCAGGCCCAGGTCGCTGGCCAGTATGAAAACACAGGGGTTGCCGGCGTCTGTCATCGACGCAGCAATCCGCTGTGATCCTGACAGTTCGATCATGTCCCGGCTCCTGCCAGTGGGGAGCAGTCGCCCGGTCAGGCCGCCCCCGGGATCGCGGAACTCTAGCCGGACCGGAGATCCCGACCCGGCAACCCCGGGCACGACCAGGTCACCATCCACAGCTGCTTCATTCCGATCAAGGTGGAATGTCGAGCCGATGATCCGTCCCGTGTTGACGTTGTAGATTCTTACGCTGACCTCGGACCCTGCCGTTTCCACCAGCCCTTCATCAACGGCGAAAGGCCCGACAGCCGACGCCATATTGCCGCAACTGGCCGAGGTATCTACGGTGTCGGTGGTTGGCGAGAGCTGGAAAAACCAGTAATCGATATCGGCATCTGCCCGGTCGGAGGGTGAGATCACGCAGACTTTGGACAACGAGGAAACACCGCCGCCCATACCGTTGAGTTGCCGCCCG
Organism: uncultured Gammaproteobacteria bacterium; assembly: GCA_913051905.1. The sequence continues at coordinate 1,404 of CAJXBY010000019.1, read as the reverse complement.
TAGGGGTCATTCGCTCCCAGTGCCGAGACGAACAGGGCTGGCCACTGATCTGGATCGGCCGGCAGATGGTGACGGTGAAACATCAGTGCCTTGCTGGTTCCGCCGCGCATAAACACGGCGGGTATCTTGTGTTGCGGCATGATCTGTCGTTGACGGGACCGGATTAAAGGTGGATTGGGCACAAAATCTGACTCGAAGGCAAGTCTTGGCGTATGCTTGTGATATTCAGACACTCATTCGAAACCGTGAGGAGAAGACCGTGACCTGGTTAACAGCCGCCGATCTTGAGAATGAACCTGCCGGAGAACGGCTTGGCAAGCTGATGGCACAACCGGGAATTGTCCGTATTCCCGGAGCCCACAACGCAATGGCGGGCCTGCTCGCCCGACGTGCGGGGTTTGAATGCCTTTACGTGTCCGGTGCAGCGGTGTCAGGCGGTATGGGTCTGCCGGACCTTGGCATACTGACTTTGGAAGAGCTGTGTTTCCAGGTTCGCACAATCTACCGGGCCACCCAGTTACCGCTGGTTGTGGATGCCGATACCGGCTATGGGGAGGTCATGAATGTCATGCGAACCGTGCGCGAACTGGAGGCAGCCGGCGCCGCCGCCGTGCAGATTGAAGACCAGGTGTTGCCAAAGAAATGCGGCCACCTCAACGATAAGCGTCTGGTTTCCAGCGAAGAGATGTGTGCCAAGGTCGCTGCTGCCAGGCAGGCTCGTTCTCACCTGAAGATCATTGCCCGGACGGATTCCGTGGAATCAGAGGGCCTGGACTCGGCCATCAAACGGTTGAACGGCTACGTCAATGCCGGTGCCGATATCGTGTTTGCTGATGCTTTGACCGACGAGGCCATGATTCGCCGAGTGACCGGCAGTGTGTCTGCACCGTTCATGGCAAATATGACGGAGTTCGGGCGGACGCCGCATTTTTTTGCCCATCAGTTTGAGGAGATGAGCTGCAAGCTGGTGATCTGGCCGGCTTCTTCAATGCGTGTGGCGGCACACGCCATGCAGCAGCTCTACGCAAGCCTGGCCGAAACCGGCAGTACCCAGCAGTTCACGGAATCCATGATGACCCGGGCCGAGTTTTATGACCTGATTGGTTATTTTGAGTATGAGTCCCTGGACGCATCGGTTGCCCGCAGTGCAATTCCTTGAACCCGGTGACGTCAGGCGCTTACTGACAGCGCTGGAGATAGGTTCCGGACGCCTGGATAAAGGAGGGTGCCGGAAGGTCTGACGTGCCGAAGTTTGCTGCCAATTTGTCGACCCTGTTCTGTGAACATCCGTTCCTTGACCGGTTCGAAGCCGCAGCGGCGGCAGGATTTCGGGCAGTGGAATGTCAGTTTCCCTACCGATACGAGGCGGACCAGATCGCAGAACAGCTGCGGGCTCTGGAACTG
>CAJXBY010000018.1 GCA_913051905.1 uncultured Gammaproteobacteria bacterium | reverse complement strand
CGATGCTGGTGCTGGCCGGTGCGGGCAGTGGTAAGACCCGGGTTTTAACGCATCGAATTGCCTGGCTCATCGAAGCCCTTGAAGTCTCACCACTGTCCATTCTGGCGGTCACCTTCACCAACAAGGCCGCTCAAGAGATGCGCAGCCGCGTGGAACAGATGATCGGGTTTCCGATGCGCCGCATGTGGCTCGGAACCTTTCATGGCCTGTCCCACCGGCTGCTGCGCTCACACAGCGAGGAGGCTGGACTGGATGCTTCCTTTGAAATTCTGGATGCAGAGGATCAGCATCGTCTGGTACGCAGAACACTCAGAGAGCTTGACTTGGACGAAGGCTACTGGCCGCCACGCCAGGTCCAGTGGTTCATCAACAGCAACAAGGAGGACGGACGGCGTCCCGCACAACTCGAGGGATCCAATGATCATCAGCAACAGACCCTAATTCGGATCTACGCCTATTACGAAGATCTCTGCCAGCGTTTTGGACTGGTGGATTTTTCCGAACTGCTTTTGAGAGCCCAGGAACTGCTGCACAACAATGAACCGCTCAGGGATACCTATCGGGAACGTTTTGAGCATATCCTGATCGATGAATTCCAAGATACCAACAGCATTCAGTACCGCTGGCTGAAGCTGCTCAGTCAGCCTCGAAACAACATTACCGCAGTCGGTGATGACGATCAGTCCATCTACGGCTGGCGAGGGGCCAAAGTAGAAAACATGAATCTGTTTCAGGCTGATTTTGCCGACACCAGGATCGTTCGTCTGGAACAGAACTATCGTTCGACCGCGACCATTCTCGAAGCAGCTAACAACGTTATCGGTCACAACCAGGGCAGGATGGGAAAAAAGCTCTGGACAGACGGCAAGGCTGGTGAACCCATCCGGCTGTACGCGGCCTTCAACGAAATCGATGAAGGTCAATTCGTTGTCGATCGTCTGCAGCAATGGGTTCAGGATGGCCGACGCCGCGATTCAGTTGCGATTCTCTACCGTTCAAATGCACAGTCCCGTGTTTTTGAGGAACTGTTGCTCAGCGCAGCAATTCCCTATCGCGTTTACGGCGGGCTGCGCTTTTTCGAACGGGCCGAGATCAAGGATGCACTCGCTTACCTGCGCCTGATCTCAAACCGGAGTTCGGACCCCGCCTTCGAGCGGGTAGTCAATGTCCCGACCCGAGGCATCGGCACCCGCACAATCAGCATGATCAGGGAACTCTCAAGAGATCAGAAAATTTCCATGTGGGCCGCGGCGGTCCGACTGACCGGGTCGGGCGACTTTCCATCCAGGACACGGTCGGTCGTGCAGCGGTTTATCGACTTGATCGACGAACTCGATGCTTCGACACAACACCTGGAACTCACCGAACAGACCGATGCGGTGGTTCAACGCAGTGGCTTACTTGAGCACTATCGCAAACAGCAAGGAGAAAAAGCCCAGACCCGGATAGAGAACCTGGAAGAACTGGTCAGTGCCGCACGCAATTTTAACTTTGATCCAGCGGACGAAGAACACCCGGACCCGCTGTCGGACTTCCTTTCCCATGCCGCGCTCGAGGCCGGCGAAGGGCAGGCTGAAGAGTGGGAAGACTGTGTTCAGCTAATGAGCCTGCATTCGGCGAAGGGCCTGGAATTCCCCCTGGTGTTTTTATGCGGCCTGGAGGAGGGACTTTTTCCCCATCAGCGATCAATAGAAGAACCGGGCCGGCTGGAGGAGGAACGCAGGCTCTGTTACGTCGGAATGACCCGGGCGATGGAACAGCTTTTCCTGACCTGGGCAGAGGTCAGACGTCTGCATGGCCGGGAAAACTATACCAGGCCGTCCCGTTTTGTTAGAGAAATACCGGCTGAGCTCCTTGATGAGGTGCGCAGCGCATCAGTCCACCAAGGCGGTTCCAGCTTAACAGCAAATCACGCCGAAACGGACGCCGCCGCGGCGTCTGCAACCGGAGATGTCGCACTGGGCCGGCGGGTACACCACGAGAAATTCGGGTACGGTACGGTGGTTCGAGTCGAGGGACAGGGCGAACATGCGAGGGTTCAGGTTCATTTTGAAAATACAGGAAGCAAGTGGTTGGTACTCGCCTATGCCAACCTTGAGGCCTGCTAATCCCGTTGCGAACTACTCAGTCATTGCCGCCTAGGTGGCGAACCCCAGTGGCCAAGGCTTTCGACGAGGGTTTGCCAACTTTGCAAAAGCCTTTAAGGCTTTTGCCGGTACCGATTTCCGTTCGCCACCTAGCAGCCGTTTAAGGCCCCGCACCAACCAACGACGAAGAACCGAGTCTTCTTTCGCCCAGTTGCTCAAAGTGTGCATCGTCTGGTTCAGGACGATCCAGTCAGAAGCGTTGGCAATATTCTTTTCCAGAATTTTCTTCGCCCGGGTGAGCTGTTAATTCGACATGTCATCTTTCAGCCTCCTTTCGTTCATCCCCAACTCGCTCCTCCAACCATCAAGGCTTAAAGAGATATGCTAACCACAGTCCAGCAAATACAAATCCGCCGAACCAGATATTGTTCAAAAATGCCTTGAAGCACTGATTACGGTCACGATTTTTGCAAAGCCGATACTGATAGGCCGCTGTGATCGAAGCGGCAGCCAATCCTGCATAAAACATACCGCCCAGATTCAGGGTGTGGCCGATCAGGGCGAGATTCCCGAGCGCAAGCGCCTGCAACAAGGCGTTTATCACAAGGTCATGCCGGCCAAACAAGATTGCGGAGGATTTGATACCTGCTCTCAGGTCATCGGGTCGGTCGGCCATCGCATACATCGTGTCGTAAGCGACGGTCCATAATAGATTAGCAACCAGTAGCCACCAGGCAAGCGGCATCAGCGGGCTGTCCTGCGCTGCAAATGCCATGGGTATTCCCCAGGAGAACGCCACGCCAAGATAAAGCTGCGGCAGATTGGTAAAGCGCTTGGCCAATGGATAGCTTGCTGCTATTGCAGCGCCGACCACCGCAAGTATTAGGGTCTGGCGATTGAGGAGTAACACCAGGAACAATGCGAGAATCATCAGCCCAAAAAATATCACCAACGCCTCACGCACGGTAACAGCACCGCTTGCGAGTGGGCGTTCGCGGGTGCGTTCGACTAGCGGATCAAGGTCTCGGTCAAAGATGTCGTTGATGACACAGCCTGCCGCCCGCATCACCACGACACCGACGACGAACACGGCAACGATCCGCGCTGCCGGCCTCCCTTGGCCGGCGATCCATACGGCCCAGAGTGTCGGCCACAGCAACAGCAGCCATCCTACCGGCTTGTCGAGGCGGGCCAGGCGGGCGTACAGCACCAGCCTTTCAAACATCAGAAAAAGCATTCTCTGTAGAAAGCCAACGCTCGACGAGCCGGTCCAACTGATCTTGGCTTTGATTTTCGCGCAGCCAAGCAGCCACTTCCCGGACCTTGGGCAGCAGAGCGTGGTCCTGCGCAAGATCAGCGATTCGGAACTGCGGCAGACCGCTCTGACGGACACCAAGCAGTTCTCCCGGTCCTCTGAGTTCCAGGTCCTTGCGGGCGATCGCGAACCCATCGTTAGTCCGGCGCATCGTCGACAACCGCTCCCGGGCATTGCTGCCCAGCGGAGCCTGGTACATCAGTACACAAACAGATTTTTCCGTACCCCGGCCAACCCGTCCGCGCAGCTGGTGCAACTGGGCGAGCCCCATTCGCTCAGCATTTTCGATGACCATCAGACTCGCCTCAGGAACATCCACACCGACCTCAATCACGGTGGTGGCAACCAACAGGTCGATCCTGCCGGCACGAAAATCCTCCATGACCGCATCCTTTTCTGCCGGCCTGCTACGGCCGTGCAGTACGCTGACGCGCAGTTCAGGCAGCGCCTTCTGCAGCGATTCCGCCCGGCTGTTTGCTGCCTCGACTGCCAGAATCTCTGATTCATCGATCAACGGACACACCCAGTAGGCCCGTCTACCACGCGCACACGCCTGGCGAATACGGTCCTGCACTTCGTCTCTTCTCGTATTCGGCAGGACGACCGTCTCCACAGGGCGGCGCCCGGGCGGCATCTCGTCGATCACCGAAATTTCCATATCAGCGTACATGACCATTGCCAGAGAACGTGGAATCGGAGTGGCCGTCATGACCAGCTGGTGAGGTGCCTGACCATCGGAGCGGCCTTTGTCCCTCAGCGCTAAGCGCTGTTCAACACCGAATCGGTGCTGCTCATCGACTACAACCAGACCCAGGTTCTGGTATACCACTCCCGCCTGGAACAGCGCGTGGGTACCGATCGCGACCTGAGCCTCATCGTTAGCAAGTTTCTGATACGCAGACCGTCGATCGCTGGCACCCAGCCGGCCCGTCAACCACACGACCTCCACGCCGACATGCCTGAGCCACTGCTCAAAGCTCGTCAAGTGCTGCTTGGCAAGCAGCTCGGTCGGTGCCATGATCACGGCCTGGCAGCCGGCCTCAACTGCTGCGAGCACTGCCGCTGCAGCGACCACCGTCTTGCCGGACCCGACGTCGCCCTGCACCAGGCGCAGGGCAGGACGCGGTTGGGCGAGATCACTAAGAACCTCGCCGACCACACGTTGCTGTGCACCCGTCAGTTCGAAATCCAACTGCTCACACAATCGCTGCCACAGGTGCAGGTCTGTTGAGATTTCCGGTGCCGCGAACTGATCCAGATGATGCCGGCGGCGCCTGATAGCGATGTGATGGGCGAGAATCTCTTCAAACACCAGTCGTTGTCGTACCGGGTGGGCTGGGTCGCGCAGGGCCAACGGGTCAGTCCCCGGCGGTGGGCGGTGCAGGTATTCGAGGGCCTCAGCCAGAGAGATATGGCCTCCGGGAATGCCGGTTTCCGGCAGCAGCAGTTCCTCGACATCTCGACCGATGGAATCTAATGCTTGACGGGCAAGATCCCGCCACTTCCGCTGACCGATGCCGTCGGTCGTGGGATAGATCGCGGTCAGATTGTTCTCGGGAGAAACCGGATCGTCATCCCGTAGCAACCGATACTCCGGATGAACCATTTCCAGACTCGACGGACCACCTCGAACCTCGCCAAAACACTGGATCGGGCGGCCGCGCTGGAGCGCCCGCTGCTGGGCCGTCGTGAAACGGAACTGGCGCATCGCAATCCGGCCGGTATTGTCCGAGACCACCGTGACCAGGCTGCGGCGGGCGCCCATCCGCACGCCAGATACATCGATCACACCCTGGATCAGTGCTTCGCTGCCCGTCTGCAGCCCACCGATCGGTGTCAGCCGAGTACGGTCCTGGTAACGCAGGGGCAAATGAAAGAGGATGTCCTGAACACTGCGGATCCCGAGGCGTTCCAGCTTGGACAGAAGGTGTGGTCCCACGCCCCGGAGTTCAATGACGGATTGCTGAACCTTCTCAGCCATCGTTACAGGGCACGGTCCCCTGGGGGCCAGTGCCGGCGTTGAATTTCAACCGCGGGCTCTGAACACCCGGATGACCGACCGCCGGGCTCGGAGCCGTCTGATGATACGCGCCAGGTGCTGTCGGTCTGTCACTTCGATAGTAAAACGTATTGTCGAATTCCGGTTATCACGGGCGTTGACGGCTACGCTGTTGATATTGGACTCTTCTTCGGCCACCAGTGCTGCCAGCTGGGCCAGAACACCCCGGCGATTGAGAACTTCCAGCCGGATATCCGCCTGGAATTCACCCTTGACCTCGTCAGACCATTCGACCCCGATCCAGTTTTCCGGTGTTTTGACCTGCTTCGCAGCATTCGGACAGGTGGTGGTGTGGATCACGATTCCGCGCCCCTTGGAAAACAGCCCCGCAATACGGTCGCCAGGGATGGGCCGGCAGCAGCGCGCGTAGGAGACACTCATCCCCTCAACACCCCTGATGGGAAGCGGCTGGGCTCTCGATTTTTTGGGGGCTACCGCAGAATCCTGCAGTAGCTGGCGGGCAACCACGATGGGGAGCCGGCGACCGGAACCGAGGTCTGCAAGCAACTCGTTCCAGTCTTCCCGGTCCAGTCGTTTCAGCAGCTCAATCTTCTGGCTGGTCTTTAGACGCGTCGTCAGGCCGACCGATCGCAGCGCCTGATCGAGCAACTGGCGGCCCAGTTTGACTGCATCCCCGTGCTGCTGGGTTTCGAGGTAATGCCGAATCTCGGCCCGGGCCTTTCCGGTAACCACATAATGAAGCCACAAAGGTGTGGGCATCGCTGACCGGGCAGTCTGGACCTCGACGTGATCACCGTTTTGCAGAACATGATGCAAGGGTATGGGTTCGTTGTTGATCCTCGCGCCTATACAGTGGTTGCCGACATCGGAGTGTACGGCGTAGGCGAAATCGAGTGCGCTGGCTCCCTTAGGAAGTTTCTTGATGTCCCCTTTGGGGGTAAACACATAAATCTCATCAGGGAAAAGATCCGTTTTTAGGTGCTCGAGGAATTCCGAGGGGTTACCGGCCCCCTGTTGGATTTCGATCAGGTCGACCAGCCAACGGTGAGCAGAAATTCCGGTGGGCTCGTCGTCTGACTTTGACTTGTACCGCCAGTGAGAAGCAACGCCAGTCTCGGCCACCCGGTGCATTTCGGCGGTACGGATCTGCACCTCAATGCTCTGACCGAACGTCCCAAAAAGCAGCGTGTGCAGAGACTGGTAACCGTTTGCCTTCGGGATTGCGATGTAGTCCTTGAACTTACCGGGTAGGGGCTTGTACAGATTGTGAATCAGTCCCAGTACTCGGTAGCATTCATCCACCGTTCTGACGATGATCCTGATCGCGAAGATATCCCCCATCTCGACCAACGGAACCCGTCTCTCCTGCATCTTTCGGTAGACGCTGTAAATATTCTTTTCCCTGCCGACAACGGTTGCTTCGATTGCGGCCTGCTCGACTTCTTCGGCGATCTTGTTCCGTGTTTTCTCGATGATTTTTCGCCGGTTACCACGACGTTTCGCGAGTTCCTTGCGTATTGCCTCGTACCGCTTGGGGTACAGATGTTTGAGGCTTAAGTCCTCGAGTTCCTGGGTCCAGGTATACATGCCCAGCCGGTTGGCGATTGGTGCAAAGATGTCCAGCGTCTGGCGGGCAATTCTCTTGCGTTTGTCCGCTTTCAGTGAATCCAGTGTCCGCATATTGTGGATGCGGTCAGCCAGCTTGATAAGGATGACGCGGATGTCCTGAGCCATCGCCAGCAGCATCTTGCGGAAGTTTTCCGCCTCTGCATGCTCCTGGGATTCGAACTCGATCTGGTCAATTTTGCTGACACCATCGACCAGACGAGCGATGTCATCACCGAACGCTGTGGCTAACTGCTCACGGCCGGTCGGTGTGTCTTCAATGACATCGTGCAGAATGGCGGCGGATATGCTGGGACTGTCCAGTCGCATATCGGCCAGAATGGCTGCGACGGACAGGGGGTGGTAAATGTAGGCTTCTCCGCTGCGCCGCAGCTGGCCATCATGAGCCTGGGCGCCAAACAGATACGCCTGATATACCCCCTTTACTTCCTCCGGATCCAGATACTGTTCAAGAACCTGAAGGAGATCGCTGATCAGAACGCGTCCGGCAGGTATATCCGGAACACGTGGGTGTTCAGCTTGGGGGCTGTTCCTCCTCTTCGCCGCTGTTGTCGGCATCACTGTCTTCCGTATCGTCAGCCGTTGCGTCCGTTTTGTTGTCGTCCGGGTCATCAGCGCCGACTAGCTGATCGTCATCGATTTGCTCACTTTCACCGAACAGTTCTTTCTCAAGATCTCTTTCTGGTTCTTCGAGGATCTCGGGTGTCACTAGACCCTCGGCAATCTCGCGTAAGGCAATCACTGTCGGTTTGTCCCGATCTTCGGGAACCAGTGGATCTGCCCCGAACCCGAGCTGCCGAGCCCGTTTGGCCGCAACCAGGACCAGCTGAAAACGGTTGTCGACGTGTTCGAGACAATCCTCGACGGTAATTCTTGCCATAGGTGTTTCTCCATCAAATCTTGCGGGGGATGAGGCCCGAAACAATTCGAGCCCTTCGGCGAAAACCGGCCTTCCACCCAGCGAAGCCACATTACCGAAGGTTCCGCTAACTGTATGCCGAATCTAACTTTTTAGTCTAACGTTTTCTGCTGATTTCACAAGGGTGGCCGCATCCTGCCGGTTGATCGATGTGGGCAACCGTCCCTCGAGTACTAGCTCCTTGAGCTGCGCGACCGTGTCTTCGAACCGGTCGTTGACCAGAACATGGTCATATTCCTCGAAATGACCCATTTCACTGATTGCCCTTTCCATCCGGTAGTGGATCTCATCTGCGCTATCCCGGCCTCGGCCGGCCAGCCGTTCTGCCAGCACCTCGACGGATGGCGGCAGGAAAAAAACAGTGACGCTCCCAGGGGCAGCCTGCCGTACTTTTCTGGCCCCCTGCCAGTCGATATCCAGAATGACTTTCTGCCCCGCCGCCAGGGCCTTGTCCACAGGTGAACGCGATGTACCGTAATAATGATCGAATACCCGCGCATGCTCGAGGAAATCGCCCTGCTCGATCATCAGCTCGAAGGTTGCACAATCGACAAAAAAATAATCCTTGCCATCCTTCTCTCCGGAGCGGCGGTTTCGGGTGGTGTGTGAAACAGAGACCGAGACGTCCGCACAATCTCTTGCCAGTGCCCGGGCGAGGCTTGTCTTGCCGCCGCCGGACGGTGCTGAGAATATGTAAAGGCCTGCCGTCGCTTTAGACTGTTCGAGCATAGGGTCCATCTACTCGATGTTCTGGACCTGCTCACGCATCTGTTCTATCAGGACTTTAAGGTCAACCGAGGTGTTGGTAGTCGCAGTGTGATTCGATTTTGAACCCAGGGTATTGGCTTCGCGGTTGAGTTCCTGCATCAGAAAATCAAGCCTTCGACCTACAGGCCCTGACTGACCCAGCACCTGCTCCACCTCGTCAAGGTGCACCCGGAGCCGATCGATTTCCTCGGTAAAGTCGGAACGGGCCAGCAGCATGACTAGCTCTTGTTCAAAACGACCGAGCTCCAGGTTGTCCCGAAACTCGGCCACGCGGTCCGAGAGCCTCTGACGTTGAATCGCCTCGAGTTCCGGAACCTTGTCTACAATGGTCTCGATAATGGCGCGTGCCGCAGCGATTTTTTCCCCGATCACCCGAGCGAGCTGCCCGCCTTCTCTCTGCCTCTGGTCAATCAGTTCGGTGACTGTTGATTTCAGCAGCTCGTTTGCCAGTGTGGAGAGTTTTCTCTCGTCCGAATCCTGTGGCACCAGTACCCCGGGCCACCTGAGAACATCTGCAGTAGTCAGCCGGGCAGCCTCGGGCAACATTGACTGGACGGTTTTCGACCAGTGGTCCAGGCGGCTAACCATCTCCTGATTCAGCACGGGCTGGTGCGAGTCGTTATCCGGGATCTGGTGCCGCAAAGTGGCATCAATCCTTCCTCGACCGAGGGCGGTCTGCAGGGTACCCCGGAACAGCGTCTCGGCGTCTCGCATCTCCTCGGGTAGACGCATCGAAATTTCCAGATACCGATGATTGACACTGCGCACCTCCCAGCTCAGGTTTGCCAGTTCTCCCCGGGCCTCTCGCCGCACAAACGCTGTCATACTGCAGACCAAGTTCGCTTCTCCATAATTGACCAAAGGGGCCGTTTGAACTGCATGTCGCCCTGTGAACGACTATACTTTAATTTGCCTAAAGTGCTGTCCTCGGGGAACGGCCGAGGCGAAAGATAGACGGGGTTCGACAAGTGTCCACCAGATTACCGCTCAAAAAAGGGTATGTGCTCAAGGGCTATTCCCTTGGTGAGGTGTTGGGAGGCGGCGGATTCAGCCTGGTGTACCTCGCCTCGCAGGAGTTGTCACGCAAGAATTTCGTCATCAAGGAATACTGCCCACAGGGCCTTGTCACCCGAAATGCCGATGGCAGCATTTCAATCAGCTCCACGATGAATCAGGGGGCATTCAATGATGGTCTGCAGAAATTCATCACCGAAGCCACTGCTTTGAAGGAACTGAACCATCCGAATATGGTTAGCGTGAGTGACTCCTTCAAAGCCAACAACACCGTGTATATCGTCATGGCACGTGAAGAGGGAAAGGACCTGCATTGGTTTATCACCAAGTTGAGGGACAACCTCGATTTTGCCTTCCTAAAACAGGTATTTCAGAAAATCGGTCATGGATTACACCGAGTTCACGAACTCGGCTTGGTGCATCTCGACGTCAAACCGGCAAATATCCTGCTGCGAAAGAGCGGCGAGCCTCTGCTGCTGGACTTCGGGGCCGCTATGGCGGTCGACAGTGAAGACCGGTTCAGTTCGTTCCTGACCGTGACCCATGGATTTGCGCCGCCCGAACAGTATCTGGACGACCCGCTTGGGCCATGGACGGACATCTACGGCCTGGGTGCGACCATGTACAACTGTATTACCGGACGACCGCCCCCGCCTGCTCTGCGCCGAAAGGACGGCGTCGCACTGGAGCCCTTGACTGTCAAATGGGCAGGCAAATACCCATTCGAACTTCTCAAAGCGGTCGACGCGGCGCTGTCTCTGGACCCGCAGGAGCGACCGCAGAGTGTTGCGGCTTTAATGACCCGTAGCTTCGAAGGCCCGGCTGAATCGTAACCCGCCCCTGCGGCCTGCAGCTGCAAATCAATATACCCGCCGCAGTACCTGCAAAAGGACGGCGTACCCCGAAGGCCCATTTACCCTGATCGTCACCGGTGTTATGGTCTGGGTTTCCATTGGTCTTACCAGGTTACCAGGAGGTCTATGGACAGCCCGCGCGTTTCTGACTTAGTGGTCGAGAAGATCCAGCGACTGATCCTCGAAGGCACACTCAAACCCGGCCAGCGATTGCCGGCTGAGCGAAAATTTGCCGAACAGATGGGGGTATCCCGGCCCTCTCTGCGCGAGGCATTACAGAAGCTTTCCGCCCGGGGCATGTTGGTTTCTAAGCGCGGCGGCGGGACCACAGTCACCGAAAGGCTTAACCCGACCCTGGAGGACCCCCTGCTGGAGCTGATCAGTAGCTCACCTGACAGCCACGCGGATGTTCTGGAGCTTCGGCATGCCATCGAGTCGTTGGCGGCCTATTACGCGGCCGAGCGACGAACGGACTCGGATATTAGCAACCTGAGAGAAGCATACAAAAGGCTGATCGTCTCGCACCAGAACAAGGACGCATCACTGGAAGCCAAAGCTGATGCGGATTTCCACCTGGCTATTGCAGAGGCATCTCACAACGTGGTGCTGGTGCACGTCATGCGCAGCCTGTTCTCCCTGCTGCGCAAGAGCATCCGCTACAACCTCGAGAGCCTCTACACCCAATCAGGTCGCTTCGAACATATTCGAGATCAGCACTACTATCTGATGAGCGCTATTATTCATGGTGACCCGGAAGCGGCCCGCACGGCCTCGGACAAACACATCGATTTTGTTGAAACAACGTTACTTAAAATGGATACGCAGCGCCAACGCGAAGCCAGGGCGAGTCGCCGGGCAGAGGGCATGGCTACAAGCTGACGGCCCGTCAACGCACGCCGGAAAAGATGGGGAATTTCTCCTGCTTCTTGCCATCGTTTAAGATGGTTCAGGCGGCTGTGAAAGCCCCGAAACGTATTGATCTCGGAGCCCGAATCATATGGCCAGGATTACCCCAGTGGCACGTGCACTGATCTTGTTTTTTCTGCTTCTTACCCTCTGGCTGATGCTTTCCGGGCACTACGATCCGCTTCTGATTTTTCTGGGTCTGCTGTCGGCTGCAGGCGTCACGCTGATCAGCCGGCGCATGGGCATCGTTGACGCCGAGGGACAACCGCTCGCACTTGTGCCGGGCCTGGCGCGCTACGCACCATGGCTTGCGAAGGAAATCATCAACTCGTGCCTGGACGTGGCTCTGCGTATTGTCCGGCCCGGACTGCCCATTGAACCGTCTACTATCCGCGTGCCGGCTGAGCCAAAGACCGCACCGGGGCTGGTGGCTTACGCCAATTCGATCACGCTTACACCAGGCACGATCTCGCTGGAGGTGCTGGAAGACGAGATCGAGGTACATGCTTTGAGTGCAGAATCGGCCAGCGAACTGCAAACCGGTGAGATGGGCGCACGCAACAGGCGCCTGGAAACATCATGATGCTCACCGTCGCTGCGCTTGCGCTGCTGGCAACGATGGGCCTGGCGTTGATCAGGGCTGTCAAGGGTCCGACCGTGTACGATCGAATTCTGGCTTCGAATACCTTCAGCACCAAGACCGTATTGTTGATATCGGTACTCGGATTCCTCAACGGCGAAGCCGAATTCTATCTGGACATCGCCCTGATGTACGTGTTGATCGGATTCATCGGCACCGTTGCGGTACTCAAGGTCTCTGAATTCGGAAACCTTGGCCAACCGCGTCCGGATCCGCAGGAGAAGAACCCGTGAGTCCCGCGCTGGCCATCGTCAGCGGCCTTCTGCTGCTGGCCGGTGCCCTGTTCACGGTCATCGGGGGTATTGGAATTTTGCGCATGCCAGATGTCATTACCCGTATGCATGCGGCCGGCATCACCGACACCATCGGGGCCGGCACAACGATCGCCGGACTGATGATTATTGCTGGCTGGAGCCTGCTTCTTGTGAAGCTGGCCGTCCTCCTGGTTTTCCTGCTGATGCTCAGCCCGACCGCCTCACACGCCCTGGCCAGGGCCACCATACACGGAACACGCCGACCCTGGTTGGGAGGACCCGGAGACGGCAAGTGATCGAACTGGTTAATGTCGTGTTACTAGGCCTGCTGGCGGTGACCGCCCTGGCGGCCATCCGACTGCACGATCTTTTTGCAGTGACGATGATGTTCGGCATCTACAGCCTGCTGGCGGCCGTCGTATTCATTGTATTAGACGCCGTTGATGTGGCCTTTACGGAGGCCGCGGTCGGGGTCGGGATTTCCACCATTCTGATGCTCGCGACCATAGGTCTGGTCGGCCGGCAGGAACGGCGTCCACCGCATCGCCCGGTGCTGCCCCTGGTGGTTGTCGTCGTGACGGGCGCGGCACTGGTCTATGGAACGCTGGACATGCCCGGTTTCGGCGATCCGGATGCCCCGGTTCAGCAGCACGTGGCGCCCCGTTACCTGGAACAGTCTCCCGAGGAGATCGGAATTCCCAATGTGGTCACCGTGGTTCTGGCGAGCTACAGAGGTTATGACACCCTGGGGGAACTGACCGTAATCTTTACTGCCGGAGTCGGTATTCTGGCCTTGCTGGGTCTGCGTCGGCGCAGGCCAAGCACAGCGCCCAGGGAAAGGGAGCAGTCGTGAGAGACAATCCCGTACTCCGCGTAGTAACCAAAATCACCATCCCTTTAATCCTGCTGTTCGCCCTCTACGTTCAGTTCCATGGTGACTATGGTCCCGGAGGCGGGTTTCAGGCCGGCGTGATATTCGCCGCGGCGTTCATCCTTTACGCGTTGGTCTTCGGGACCCCGGCGGCCCGCAGAGTTGTGCCGCCTACCGTGCTGCGCGCAGTCACAGCGCTCGGTCTGATTCTCTTCGCAGGTGTCGGCATCGTATCGCAACTGCTGGGCTCGCAATATCTGGACTATGACGCGCTCGCCGGCGATCCCCTGTTGGGTCAGCATATCGGGGTGTTTCTGGTCGAATTGGGTGTCGGAATCACGGTGGCGGCAGTCATGATCACCTTGTTCCTGGCCTTTGCCGGACGACAGGACGAGTCTTGAGCGCACTCGGTCTTTACAACTACTGGATCGTCATCTTTCTCATGATGACGGGATTTTACGTGGTCATCGCCAGTGGCAATCTGGTGAAAAAGATCATCGGCCTGAACCTGTTCCAGGCTTCGGTCTTCATTCTGTACATCAGTGCCGGCAAGGTCAGTGGCGGCGGCGCCCCGATCCTTCGAGAAGGCATCGAGACCTACTCAAATCCCCTGCCTCATGTCCTGATCCTCACGGCAATCGTAGTCGGGGTGGCGACAACAGCCCTCGGCCTGGCGTTGGTGGTACGTATTCGGGAAGCCTATGGCACCGCCGAAGAAGCCGACATTCACCGGCAGGACGAGTCGTTGTGATTCTCAGCCAGCTGCCAGCTCTGCAGGTCACACTGCCCCTGATTGCCGCGCCTTTGTGCCTGCTGCTGCGCTCCGGTCGTGCGGCTTGGCTGTTGTGTCTGATCGTCAGCACCATCGCGCTGGGCATCGCCCTGCGTCTGCTCGAAGAGGTCTGGGAAAATGGGCTGATCGTCTATTCTTTTGGCGGTTGGGCTGCACCGTGGGGCATCGAGTACCGCGTAGACTTGGCCAACGCTTTTGTGCTGATGGTCGTAGCTGGCATCAGCACTGCTGTGCTTCTCTTCGCCAGAACAAGCGCAGCCAGCGAGATCGATGAAGACCGCCACAGCCTCTTCTATACCGCCTGGTTGCTGTGCCTGACTGGACTGCTGGGTATGGCGATCACTGGTGATGCGTTCAATCTTTTCGTGTTTCTCGAGATCTCATCTCTGTCGAGTTACGTACTGATCGCGATGAGCCGGGACCGCAGGGCCCTGACCGCGTCTTACCAGTACCTCATCATGGGTACCATCGGCGCGACATTCATCCTGATCGCTGTCGGCATGCTCTACATGGTGACCGGTACGCTGAACATGGCAGATCTCGCTGGGCGGATTCCGGATCTCTTTGACAACCGGACCCTCCGCACTGCATTTGCGTTTCTGACCGTTGGTATGGGTATTAAGCTCGCGATGTTTCCATTGCACCTTTGGCTGCCCAACGCTTATACCTATGCGCCTTCGGCGGTAACCGCTTTTCTTGCCGCAACTGCAACAAAGGTCGCTGTTTACGCTCTGGTGCGTTTCATGTTCAGCGTGTTTGGAACGGCGTTCGCCTTCGAGAGCATGCCGCTGCAGCTGATTCTTGTTGTCCTTGGCACGGCCGCCGTATTGTCCGGATCGACCATCGCGATTTTCCAGCACAATGTCAAACGTATGCTGGCCTATTCCAGCGTGGCCCAGATCGGTTATTTGATGCTGGGTCTCAGCCTGGCCACTGCCGCCGGGCTCACCGCAACACTGGTTCACCTTTTCAACCACGCCCTGATGAAGGGAGGCCTGTTTCTGGCCCTCGGCTGCATGGCCTATCGTCTTGGCAATACCCGGCTGGCTGACCTGGCCGGTATGGGCTTCCGTATGCCTTGGACGGTAGCAGCCTTCGTCATCGGGGGTTTAAGTCTTATCGGGCTGCCACTCACCGCCGGGTTCATCAGTAAATGGGTTCTGGTTCAGGCGGTGCTGGAAATCGGCTGGTGGCCATTGGTCGTGGTCGTCGTCGCCGGTGCACTGTTGGCGGTGGTCTACATCTGGCGGGTCGTGGAGACCGCTTACTTCCGGACTGCCACAGAAAGTGACGGGGGTTCCCTGGAGGCACCCCCGGGACTGTTGATCCCCACCTGGTTGCTGATCGGTGCCAACATCTATTTCGGAATCCAGACGGACCTGAGTCTCAGTGTGGCCCGGCTCGCTGCTGACGTTCTGACTGGCGGTCATCCATGAGTCCGGCCTTTTACCTCGCCTTGGCTATCGCGGCACCTTTTGCCGCTGCGGTGCTAATCGGGTTAACCGCCAACCGACCCAACCTGCGCGAGAGCGTCAGTGTTGTCGCCGGTATTGTCACATTGTTCGCTGGTCTGTTCCTGCTGCCGAACATTCTCGCGGGTCATCGACCGGACCTGCTGTTGGCAACGCCCCTGCCCGGCATCCCTATCGCGTTTCAGGCAGAGCCGCTTGGCATGCTGTTCGCTCTGATTGCTGCGAGCCTGTGGATTGTCACGACGGTGTACTCGATCGGCTATATGCGTGGCCACGACGAACCTCACCAGACACGTTTTTTTGCCTTCTTTGCCGTTGCCATCGGCAGTGCGATCGGGGTGGCCTTCGCCCAGAACCTGTTTACACTGTTTGTCTTTTACGAATTGCTGACCGTGTCCACCTATCCACTGGTCGCTCACGCAGGCACAACCGAGGCCAAACACGGCGCTCGGGTTTATCTCGGCATCCTAATGTCGACCTCCATGGGGTTCCTGCTGCTCGCGGTTATCTGGACGTGGCATCTGGCCGGTACGACGGTTTTTCACGAAGGCGGCATATTGGCCGGTACGGCATCCCCGCTGGTCATCGGCATTCTGTTTGCTCTTTTCGCCTTCGGCATCGGGAAAGCTGCCCTCATGCCGTTCCACGGCTGGTTGCCTGCGGCAATGGTCGCACCGACTCCGGTCAGTGCACTGCTGCACGCGGTTGCAGTGGTCAAGGCTGGCGTTTTCGCCATCCTCAAGATCACGATCTATGTGTTTGGGGTCGACCTTATCAACACAACTCGTTCCACCGATTGGCTGCTGTGGGTTGCGGCCGGAACGATCGTCATCGCCTCACTGATCGCTCTTCATCAGGACAACCTCAAACGTCGACTCGCTTACTCAACAGTAAGCCAGTTGTCGTACGTGGTCTTGGGAGCCCTGCTGGCCAACGCCAGCGGTATCACGGGTGCGACCCTGCACATTGCTATGCATGCATTCGGCAAGATCACGCTTTTTTTCTGTGCCGGGGCGATTCTTGTAGCGGTCCACAAGACCGAGATCAGCGAGATGAACGGCCTGGGCCGCCAGATGCCAATCACCATGGGCGCCTTTCTTCTGGCGAGCATCAGTATTGCCGGGCTGCCGCCCATGGGCGGTGTCTGGGGCAAGTGGTATCTGGCGTTCGGAGCAGTTGATGCCGGCTACGGAGTGCTGGTCGGTGTGCTCATGTTGAGCACGCTGCTCAATATCGCCTACCTGCTACCGATTCCGGTACGCGCCTTCTTCAGCGTTGACCGCAATGCCGCTACGGGCATCACCGAAGCCCCTGTGGCCTGCCTGATCGCGATCGTTGTGACGACCGCAATGTGCCTGGTACTGTTCTTCTATCCAGCCCCGATCCTGCAGCTGATCGCGCCACTGGTGCGTTAAGGACCTTATGGGCGATCATCAGATTCAAGCCGGGGTCGAACTGCAACCATGATCTTCAGAACGCTCCTTTGCCTGTGCATTGCACTAGTGATCCTGGAGATCATCGTTCACCGGCACATGATCTTCGCCTGGGAAGGATGGCCCGGGTTTTACGCTCTCTGGGGATTCGTCTCGCTGTTCGCCATCGTGATACTCGGCAAGCAGCTGCGCCGTCTGATCAGGCGGGACGAACACTATTACGATGACTAGCCTGCCCCCGGGGATCATCATTCTGGTGGGGGCTCTGCTGCTGCCGTTGCTGCCCCGCAGAGCGCAGGCCGCCGGCGCACTGCTGCTGCCGGCACTTGGCCTGGCGCAATTGCTTTTTCTTGCCGAGGGGGTCTTCCCCGGAATAGAACTCGCGGGTCTGAGTCTGTTGCCGGTGCGCGTGGACCGCCTGAGCCTTGTCTTCGGTTACATCTTTCACATCGCCGCCTTCATCGCGGCGCTCTACGCACTGCATGTACGCGATACAACCCAGCACGTTGCGGCAATGTTGTATGTCGGAAGCGCGATTGGTGCGGTGTTTGCAGGTGACCTTGTCACCTTGTTTGTCTACTGGGAGATCACCGCTCTGGCTTCGGCTTTCCTGATTTTTGCCAGCCGCACCGAACAAGCGTACCGGGCCGGAATACGGTACCTCATCGTGCAAGTCGGCTCTGGGGTTCTACTGCTGTCGGGCATCCTGGTTCACTACCAGAGCTCGGGGTCACTCTCTTTCGACCAGCTGATCGGTCCCGATGGAAACCTCGGCACGGTCGGCGCCGGTGTATGGCTGATATTCACGGCTTTCGGAATCAAGTGTGCTTTTCCGTTCCTGCACAACTGGCTGCAGGATGCCTACCCGCAAGCAACCGTGACCGGCGCGGTTTTCCTCAGCGCCTTCACCACCAAACTCGCGGTGTACGCACTGGCACGGGGATTCCCCGGAACGGAGGTGCTGATCGGGATCGGTGTCGTGATGACGCTTTTCCCGATCTTTTTTGCGGTCATTGAGAACGATCTGCGCAAAGTGCTCTGCTATAGCCTCAATAATCAGCTGGGCTTCATGGTGGTGGGGATTGGCATCGGCACTGAGTTAGCGCTGAACGGTGCCGTTGCCCACGCTTTCGTCCATATTCTTTACAAGGCGCTTCTCTTCATGTCCATGGGTGCTGTGCTCTACCGGACCGGCACGATCCGGGCATCTGACCTCGGCGGTCTATACCGGTCGATGCCGTGGACAACGGCTTTTTGCATTGTCGGGGCGATGTCGATTTCCGCTTTTCCCCTGTTCAGCGGTTTTGTCGCGAAGTCACTGACCATGTCAGCAGTGGTCGAGGGCTACTATGTGCTGGCCTTTGTTGGCCTTTTGATCGCCTCTGCCGGTGTGATGGAGCATTCAGGTATCAAGATCCCGTACTTCGCCTTTTTCGGCCACGACTCAGGCATCCGGTGCCGGGAAGCGCCTTTTCACATGTGCCTTGCCATGGGTGCGACCGCCGTATTGTGTATAGGGATCGGCTGGTTCCCGGCACCGCTTTACGCGATCCTCCCCTATCCGGTGCTGTATCAACCTTACGCTGATCTTGGTCATTCCTTGACCCAGTTGCAACTGCTGTTGTTTGCTGCCCTCGCCTTTGCAGTGCTCCTGCGTACCGGACTGTACCCGCCCGAACAGGCTACGATTAATCTCGATACAGACTGGCTCTACCGGCGCTTGGCGCCACGGGTGCTGCGTTTCGCAACTGCCCGTGTGGTCTCGGTTCGCCACAACCTGGGAGAGGCGGCGCGACAGGTCGGCCGGTCTGTGATGCGGGCGGTACTACGGCACTATGGCCCGGAAGGCACCCTCGCCAGAACCTGGCCCACAGGCAGCATGGTGTTGTGGGTCACGGTGCTCCTGGCCGCCAGCCTGATTCTGTATTATGTCTAGCCACAAAGGCTTTATAGTGACCACCGACTCCGGTTACTGCGCGTCGTCGACATCGGGCTCAGCACCTTCGGCAACAGAATGTCCTCCCGCTCCGGCGGGTGTAGATAACCAGAGTAGAGGCACGACAGATCGATGACATCATGGCCTGATACCGTATTGACCGAGCGGCTGGGAATTCGCTATCCCATCATCCAGGCGCCCATGGCTGGATCTTCCACACCGGTACTCGCAGCTGCCGTCTCAAGCGCCGGAGGACTGGGCTCATTGGGCCTTGCCATGCACAGTATCGAGTCCGTTCATCACGACTGTACACAGGTAAACGAATCTGCCGGTAAACCGTACAACGCGAACTTTTTTGTCCACCAGGAGCCAACGGACGACCCACAACGCAACGTCGCGACCCAAGAGCTCCTGAAACCCTATTACAAAGAACTCGGGCTTGGGGAAATACCGGACCCCATTACATCCGCCCCGACATTTAACCAGACACACCTCGAAGCCGTGCTGCAGATTCGGCCTCCGGTGGTGAGCTTTCATTTCGGCCTGCCCGATGAGTCTGCCTTCCAGGCGATCAGGGAAGCTGGCTTGTTCACACTCTCATCGGCAACCAACGTAGCGGAAGCCCAGGCACTAGAATCTCGGGGCGTCGATGCGATTATCGCCCAGGGATTCGAAGCTGGGGGACACCGGGGAACCTTTGCTGGACCCTACGAAACCGGGCAGGTCGGTACTTTGGCACTGGTGCCTCAGATCGTCGACGCCGTCTCGGTGCCGGTTATCGCGGCCGGCGGGATCGGCGATGGCCGGGGCATCGCCGCCGCCCTTGCCCTGGGTGCTACCGGGGTGCAACTCGGCACGGCGTTTCTGACCTGCCCGGAATCTGCCGTCCATCCGCTCTACCGCACATTGCTCGGTACAGCACGGGGTGACCAGACCCGAATCACCCAGGCATTTTCCGGACGGCCAGCACGCGGTATTGAAAACCGATTTCTACGTGAAATGGCGGGCCACGAGGCCTCGTTTCCAGACTTTCCCATTCTGAACACCCTGACCGGGCCGATTCGAAAAGCCAGCACCCAAAGAAACAGCCCGGATTTTCTACCGCTGTGGTCCGGGCAGAGTGTGGCCTTTTCACGGCACCTGCCGGCGGCGGAGCTGGTCGCGGCACTGGTGGCAGAGACGGAGTCAGTTTTGAACCACCTCTAGGCGCTCGCCCGTGAATCCACCGTCTAATGACACGGTGTTTCTGGCACAGGCCGAGGCAATTCATAATGCCGAAATCGAACGCCGCCTACTTACTGTAGTCAGCGATCCTGTCTTACGAACCGCATCGCCCGTCTAGCGGTACGCCGCACCATACGCAATAACCCAGCATGACCCTGAGCCGATACGGAATTCCCCCCCTGCCAGGAGCAGCAGACCATGGGGGCCCGGAATACCGACCTAGAGGCACCTTTCCGTGTCAATCCTGAAGCGCCCAGCAACTACTAGTCAGGAGCTGTTCAGTGCCTTCCGTAATCGAAGCTACCGGTTTCAGTTCGGCTCTGATCTGCTGAATTCATGGGCGTTCGAAATGGAAACGCTCATCCTGGGCTGGTTTGTTCTGGTCACCACCGATTCCCCATTGCTGCTCGCAGCATTTGCCGCGCTGAATTTCAGTGGGACCCTGCTCAGTCCGTTCTTTGGCGTGCTCGCCGACCGGATTGACCGACGTACCCTGCTGATCATTCTACGCGGGATCTACGCGACCCTGGCCGGTGTGATTCTGCTGCTTGCGCTATTGGGGTCTGTAGAGCCCTGGCAGATTTTTGTGATCTCCGGCATTTCCGGCCTGGTCCGGCCGTCCGATTTCGCTGTGAAGTTTGCATTGATCGCCGACACTGTTGCAACGAAAGACCTGCGCAACGCCATCGGCTTTTCGCGGACTACTATGGACTCGGCCCGCATATTCGGCGCCCTGCTCGGCGCAGGACTTTTTTCAACACTGGGTATCGGCGCTGCCTACGGTGCAGTAGTCGGGCTTTATGTGGTCTGTGTTCTGCTGGCTTTCAAGATCCCCCCGGGGCGCAGCCGGACGGCGGAGCACACCAGACCCTGGACCGAACTCGTCTCGGGCTTTGCTTACATCCGCCGCAATTCGACGTTACTTGCCATCATGGCACTGGCTTTTCTGGCTAATTTCACCGGTTTCCCGATCGTTCGCGGTCTGTTGCCAGCCCTGGCAAGAGATATCTACGGTTTGGACGAAAACGGCCTTGCCGTGTTGATCGCCTTGCTAGCAGTCGGCGCATTGCTGGGATCGCTGCTGACTGCAACGCTGATTCGGGCGAGGCTGCCGGGAAGAATGATGGTGATATGGATTCTCATATGGCATGTCCTGATCATCATTTCAGGTCTGTTCAGCTCAGCGTATGTCGGCGCCGTGATGATTACGCTGATCGGTCTGGCGCAGAGTTTCGCGATGATCCCGATGTCTGTTCTGCTCCTCAACACCACCGATGAACCTTTCCGCGGCCGGGTCTCTGGCATCCGCATACTCGCCGTTTACGGCATGCCCATGGGATTGATTTTTGGAGGGGCTCTGATTGAGTGGATCGGAGTCCCGGCCACCACCTTCATCTTCGGCGGCATCGGCCTTCTGGGCAGCGCTGCTGTGGTTGCCCGGTGGCGAAACATTCTGCACAATTAAAACCATCGGCACGTTACGATGTTGATATAACCCATCTCGTGTCGGCTCAGTTTCTCCCTCAACTCAGAATCAGAGGTGGTCTTCTTGCGATACGGTTTTAGTGCGCTCTTTTTGCTGTTGCTCATCCTCTCCCTCCCGGCTAAAAGTGATCAGGCAGGATCCATTCACGTCCTCTCTCCCTGGTCCAGAGCCCTGCCAGCGACCAGCCCGAACGGTGCCGTCTACCTGACGGTGACCAACCACAGTCAGCAATCAGAGCGTCTGGTCGGGGTCCTCTCTCCCATTGCCGACCGAGCCGAGCTTCACACGCACCGCCTAGAAGGCGGCATGATGAAGATGCGCCGTATCGAATCCGTCGCCCTGCCGCCGCATGAAACCGTGTCTTTTGTTCCCGGCGGCAATCACATCATGCTGATCGGTCTTAAACAGCCCCTCAAACAGGGGGATCAGTTCCCAATCGTGCTTCAATTTGAACAAGCGGAAGACATCATCCTGGATGTCATTGTGAAAGCCATCGGCGCCGCCAGTGCTTCTCACACAGACCACGACCATGGCGGAACACAGACACACCAGACCGGGCACAAACACAAGCATGCTCAGGATTCAACGGATGATTCGACAGCGCCGACCAGGCGGTTTGAACTTGCGATTCAACACGGCAAGGTGGCGATCAAGAACAAGACGGTTCGCGTCACCCAGGGCGAGCGGGTGGAGCTTCACTGGTCTACTGACAGCCCCCTGATACTGCATCTGCACGGATACGACATTGAGGCAGAGGTTACACCCCACTCTCCCGCCGTGATGCGCTTTACCGCCCACGCCAGCGGCCGCTTTCCAGTTGAGCATCATGACGGGTCCGGCCACAAGAGCCTGATCTATCTGGAGGTATACCCCAGATAATCCCCCCTTGGCCCTCGCCTGTCGACCTGGTCGCCCACATGGCCGACGGCCATGCTCACGCGGGCTCGGGAATAGCGTAGCGGTCGAGATTGTTTTCGAACTCGTGTAAGCGTTTCCAGATCGAGCGCAGTTCGGTGATCGTGGTCCAGTTGTGAAGAAACAACGCAAAGCCCCCGTGCACTCTGGAGAATGCGTTGGAGACCTGAACCATGACCCCGAGCGTAATCAGGCCGGTGAAAAGACCGGGGCCCATCACCAGATAAGGAAAAATAATCATAAATTGATCATAGGAGGTCGACCAGGCGTCGAAGTAACCATAGTGCAGGTAAAGACGCTGATAGTTGTACCGAATTCTGCCGAAGAACCCGCGCAGTGCTTCCGGATCGGCATGTTTGGTCTTGTCGTCCTCGCCCAGCACCAGATCCTTTCGAAAGGCGGCCTCGACCTTCTGGTTGTTATATTCCAGGCCTGGAAGCTTCCAACCGACGAACCAGGATATGGCAAGTCCACCGAGGGAAATGACCAGAGCACCCCAGACCAAAGATCCCTCGATATCTCTCAGTACGGGTATATCCACCTTGTCGGACAAGCCGTAAAGCACCGGAATAAACGCAACCAGGGTCATAATTGCGCGCACAATCTGCAGTCCTAAAGACTCGACGATACGGGCGAAGCGGTTGCAGTCTTCCTGAATGCGCTGGGAAGCCCCTTCTATCTCCTCGCGAACCGCTCGCCACCGGGGAATGTAGTTAAAGGTCA
>CAJXBY010000017.1 GCA_913051905.1 uncultured Gammaproteobacteria bacterium | reverse complement strand
CGATAGTCCAGCACCAGATCTGCACGGGTTTCACCTCCGTAGAACTTCGCGGTCACAGGAGAGGCAGCGAGGCGGCCACCAGCGGCCTTGATCTTCGCTCTAATATCTTCAGCGAGCAGCCCGCCTACCCGCAGTTGGCCGATAGCTAGGCTGCCGGTTGCCCTGCTTGTTCCGAGGAACCGCAGCGGCAGACCGATCAGCAGAACCGCTGCGCTGCCACCGGACGTCGGCAATGCACCGATCGCCGGAAAATCAAGGCGATCAGCCCGGAAATCGAATGACCACATGGGTTCGGCCTCGATATCCAGCTGCACCCGGCCGCGCAACCATTGATCACCCATCGCAAGATCGAATCCGTCAATTGACATCCCTTGCGCATCGGCTTTGAATCGAGCTGAAGCAGACACCAACGCCTGGGGCTCTCGAGTCCGCCGGTCCTGTTCGAGGCCGATCCACTGCAAAACATCGGCAAGATTGATTTTCGAGACACTGACGTGCCCCTGGAGACGCGGGTCACGGTACAGCGAGCGTCCTTCGAGACCCGCGGCGGCTTCATGTCCCAGCCAACGGATCGTAAAGACAGGAACCTCAAATGCACCCCGAGCCAGGTCCAACCGGGCGGAAGCTGCCTCAAAAATAGGTACGACCTGGCCGAAATATCCCTCTCCGGATAGGTCCTTCAGCTGCAAGATGCCGGCATTAGAGCCGTACTCCAGAGCGCCAGATTGAAATTTCGCTTCAACACCCTTAACAGCCAGAGTGAACTCAGAGCGGGCTGCGACCAAGCGCTCGGCCGAAAACTCGATACGGCCATCTTGCAGCTCCATCGCGGCCAGTAGGTCGGGTCCGGCAACATGAGCCGCCAGACGCCCGAAAGAAAAAGTCGGTCCAGCTTCCGACTCTCTGGATATCTCGCCATGGAGCCGAACTGATAGCGGACGACCTGCAAGGCTCATCGGAGCCCGAAACTTCAACTCGATATCCGTGGTGTTTTCTGCGGGACCGGATTTGGCCCTCCAAACGATACCTGTCAGGGTGACAGTCTGTTCCACTGCCTTGTCGATCCAAGTCAGCCGCCCCCCATAGCCTTGCAGATCGTCTGCGGGCGCCAGTCCGAACAACGCCAGATCTTCCCAGTTGGACCGGCCGTCTACAGAACGGACAAGATTGATCTGCGGCCGCTCTACAACCGCACGGGCTAAAGACCACCGCCCGTATAGCAGGGGCAACAGCCGGATTTCAACCTCTACCCAATCAGCCGCTGCAGTGGCCCTCTCGGAGAGATGAGCCCGGTTGAACATCTCCAGTCCTTCAGCTGCGACATGAATCCTGGGGCCACCGTCCGTTTTCCACCCGAAACCGATTCGGACTTCTCCATTGACAACCAGTTCCCGGCCTGTTTGGCGATAAATGTAGTCACTGAAAGCATCCCGGTAGTCGCCGGGCTGAAAAAACACGGCAAACCACAGGCCTGCCGATCCGAGGAAGAGGATCAGGACCCCTGCAAAAACAAGCAGTGCTTTCCTTAATTTTCTCACTGGTTGGGAAACCTGCTCGTTTAGGGATAGTACAAACCCTGCAGATCCGGTTTCAGACGGCCCACTGCGCCTGCTGTCGGATAGCCGCCTCAGCTCTTTCGAGCACCTCAAGACCTGCCGCGCCGTCTACCCGATGCTCGCTCAGGCAGCGCCGCCATGCCCGCGCTCCTGGCTGACCGTGGAACAGTCCGAGAATATGACGAGTCATCTGCTTGAGGCGAACCCCGGATTGAAGCTGTTCCACAATATAGACCTTGTATCGATCGAGAATCTCGAACCGTGACGGTTCTGCAGCTGCCACTCCGAACAGCTGCCGGTCGATGTCGGCAAACCGGAAAGGGTTATGGTAAGCCTCCCGACCGACCATCACACCATCAACAGCTTGCAGGTGCGACTTGGCCGCATCGATTGAGCGAATACCGCCGTTGATAATTATTTCGAGCTCCGGATGCGCTGCCTTGAGACGGTAGACGGTCTCGTAATTCAGAGGAGGCACCTCACGATTCTGTTTGGGACTCAAGCCGTTCAGCCAGGCCTTACGGGCATGAACGTGGAACGTACGACAGCCACTGGCAGCAAGAGTTTCCACAAAAACCAGCAGGTCCTCATACGTGTCATGTCCGTCGATACCGATACGGCATTTCACCGTCACAGGGATTCTGACGTGGCTTACCATTTGCCGGATACACGTCGAAACCAGTTCCGGTTCCGCCATCAGGCACGCACCGAACCGGCCGGACTGAACTTTGGCACTGGGACAGCCGACGTTGATATTGATTTCATCAAAGCCCGCAGCTTCCGCCAGCTCGGCGCAGCGGGCCAGACCTTCGGGGTCACAGCCGCCGACCTGCAGACCCACCGGAGACTCCTCGGCACTGTGCAAGAGAAAGCGATCGGGATTGCCTGCCAGCAGTGCGGCAGCCGGAATCATCTCGCTGTACAGCATGGCCCTGCCCGAGATGAGCCTCAGAAAAAAACGCTCGTGGCGATCAGTACAGCCCATCATCGGTGCGACACAGAACCGCCGGTTCGGGATCTTGAATGGTGGCTTTGCGCCGTCTTTAACTGGTGATTCCACCGGTCGAAAGCCCGTTAACACTGACCACCACGCGACGCACTGGTCCTTGGTTGCGATGTTCCCACAGATAGATTCCCTGCCAGGTCCCCAATCCGAGTCGTGTTTGAACGACCGGGATTGTCAGTGAACTTCCGGTGATCACTGATCTCAAATGTGCCGGCATGTCGTCCGGTCCTTCACTGTTGTGGACATAACCCGGAAGACCGTCGGGTATGATCCGCTGCATGAAACTCTCCAGATCCTGGTGCACGGCGGGGTCGGCGTTCTCGGTAAGCAACAAAGAAGCACTGGTGTGCTGTATGAAAATATGGCATAACCCGGTCTGAATGCCTGAACGGGTCACCACGCTGTCTACCGCGCTGGTAATTTCGAGAATTTTCCGTCGACCAGCACTGAACTCAAGGATTTCCTGGCACCACTGTCCTGCTTGCTGATCTGGCGGCACATCCGCCGGGGAAGAATCATTCATGGCCGAAAACCTAACACGGACTCTGGAAAAAATCGATCGAGCCGGGGCTACGGGCGAACTGCTCGACATCAGCAGGGGCCTGGAAAAAGAAAGCCTTCGCATCGACCACTACGGGACCATCTCTCAAGAACCACACCCGACGACACTGGGTTCCACACTGACCCATCCCTACATCACCACAGATTACGCCGAGGCCCTACTGGAATTTATCACTCCTGTGAAATCCGGCGTCAGCGAAATGCTGGACTTCATGTACGACATACATCACTACGTTTACCACAACCTCGAAAAGGAGAGTCTGTGGGTTAACAGCATGCCTTGTATCCTCCATGGTGATGACAGTATCCAGATCGCCCGCTATGGCAGTTCAAACGTGGGCACGATGAAATCGGTATACCGCACAGGCCTGGCCTGGCGTTACGGCAAGCTGATGCAGACCATAGCCGGCATCCACTTCAATTTTTCCCTTGGGGATGGGTTCTGGCGCCACTGGCGGGAGATCTGCGGCTCAACATTGTCGCTACGCGACTACAAGTCTGAAGGATACTTGGGGCTGGTACGTAACGTGTACAGACACGGTTGGCTTATCCCCTATCTTTTCGGTGCCTCACCGGCCGTGTGCAGGACCTTTCTCGAAGGCCGGGAACACCACCTGGACCTGCTAGGCCAATCCAGTTATTACCTGCCGTTTGCGACCAGCCTGAGACTAGGTGACCTGGGATATCAGAGCACTGCACAGGCCAGTATCAACATTGGTCTTAACAGCATCGACGGCTATATCGATTCACTCATCCATGCCACCACCACCCCATACCCGCCTTACGAGAAGATCGGAACCCTGGTCGACAACGAATACAGGCAACTCAACACAAGCCTGCTTCAAATCGAAAACGAGTACTATGCGCCGATCCGCCCGAAGCGTACCGCGCGTTCCGGGGAAAAACCGTCCAACGCTTTACGGGAACGGGGTGTGGAGTACATTGAACTTCGGAGTCTGGATCTGAACCCTTTCAACCCGATTGGAATCGGACCGGGCGAGGTCCACTTTCTCGACGTTTTCCTCATTTTCTGCCTGCTGACACCCAGTCCGCCGATGGACGACCGGGAATTTGAAAGCCGCAGGGCGACCCTTAGTCTTGTGGTTGAACGTGGTCGTGAGCCCGGCCTGGTCATCCAAGACGGCGACAGCCGAATCAGCTTAACCGAGCAAGGGCTGAACCTGCTTTCCCAGATGGGAGGGCTCACCGAGATACTGGATGGCCAAACCGGTACAAATTACCGAAACTCTTTGGAGATTCAGAAAGCCAAGTTTCTGGATCCTGATCTCACCCCTTCCGCCCGGATTCTTGAAGCCATGCATGAACATGACGATAACTTTTTTAACTTTGCTCTAGAATGCGCTGCGCAAATCGGGTCCCACTTCCGGGACCGGACGCTATCCGTCGCGGGTGCCGACGGTATGTCCGAACTGGCCAGAGACTCCCTGAAAAATCAGCGCGACCTAGAAGCCGCTGATTCGACCTCATTCGCAGAGTTTCTGGATGGGTATTTCTCTCAGTAAACGCGTTCAGTGATTCAGAACCTGGCTGTCGACTGCCTGCTGACCAGTGACCTGTGTAGCGTTCTTCGTAACCTCACACGGTTTCGGCCACGCCTCACGCGCCTGTGCAGTGGGACAGGCCCTGAACGGAATCGTGAAAGGCATCCGCCTAGAGCTATTCACGGGAGTGCCGGAATGGTTTTTCAGCCAGTCACTCGACACATTTAGCCACCACCGGCTGGAATGTGATTCCGGGCCTGTACAGAAAAACGCCCTGACTACAGACATTGCAGGGACTCTGAAAATCCTGGATAAAGAGCTCCCGTTCAGCGCTGATCGGCTGGATCCGCTGGCCTCAACGCTCCACGACCTTCACTGTCAGCTGGTGGTCTGTGACATTGCACCAATGGGAATCGCGGCCGCCCAACATGCAGGACTACCGTGCGTTCTGATTGAAAACTTTACCTGGGATTGGATATACGCCGAACTTGCTCTGCTGGCACCTGAATTTGCGGAATTTTCCAGCGCATTGACACCGTTGTATGAAACAGCAGACCTGCACATCCAGTGTGCTCCTGTCTGCCGGACAGCCAACCGAGCGAAATTGGTCAACCCGGTTTCCCGCCCGCCCCGCCGAACAGTTCACGACACCCGGGAAGCCCTTGAGATCGACAAGGCCCAGCCGATGGTTTTAATCGGCATGGGCGGTGTTGCACAGGATCACCCCTATTGCGGCCACCTTGAGTCTGAGTTCGGTGACATTCAATTTGTTATTGCCGGCGGATCACGGGCAGAGCATCGTTTGGCACAAAATGTTCTGATGCTGCCGGCAGATTCGGTGCACTATCACCCGGACCTGGTCTGTGCGGCGGACCTTGTGATTGGAAAAGCAGGTTACAGCACGATCGCCGAAGTGTTTCATGGAGGCTCTCCCTTCGGCTATTTTGTGAGGGACGACTCCCCCGAGATGCCGCCGTTGGTCGAGTTCCTGAACGATCATGTCACGGGCCGTGCGCTCAAGGCTACGGACTATTCTTCCGGCAAGTGGCTTACTCACCTTCGGGATCTGCTCGAGGCAGGACACACCGAACGACCGAAGATCGAAAACGGGGCGCTCCAGTGTGCCCGTCTGATTGCCGAAAAACTGGCTCAGTGATGACTCTGATCAGCTGGAGAGTTCCTGGATCACGCTGCGCAGAAACTTCTCTCCCTCAGCAACCTGGTCCAGGCTGATGAACTCATTGGGCTGATGAGCCTGGTCAATAGAGCCCGGGCCACACATCACGGTTGGAAACCCGGCCGCCTGAAAAAGCCCGGCCTCAGCGACATAGGCACCCCGACCTGTTTCTGTGATCCCCGTAAGCCGCTGCACCAGCTCGAGTGCCGCGGACTCTGCCGGTGCAAACTCCGGGGCTCTGGCAAAAACCTCGGTAGAGATGAAACAGTCCTGCCAGCGGCTACGCATTGCCGGTAGAACTTCGTCCCGGCAGAAGACTTCAAATTCGTCAATCAGCTGCTGTGGGTCATCACCGGGAATGTTGCGGATATCCCATACGAATTCGCAATGCCGGGAAACAATATTCATTGCGGTACCGCCATTGATAACGCCTACATGGACCGTACTGTTGTGCGGATTGAATCCGTTATCTGCAGGCGTCTCTTGTTCCAGTCTCTCAGCCATCGCACCGAGAAAGCTGACCAGTCGGGCTGCATTCATGACCGCACTGACACCCCGATTGGTCTGGCTGGAGTGCGTTTCATAGCCCCTGACCGTCGTCTTCAGGGCGACGATGCCCTTGTGCCCGGTCACAGCCGTCATGCTGGTCGGCTCACCGACGATCACTGCCTGTGGAGAGGGTAATACGGCGGCCAACTTCTCGATCATCTCGGGCGCACCCCGGCAACCGATTTCCTCGTCGTATGAAAGCGCAAAGTGGACCGGCCGCCTGAGCTTTTTCATCTCCGGGACAAGTGCCAGAGCAATTGCGATGAACCCCTTCATGTCACAGGTTCCACGCCCGTGCAGTCGGCCGTCGTATCCGTTAAGCGCAAAAGGATCGGTATCCCAATCCTGTCCATCTACCGGCACAACATCCGTATGGCCAGACAGAACAACACCGCCGTCCTCTTCCGGGCCTACAGTGGCATATAGGTTCGATTTAAGCCCGTCATCGCTGGCCACACGGTGGGAGCAGACCCCCAGGTCGTCCAGATAATTCTCAACGAACTCAATCAGTGGAAGGTTGCTGTCTCGGGAGACGGTGTCAAACCCGACCAAGCACCTGATCATTTCTTCAGCAGTCATAAATCCCCCTTTTCTGTGTTGTGCGAGTGTGAATCTCTCCCGAACCACTGGTATCTTCGATGATTGGCTTGCCCGGCTGTTTAGGTTAGCCTTGCCGACCTTGTCTCGACTACAGCTGGAGATCACGGAGCAAACATCATGAATATCAGCAAAATCGGCGTTGTCGGTGCCGGCACCATGGGCAGTGGGATCTCGCAGATCTGCGCGCTGAAAGGATACCACGTGACCATGCAGGATATCTCGGAACCCCTGTTGGAAGGTGGGCTTGCCGTAATCAGTAAAAGCCTCGACCGTCTGCTGGACAGGGAGAAGATCAGCGCCGAAGAGAAAGATGCCTCAATAGGACGTATCCGCTCAACGACTGAGCTTGCCACAATGTCAGATTGCGACCTGGTAATCGAGGCAGCAACTGAGAACATAGATCTGAAAACCAGGATCTTCAGTGAACTGAACGGTGTGTGTGGTCCGACAGCGATCCTGGCCTCGAATACCTCGTCTTTGTCCTTAACGAGCTTGGCCTCGTTCAGCGGCCGACCCGGGCGGGTGATTGGGATGCATTTCTTCAACCCGGTTCCCATGATGGCCCTGGTGGAGGTGATCCGGGCGCTCCAGACATCAGACGAGACTTTCAACGCGACCGATGAATTCATTCGCAGCCTGGGTAAAACACCGGTCACTGTCAAAGATAGTCCCGGATTTGTCGTCAACCGCATGCTGGTACCCATGATCAATGAAGCTGCATTCATTCTGTATGAAGGACTGGCAACGGCCGAGGAAATCGATGCTGCAATGAAGCTGGGCGCCGGCCATCCAATGGGTCCGCTGGCTCTGGCGGACATGATCGGCATTGATGTCTGTCTGTATGTAATGAACATTCTGTTCAATGAATTCAGCGATTCGAAGTTCCGGCCGTGCCCATTGCTCAAGCAGATGGTCGCTGCAGGCTATCTGGGCAGGAAGAGCGGCAAAGGATTTTTTGATTACGACGGCTGACTCTATGACTCAAGGTGGCGCAATGCGGACCAGGCTTCGTCTTGGCATCGACACCGGGGGCACCTACACAGACGCTGCTCTGATCAATGATGGTCAGAAGCTGGTGGCCAGCGCCAAATCGCTGACGACACACAGTAACCTGTCTGTCGGAATCCGAGAAGTCATAAACACTCTCCCGCAGGATCAGCTGTCCCGAGTGGGCCTGGTCTCCCTGTCGACCACTCTTGCCACCAATGCTGTGGTGGAAGGCCGGGGTACACCGGTCTGCCTATTGCTCGCCGGTTATCAGGCAAAACAGGTCGAACGGTGGCGTCTAGACCAGGCAGTACGGGGTGGCCACTGTGTTCTGCTCTCTGGAAGTCATGATGCAGGAGGCCGCGAAAACCAACCCCTGGACACTGACGCGGCCGATGACGCGATCAGGAAGCACCAAAACCAGGTTTCGGCATTCGGAATTTCAGGACTTTTCAGCGTTCGAAATCCGGCCCACGAAATCGCCTTGCGGGAGCGGGTTTATGCTCTTTCCGGTAAGCCGGTGACCTGCGGCTACGAACTGGCGACCTCACTGGATGCACCGCGTCGGGCAGTCACAGTGGCCTTTAACGCATCACTGGTGCCGTTCATTCACCAGTTAATCCGGGCAGTTCAGGAAATTCTTGCAGAGCACGAAATCCAGGCCCCGGTCATGGTGGTCAAGGGTGATGGGTCTTTAGTGACGGCTGAAATTGCCCTCCACAGGCCGGTTGAGACGGTGCTCTCCGGACCGGCAGCCAGTGTCGTCGGTGCGTCGTTCCTGAGCAGTGCCGAATCTGCGATTGTGGCCGACATGGGTGGCACGACCACAGATATCGCCATCGTCACTGGAGGGCAACCGGCCATCAGTACGGAAGCAACCCTGATCGGTGACTGGCGGCCCATGATCGAGGCGATCCGGGTCTTCTCACTGGGACTGGGTGGTGACAGTGAGGTTCGATTCAGTGGTGGTGAAGGCCTAGGGATCGGGCCCCGAAGAGTGGTTCCCATGAGTCTGCTCGCGAGTACACATTCCGAGATCATGGACGCACTCAAGCGACAGCAACAGGCTGCTGCTACGCCCCGCAACAACCGTTTTGCACTGCCGCTTTTTGCCGACGACAGCCAACTCTCCCTACTGACAACAGTGCAGAGAGGCGTCTGGGAAAAACTCTCCGAAGCCCCCCTTGAGCTGGATACGCTGGCCGCCTCCGCACCCGACCAGGCGCGTGCGGTTGCTGCACTGGTCCGCAACGGCATGGCGATCTACAGCGGCTTCACCCCTTCTGACGCGGCGCATGTCTTAGGCTCTGCTAACCACTGGTCGGCAGAGGGTGCACGGCTTGCGGCCGTGATATGGGCCAGACAGATGCGGCAGGTCTATGGTTGGGGTAGTTTTGATCCCGAAGACAGCGTCGTTGCAAGCCGCCTGGTGCACGAAAAAGTCATCAGGATTATCTGCCGAACCATAATCCAGGCCTGTCTTGCGACGGATGCGACTCGTCAGAATCGTTTCCAGCTCGAGAAAATGAGCCGCCTGTTCGCCGAGTGGATTACCGGTGGGGGGCGGATCGATGATGGACTGCTCTCGATCAACTTTGACGCAGAACGCTCGCTGGTGGCCGTAGGCGCCCCTGCTGCCCTTTACTATCCTGACACCGGCCGTCTGCTCGGGCTGGATGTTCTGCTCCCTAACCACAGCGAGGTTGCAAACGCGATTGGGGCGGTCGTGGGCAGCGTTGTTCAGAGAGAGCACATTACAATCACCCAGCCGGTCCAGGGGATTTTCCGGACCCACTCCCGGACAGCGCCTCGGGACTTTACCGATCTAGAAAGCGCTTTTGCCTGGGCGGAGGAGCAGGCTGTTGACCTTGCCTGTGAACGCGCTGCTGGAGCCGGGGCACTGGCAATTACCACTGCCCTAACACGGGACACCAGGGCCGTTGAACCTGACGACCAGCATGATGGTGTCTTCTTTGAAGCGCGCGTCACCGCCACTGCAACCGGCCGGCCCGCATTCGAAGGCACCGGACCCGGCCACGGGAAGAGTGCTGCCGGAGTAATACGCCGGTGACCATCGGCAAGGGAACCGAAGCCTGAATAGCAATGGGCAGCATGCGGGCACCGATATTGCCTTTCCGGAACCGCGGCGTAGAATGCAGTCCCGACCGCTATCCATGCTGAATAAGCATCGAGTGAAGCAGATCATTCCACATCGAACTCCTGTCTCTCTGGCGGGACGGCCAAGCGGGCGAGGATCTTGCTCGCCCTGTGCCGCTGAATGTCACCCAACCGCCTTTCGGACAGACGGATGAGCGGTAGCACTGAAAACGGATCCCGCCGGGAGATCGACGGCAAACCTCACATCTTCTACGACGGGTATTGGATCCGTTACTACGCACCTCCTCCGGAAAGCCTCAGCGCAAAACGCGACCTTCTCTACTCACTAACGCGACGGACTTTTCACCACACTGAACCCGGGATCAATACACCGGGAAACAAAGTGGAGGCCGCCAGAAACGCGTATGAGAACGAGACCGATGAATCCCGTAAACGGGTCAATGCAGCGATGCTTGCAGGCGGTCTGTTCAACCGGGCGACTGACCTCTTTACGAGTATCGTGGAGCTCGAAGGCCGCGGCATTCATGTCAATACTGATAACGAATTAATGCGCGAGTGCAGTTCTTGTTTCGAGGAAGCACTGGAACTTGGCAAACAGGTCAGGCATTCCAGTGGACAGGAAGGTGTAGACGAACTCTGGGGTGAACCCTTCAAGGTCTTTACCCGGACGATCCAGAATTACTACGAGAGCCGCTATGTGAAGATCGCACAGACAATGAAATCAATTGACAGCATCGCTGTTCGAATGGTCGAGGTTCTGGAGCCAGCGCCACAGATGCGCGGTATAGGAGAACAGATTCTGGCGTACGCAGCGGCCGCCAGGGAAGAAAGCGAAATCATGAAAAGTGACCCGGACTTTTTCTACAGTTGGCCAAAATTTGTCACCCTGGCCGAAGAACTCAAAGACAGATGTGCAGCAGGCCTCCCCGACGGTAGCGGACAGGAGCACATTGCGGCCAGAGCCCGGCAGCTCCTCTGCGACGGCATCGACCTGATCTCCTACATCGCCGGTGTCCGTGTACCTATGCCAAAGAGTGCCAGGCTCTACCTAGAAGAGCTGGGCCGATTTGAAACCTAGTTCAGCAACAGCGATCGGGGAGGTGCCTCTGGATGAAGAGACGGTCCGTAATGGTGCCGGTTTCACCGGCACATACCATGGCCGTCTAGTTTAGCAACTGGCGAATCACGTACTGCAGAATACCACCGTGCCGAAAGTAGTCCCACTCCTTGGGCGTATCGATCCTCACCTTTACACAGAAACACTTGACCTCCCCATCGGCACTGGTCGCCTTGACCTCGACTTCCGTGACACCGGATCTCAGTTCCTCCAGGTCATAGCTTTCGAAACCCGTGAGCCCGAGTTTTGTCCGATCTTGCCCATCCTGGAACTGGAGCGGCAATACACCCATCCCCACGAGATTTGACCGATGGATTCGTTCAAAGCTCTCGACCAGAACGGCCTTAACCCCGAGAAGGGCTGGACCTTTTGCAGCCCAGTCGCGTGAAGACCCCGTTCCGTACTCTTTGCCCGCAACCACGATCAAAGGCGTGTTGTTTTCTTGGTGCCGGAGTGCCGCGTCGTAGATCGGCAGGGATTCACCGCCTGCCTCAAGACACGTCCAACCCCCTTCTGTTCCCGGCGCAAGCTCGTTACGGAGCCTGATGTTGGCAAAAGTACCCCGCATCATGACCTCGTGGTTTCCCCTGCGTGAGCCATAGGAGTTGAAGTCGGCATCTTCCACACCGTGTTGACGAAGATAGCTGCCGGCTGGACTATCGGCTTTGATAGCTCCGGCAGGAGAAATATGGTCGGTAGTCACACTGTCTCCCAGCATGGCCAGGACCCGGGCATTCCGAAAACCGCTTATCCCCGGTACCTCCCCCGTCATCCCGTCAAAGTACGGCGGTCTTCTGACGTAGGTTGAGGACTCGTCCCACGCGAACAAAGTGGAAGCATCGACACTGATATCGGCCCAGCGGCGGTCACCGCGAAACACATCAGAGTAACGTGCCTGGAAGACATCACGTGTGAGACTGGCACCGATCACTTCCGCCACCTCCGAGGAAGTCGGCCAGATGTCACGTAGATAGACCGGTTCACCATTCGAACCCGTCCCAAGAGGGTCTGTGCGAAAGTCTATAGCCATCGTACCTGCCAGTGCATAAGCCACGACCAGCGGCGGCGAAGCTAGAAAGTTCATCCGGACCTCGGTGTGCACCCTGCCTTCAAAGTTGCGGTTTCCGGACAGTACGGAACAGGCTACCAGATCGCCTTGTTCGATCGCCTTGCTCACAGGCAGGGGTAATGGCCCGGAATTGCCGATGCATGTGGTGCACCCGTAGCCAACGACGGCAAATCCGATCTCGGTCAGCGCCTGGAGAAGACCGGCTTCCTCGAGGTAGTCTGTAACGACTTGGGAGCCCGGGGCCAGTGATGTTTTGACCCATGGCCTGATGTCCAAACCCTGCCTGAGCGCATTCCTGGCCACCAGACCGGCACTGACGATTACCCCTGGGTTAGAGGTATTCGTGCAGCTGGTGATTGCAGCAATCACGATATCCTGATCCTTGAGCTCCACACTTTCGCCATTCAGTTCAAACTGTTGAGGCACACCCGGAACGCCCCGGGAGACACTTTCACAAGCATCGGCAACGCTCTGTTTAGCAACCGACAGGTCTATACGGTCCTGGGGTCTCTTGGGTCCGGCAATACTCGGGACGACTTCGGCCAGCTCCAGGGACAAGGTGTCCGTGTAGCGGGCGGGCTCGGCGCCCTTCTCGCGAAACATACCCTGGCGTCGTGCATAAGCCTCTACCAGGGCAATTTGATGTTCGTCCCGTCCGGTGAGCCTCAGATAATTGAGCGTTTCAACATCTATAGGACATATTCCGCAGGTCGCACCGTATTCGGGTGCCATATTGGCGAGCGTAGCTTGATCAGCTAACGACAGATCATCAAGCCCGTCACCATAAAACTCGACGAATTTTCCAACCACGCCGTGCTGGCGGAGCATCTCGACAACCGTCAGAACCAGATCGGTTGCTGTCGCACCTTCATTGAGGGACCCCCGAAGTTCAAATCCGACGACTTCTGGCACCAGCATTGTCACAGGCTGTCCCAGCATTGCTGCTTCAGCTTCGATTCCACCTACACCCCAGCCGAGTACGCCGAGCCCATTGACCATCGTGGTGTGAGAATCTGTCCCGACCACTGTATCGGGATACGCCCTGAGCACACCATTGACTTCACGGGTAAACACAACGCTTGAAAGATATTCAATGTTCACCTGGTGCACGATTCCGGTGGCCGGAGGGACCACCCGAAAATTGTCAAATGCTTTCTGCCCCCAGCGTAGAAACGAATATCTCTCCCGGTTACGCTGATATTCCAGCTCAGTGTTCAGATCCAGTGCTCTGTCTGTCCCGAAATGATCTACTGTCAGTGAGTGATCGATCACCATGTCGGCCGGGGACAAAGGGTTGATTCGTGCGGGGTCGCCGCCCAGCGCCTGGACTGATTCACGCATGGCGGCGAGATCGACGATCGCCGGAACCCCGGTGAAGTCTTGCATCAGGACCCGGGCCGGCGTATAGGCAATTTCCCGTACGTCACCCCCCTTCACATCCCAGCTGGCTAGAGCAGCGATATCTTCGGCAGTAACACTGATCCCGTCCTCATGGCGCAGCAGGTTTTCAAGCAGAATTTTCAAGGAATACGGCAGCCGGGAAGGCCCGGACAGGCCTCCCACAGCGTCCAGTGCAAAAATCTCGTAGGACTTTCCGCCCACATCCAGAACTTCACGGGTACCAAAGGAATCAGTCATGGAATCTCCTGTGCTTTCCCTCGGCCGGACCGACCTGGGGGCATAAAATTGCTCTACATACCGGTCAGAACAAATACGCCGGGAGTTTAACTCAGGCCCTGTCGCGTCAGGAATACTCTGCCAGCAGGCTCAGCAAAGCATCCTCGTTCAATATCCTGACACCCAACTGTTCCGCCTTGGTCAGTTTTGAACCGGGGTCCGCTCCGGCCACCAGGCAATCGGTCTTTCGGGAAACACTCGCTGTTATCCGGACACCCAGAGCCGCAAGTTTTTCGGATGCCTGCTGGCGGTTGAGCGTGGCCAACGACCCGGTCAGCACAAAGGTCTGGCCAGTCAACGGCCCCAGGCTGGTCGGGGGTTTTTCCAGCTCGGGCCAGGTCACACCAAGCTCGCGAAGCTGTTCGATAACGACCTTATTGTGCTCTTCCCTGAAAAACCCAAGTACCCCTTCCGCGACAACAGGTCCGATGTCCTGAACAGCCTGAAGTTTTTCCAGATCAGCTGTGCGAAGATTTTCCAAAGTGCCGAAGTGTTCTGCCAGTAATTGGGCAGTGGTTTCACCGACCTGTGGTATTCCAAGCGCGAACAGGAAACGGTCGAGCGTGGTCTCACGGCTATCGGCAAGCGCCGCGACCAGATTCCCGGCTGACTTCTCTCCCATCCGCTCGAGGCCAGCAATAACAGGTGCCTCCAGGGCAAAGAGATCAGCGACATCGGAAACGAGCCCGGTATCCACCAGCTGTTCAACCAGTTTATTGCCAAGGCCCTCGATATCCATTGCACGCCTGGACGCAAAGTGCTTGATCGATTCCTTGATCTGAGCATTGCAGTAAAGCCCTCCGCCACAGCGCAGAATCACGCCCTCCTTATCACTGACGATGACCGAACCGCATACCGGACAGCTGTCTGGAAACCGGTAAGGCCGGGTATTCCGGGGTCTCTTCTTACGGACCACGGAGACAATTTCCGGGATCACGTCGCCGGCCCTGCGGACAGAAACCGTATCCCCGATTCTGACGTCCAGGCGCTGGATCTCTGAATGGTTGTGCAGCGTAGCGTTGGAAACCGTCACCCCGCCAACGAACACGGGCTTGAGGCGGGCCACCGGAGTCAGCGCGCCGGTACGCCCCACCTGAACTTCAATGCCCTCGACGACGGTAAGCTCCTCCTGGGCAGGAAACTTGTGGGCCAGCGCCCACCTCGGAGCGCGGGAAACCGACCCCAACCGATGCTGTCCCGGAATACTGTTGACCTTGTAGACCACCCCGTCAATCTCGTAATCCAGTTCATCGCGCGTCGCGAGCAGATTCCGATAATAATCGAGGCATCCTAGGACGCCCGTCACAGTCACGACCCGTGGATTGATTCGCAGGCCCCAGACCCGCAACTGCTCCAGATTAAAGCTGTGGGATGTTTCCAGCAGGCCATCGTCGACCTGCCCGATTCCGTAGCAGAAGAAGGCCAGCGGACGGGTTGCCGTTACTCTGGGATCCAGCTGTCTGAGACTGCCCGCCGCCGCGTTTCTGGGGTTCACGTAGGGTTTGGCTTGTGCCTGTCTTTGCTGCCGATTTAACCAGGTGAACCCTGCCCGCGGCATATAGACCTCGCCCCGAACCTCCAGTAGATCGGGAAACCCGTCACCGGCCAGGCGCAACGGGATCGAACGTATTGTGAGGGTATTGTGTGTAACATCTTCTCCCCGAGTGCCGTCACCACGGGTTGCTGCGCGTACCAGCCGCCCGTTCTCATAGATCAGACTGATTGCCAGACCATCGAGCTTGGGCTCTGCAACATAGTCTACTGATTCGACTCCAAGAACTTCGCAGCATCGCCGGTCAAATTCAGTGATCTGATTATCATCAAAACCATTGTTCAACGACAGCATCGGAAGGCCATGGCGCACTTCGCCCAAAGTTTCGAGTGGTGTGTCACCTACCCTGCGACTCGGTGAATCAGCAGAGACCAAATGCGGGTTGGCCTGCTCAAGATCAATCAGCTGTTTGAGAAGGCGATCGTACTCTGCATCGGGAATTTCCGGATCATCCAGCACATAGTAGAGATGGTTATGGCGTTCAATCTCGAGATACAGCTTGTTGAGGGCGGCTTCGAGTCGATCTTTCATCAATGCATCAGAAAAGCCGCAGGGCCTCCTCGCTACCCGGCACGATACCCAGTCGCCTCATGGCTTCACCGATACCGTTCACCTGTCGCTGGATAAGCGAAAGGTGCGCCGCTGACAGTCGGCTGCCGTCAGGATCGGTCACTGAGCCATTCAGTTCCGAGGAAACGTATTCCGCGACGGATATCATCTTGGCGAACGTGGCGGAGGGATTGACCGCACGTGGAATACTCATGAACATCGTCAGCCCCTTGAAAGCACCTTCAACAAGGTCTGGATAATCAAACTGGCCGGGCTGATGGCGGTTCGCGAGACTGAACAGACTGGCACCGGTTCGCGGATCATAGAAATGGAAAATACTTCGGTCACCCAGACGCATGCCCGATCGTTGCATCACACGTTCCAGTTCTTGTCCGCCAAAACTCGAATCTCCGAGCGGTTCGATGTTCAAGATTGCCAGCATGTCGTAGGCCCTGCAGAATCGATCGAGTCTCTGGGCCTGCGGCAGTGAATCCTCTAGCGATTCTTCCAGATGGCACCGCCGGTCCAGACCTTCTGCCAAACCGTAGACTAACGTGTTGAAGCAGGTCAACTCGGCTTCGTCAACGGGACCGCGGTGATCTGCCAGCTGCAGGCTGACGACAAGGTCCGTGAATAATTCGTCACTGCCGGCCTGTTCCAGGTCCTGCCAGACGTTACCGGGATGAGTCCGGCCGTGGACCGCTCTGGGGTGATCCAGCCGGATTTCGTATTCGCGAAAGAGACCGAGAACCGCGTCGCGGCTGACCGAGTGTTCACCGGTGAGTCGTGCCCAATAATCAATCCGAAGTGGACCTGACCCAATTCCATCCTGGGGTGCAAGGCCGGCAATATCGCGCGGAACATCGGACCCGGCAGGCGGATCGCCACCGGCCTTCTCCCGCGACAGCGGATGACTGGTCGTCGCCGGCTCCTTCCCGAGCTCAAAATTATCCGCCGGCACCAATGACGGCTCTCGCTGCCTTGACTGATCGAACTTGCGCAGACGAAGCGCTGAAGCCACCTTCTCCATCAGTATATCGACAGAGGGTAATCGGCCCAGCAACTTGCTTGTGCTCTTCTTTAGACTGAAGCGCCCACCGGCATAGGACAATACTGCGACCAGCGTCAGCACGAGCGCCCCGAGGACTATCAGTGCCAGCTGCAGGGTCATATCACTGCGCGGCCATCTCCAGCGCCTGATCGATATCTACCGACACGATAGCCGACACCCCGGGTTCGCCCATAGTTACACCAAGTAGCACGTCAGCGGACTCCATGGTGATCTTGTTATGGGTGATCACAATCAACTGGGATCGCTCTGACAGAGTCCGGAGCGTCTGGCAGTAACGCGCGACGTTGAGATCATCCAGTGGCGCGTCGACCTCATCCAGGATGCAGAACGGGGCCGGATTAAGGCGGAAAAGGGCAAACAGAAGGGCCACGGCGGCCAGAGCCTTTTCCCCGCCCGACAGCAGGTGTATAGAACTGTTGCGTTTGCCCGGAGGACGCGCCATGACCACGACTCCCGCAGTCAGCAGATCGTCATCGGTAAGTTCCAGGACTGCCGTTCCGCCCCCGAACAACTTAGGAAAAAACTCGGTAAATCCCTCATTGAGCTGAGAGAAGGTATTCCGGAAACGTTCTCGGGTCTCACGGTCTATCTTGCGGATTGCATTCTGCAGGGTCTCGAGGGACTCCGCGAGGTCCGCATGCTGCTCGTCCAGGTAAGATTTACGCTCTGACTGTTCTTCGAACTCCTCGATAGCCACCAGGTTCACCGCGCCGATTCGGGAAATCTTTTCCCCGAGCTGCTGGGATTTCTCAACCAGAGTTGCCTCATCAGTATCATCCGGAAGATCCGCAAGTAGATCATCCAGAACGTAGTCGTCTGCAGTAATCTGCTCAACCAGCGTCTCGGCCCGTACGTTCAACTCCTGGCCCAGCAGTCGCTGCTCTTCGAGGGATTCGCGGGCAACGGCGACACGCTGCTCGCACTCGGACAGCAGACCTTGGTTGGCCCTCAGATTTTCATCCAGCAAATCAAGCCGGCTTCGTGCCGAAGCCAGCCGGGCATCGACTTCGACTCTTTTGTCGAGTAATTCCTGCAGACGCTGCTGAAGCACCTGTTCCGGTTCGCTTCCTTGAGCAAGTATCTTCTGCAGCTCGTCGTGGCGCTCCTGGTCGGCTCGACTCTGGGACGCCAGGCGTTCCTGTGCAGCCCGCAGTGACTCCAGGGAAGCCCGTAGAACCTGAAGATCGAGCTCATTCTGGTGCAGTTGGTCACGGCATTCCTGGACAACGCGCCGGGCCTGGATCAGATCAGACGACAGGGTCTGCTTCTCCTCAAGCAAGTGCTCACGGGCATCGTCAACCGAGCCGGTCTCATCCTGCGCCAGAGCCAGACTGCGGCCGGCCTGGTCGAGCTCCTGGCCAGTGGACTCCAGATCAGAGATTGCCTCGTCGATTTCGATCAGCAACTGCTGCCGGCGAGCTTCAATCTGGCCGAAACGTGCTTCTTTTTCCGCGAGTTGCTGCCGAAGTTCATCACGAACTGCCTGCATCTCGCCCAACTCCTTCTGCCGTGACTGGTGCTGCTGCTCCGTATCACGCACTGCTTCGCGTGTCTGGCCCAAGTTCCTTTTCAGCTCGGCGGTAACGATCGAAAACTTCGACACTTCAGACCGCAATTGCTCAATCTCTTCTTCACGGGCGAGCAGGCCCATCTGGTCGGCGTGTCCGCGTGGCGCCCGAATCCAGTTCTGACCGATGACAGTGCCACAGCGCGTTACCACGCACTCATGGGTTGCAAGTTCAGATCTACGAGCTATCGCCTGAGGCAGCGTCTCTACAACATATACGCCCTCGAGCAGGGGTTTAAAGTCGTACCGCCTACAGGACAATTTGCTTAACAGCGTATCGTCTGATGGCCTAAGATCTCCCCCGGATTCCCGTGATTCGATGAAAAACAGATCACTGGCCGGGAGTGTAGTCTCGTCCGCCACAGCGTTCTCCAGACTGCCAACGCCAAGCCCTGCGAGTCGGCGGCCCAGCACAGCGTCTGCCGCGACTTCCCAGCCTTCGGCCACATCGATTTCGGCCGTCAGACGCGGGGCGTGGGAGAGCCCGCGTTTTTCCAGCCAGGAGCGGTATTCATCGTCCTGCCGCAGAGCCCTTTCCTGGAGATCCTCCAGCGTCTCCAGCCTGCTGGTCTGGGTGTGCATGCCCTGGCGGGCTGTATCAAATTCCTGGTCCAGTTTCTCCTCGGCTTCCCGTCGAACGGCCAGCTCATTCAGTAACCGCTGTAACGCCTCACTTTTCTGTCGAACCGTTTCATCCTGCTGCCAGACAGCGCTCCTGGCATTTTCTAAATCCAGGGTTTCCTCCTCCCCCAGCAGTTTCATGTTCTCGTCGTCCAGACGAGCCAGCCGCTCCTGAAGCTTCAGATCAACCGACTCGAACTGGTCTATTCGTGCCTTCTGAACTTCTTGGTCGCGGGCAGGTTCTGCGGCCCGCTGGGTGAACTCATGCCAGCGCTCCTGCCAATCTTCCAGACGAT
This sequence comes from uncultured Gammaproteobacteria bacterium, assembly GCA_913051905.1. The sequence continues at coordinate 5,199 of CAJXBY010000017.1, read as the reverse complement.
GCTCGTGTTGGACCAGTTGATCCTGCGCCTTCTCAAGGCACGTCACAGATTCACCCCGTAGCATTTCATTGCGGGAGAGTTTTCCATCGAGCTCACCCGACTCAGAAACATCCTGCTCCAGCTGGGTGGATGTTTCCGCGAGCGAAACCGTCAGCCGTTCCAGTTCACCGCGCTGCTGTTGTTCAGTCTCACGGGTATGCTCGATCTTCTGCTCCACGGAGGCCACATCCGCACCGACTGAGTAAAACTCGCCCTGAATCTCATTGACCTGATTCTGTGAATCGACCTGCCCCGAGCGGATGTCTTCAGCCTGACGCTCAAGCGAGCGCTGCTGGGCGAGCTCCGACTCGACCCGGTTCTGGGCCTCGGATGTCCGTCTGGCCTGCCCGACAGAGCGTTGTTTCATCTCACGGTAGCGGACACCGAGCAGCTGTCCTGTGATAAGACGTTCTTCGTCCTTCAGCTTTTGATAACGACGGGCTGCCTGCGACTGACGCTGCAATCGGCGCAGCTGGGCAGCCAGTTCCCCTCGAATGTCTTCAACCCGGTCCAGGTTCTCCCGAGTATGGCGAATGCGGGTTTCAGTTTCCCGCCGCCGATCTTTGTAGCGGCTGATGCCTGCAGCTTCCTCCACAAAGGATCTGAGGTCTTCTGGGCGAGCCTCAACGATGCGCGACACCATGCCCTGTTCAATGATCGAGTACGAACGGTGGCCAAGACCCGTACCCCTGAAAAGGTCGGTGATATCCCTTCTGCGGCAGCGGCTGCGATTGATGATGTATTGCGACGTTCCATCCCGGGACAGAGTCCGTTTCACCGCAATCTCCGAAAACCCAGCGTAGTTGCCGGGAGCCGTCCCCTCACTGTTATCAAATATCAGTTCCACCGACGCCTTGCCCACTGGCTTTCGCGCTGCCGACCCGTTGAAAATCACGTCGGACATGTTTTCACCACGCAGATTGCGGGCCGATATCTCCCCCATGACCCAGCGGACGGCATCGATGACATTGGATTTTCCACAGCCATTCGGTCCCACGATGCCGGTAAAGTCAGCAGGTACCGTGATCACCGTCGGATCTACGAATGACTTAAAGCCGGAAATATTCAGTCTTTTCAGGCGCATGAAGTCTGTTATCAGAAAATTGGCGAATCCGGCTTCACGCCGGTTTTCCGCAGACGTGAACACAGCAGCCTGTCAAGGCCAGCCTGCTGGATGGGGAAAACACAATTCGGGATATCTAGATCCAAACCGGACCTCAATTATATCTGAACCGCAGCAGGATCAGCCATTATTCACGCTGTCCCCTGAAACAGGAGGTCCCCGATCACCGCGTTTTGACTCCTTTATTCCGCTCCGTATCTGGAGCCCGGGAGAAGCTCCTTAACGCGCTTGCGTGACGTCAATCACTCTGGTATAACGGCCCGCTTTCTGGGCACCGACAACAGGCCGGGACCAGCACACTGACCACAGTAAATCTTCTGACGCGTCATCTGATGGCAACAACCAAAACCAAAGCAAAACCCGCTGAGCTCATTCACGGCATAAAGCCCTATCAAGCGAAAAAGCGGGAAGAATACATGAATGAACCCCAGCAGGATCACTTCCGGGCCATACTCAATGCCTGGCGCCAGGAACTCATCTTTGATACTGAACGCACCGTCCACACGATGCAGGGCGAATCGATCAATCTCCCCGATCCCAACGACCGAGCAACCCAGGAGACCGACCGGTCACTTGAACTGAGAACGCGAGACCGGGAGCGCAAATTGATCAAGAAAATCGAAGAGTCAATCGCCACCATAGATACCGCCGATTATGGTTATTGCGAGACCTGCGGTGTCCCCATCGGGATCAAACGCCTGGAAGCCAGGCCAACGGCCACTCAGTGCATCGATTGCAAGACCCTCGACGAGATTAGGGAAAAACAACTCGCCTGACCGCTCCCGTCCAGTGCGGACGTCACCTTCAATTTCGCTCCTGAACCTTGGGTTGCTGGCAATAGCCCGCTAGAATAGGGCGTGTTACACCATCGTAGCGAACCCTCGATGTTTGACCTCGTCATCAAGAACGCCCGGATCGCCAGACCGGACGGTACCTGTACTGAAGGAGATCTAGCCTGCCAAGACGGACTCGTCAAGCGGGTCGGAGGCGAGGTGACGGCCGACGCTGCCGAGACCATTGATGCCAGGGGCCACCTGTTGCTGCCGGGTGTCATCGACCCGCAGGTCCATTTCCGCGAACCCGGTGCCACCCACAAGGAGGACCTGGGGTCAGGCTCACGCGCAGCGGTCCGAGGTGGCGTGACCAGTTTCCTGGAAATGCCAAACTGCAGCCCGGCCACAACTGATCAGACTCAGTTGGACTGGAAACTCGCCCGTGCCCAGCGCACCTGCGTCGCAAATTTCGGCTTCTTTATCGGCGCCACGAAAGACAACTTGACCTCACTCAATAGCGTCGAACCAGCATGCGGCATCAAGATCTTTATGGGCTCGAGTACCGGCGACTTGCTGGTCGATGATCACGAATCGCTGGATCGAATTTTTTCGAACGGCACACGACTCATCGCTGTACATGCAGAAGACGAGGAACGTATCAATCAGCGGTCGGCAGAACTGATCCCGTCATCGGGCAATCCGCCGCCCTACAGCCTTCACTCCGAGGTCCGTGATCCGGAAACTGCGCTGATCGCCACCCGTCGGGCCGTCGAACTCTCTCAGAAATATGGACGCCGGCTTCACGTTCTTCACCTTTCCACGGCAAGAGAAGTCGAGTATCTCCGGACCAACAAACCCGGTCAGATCACCTCCGAGGTCATTCCCAATCACCTGTTTCTCGATACCACGGACTACGATCGGCTTGGCTCACGGGCCCAGATGAACCCACCAATTCGTGACCCGGACAACGCCTCGGTCCTCTGGCAAGGTCTGCATGATGGTGTCATTGACATTATCGCCACCGATCACGCGCCCCACACTTTGGAGGAAAAGTCGAAGCCCTACCCGCACTCTCCCGGCGGAATGCCCGGTGTTGAAACCTCACTGCCGTTGATGCTGACTCAGATGAACGCCGGAAAGTGCACTCTCGCGGAGATCCAGGCCTGGATGTGCGAAGGGCCTGCCCGTACTTACGGTATCCCGAACAAAGGCCGTATTGAAGAAGGCTTTGATGCCGACCTGGTATTGGTCGATCTGAATCACACCCACGAGGTGCGTGATGAAGAGGTGTTCAGCCGTGCCGGCTGGAGCCCTTACAGCGGACGGCAACTCAGCGGTTGGCCGCTGTACACCGTCGTAGGCGGCCGAGTCGTATTCGACAACGGACAGATTCGACCCGGTGTTTTCGGTAGCGCACTGAACTTTGCCGACGCCGACGCCTGACCGGCAGCAAGTCCGTGGTGAGGGCTACAACCTGAATTCCGGTCGGTATGTAAAGTCGAGCTTTCGTCCCGCCTGGTGGTGCAGAAACCCGCACTGTCAGACACTGTGGCCGATTCTGGCACGGCACCAGGTGACTCCACGATTCAGCCGTCAGAGACTCGAACTGCCGGATGGGGATTTTGTAGACCTGGACTGGACGGGCCCTGAAGATTCCGCTCGACCAATCATCCTGGTGCTTCATGGGCTGGAAGGTTCATCGCAGTCCTATTATGTGCGCGGTCTGTGCAGAGCCCTCAACCGCACAGGGTTCAGATCGTGTGTTATGCACTACCGGGGATGCAGTGGAGAGAACAATCGGCTGCCCCGCACCTATCATGCCGGTGAAACGCGTGATCCAGGCTTCGTCATCAATTGGCTCCGGCGTCACTACCCGCGTGTTCCACTGTGCGTGGTGGGTTTCTCACTTGGCGGTAATATGCTATTGAAGCTGCTTGGAGAGCAGGCCGACTCATCCATTCTGTGCGCCGCAGCCGCCGTATCGGTGCCATTCGATCTAGCGGGCTGTGCTCGGCGCCTGGAAAAAGGCGCCTCAAGGCTCTATCAGTATTGGCTGCTGGGCGCGATGAAAAAAACCGCCTACCGGAAAGCAATGCAGTATCCCGGGCGTCTGGACATTGGGCGTCTGCTTAGAACACGTACTTTTTATTCCTTCGACGAACTGGGAACAGCCCCGATACATAGCTTCAACGGTGCCGACGACTACTACACAAAGGCCAGTTGCCGGCAGTACCTCTCACAGATCACAACGCCAACCCTAATCGTGCAGAGTCGCGATGATCCATTTATGGGGACGGATCAGATCCCGGAATCTCAAGAACTCGGGCCAGGTGTGCAGCTGGAACTGACCACCCGAGGGGGCCATATCGGATATGTGGCAGGCCCGTTACCGGGATTCAGCAAATACTGGTTGGAGAGACGGCTGACAGATTTTTTCAGCAGTCTGAGTCTAGGTGTTCCCGGCGGGCGCTGATGGCTGCAGCGTTCGGCGGTCGCTGAACGCCTGATTGAGAGTATTGGCATCCATGTATTCCAGTTCCCCACCGACGGGCACCCCACGTGCCAGACGACTGACGCTGACATGGGTCTGGTCCAGAAGATCTGCCAGATGATCAGCAGTCGCTTCGCCTTCCATCGTCAGATTGGTCGCGAGTATCACTTCCTGAACCGCGTTCTGCGCCACGACTTTCATCAGGTGATCGATGGCCAGATCTTCCGGACCCACGCCATCCAGCGGTGACAGATGACCCATTAGCACCAGGTAATAACCCGTATAGGCGCCAGCCTGCTCTATGGTGTCAAGATCTGCAGGTGTTTCGACCACGCACAACAGGGTTCCGTCACGCTTCCCGGAAGCACAGATCTGGCACAACGGGGTCTCGCTGAAATTATTGCAGCGCTGACAGTGTTCGACACTGGCGGTCGCTTCACGAAGCGCATCAGACAGGGCACGGGCACCTTCGCGGTCTCTCTCAAGCAGATAGAATGCCATTCGCTGAGCAGTCTTAGGCCCCACACCCGGCAGACGGCGCAGCGCCTGCTTAAGACGGTCGATTGAGTGCCCACTGCTCATGTATCAACCGGTCAGGTTCAGGCCCGGGATGTTCAACCCGGAGGCCAGACCACCCATCTTTTCCTGACTGGTTTTCTCAACCCGTCGCACAGCGTCGTTGACTGCCGCCGCAATCAGGTCTTCCAGCACTTCTTTATCGTCTCCCATCAGGCTATCGTCAATGGTCACCCGACGAATGTCGTAACGGCAAG
>CAJXBY010000016.1 GCA_913051905.1 uncultured Gammaproteobacteria bacterium | reverse complement strand
AAGGCCCGGCCGCTGAAGACGTCGCACCAGCGGACTGACTGATTGTCCACCGGCCGTCCCGGCCGGCTGGCTGTTACCTGTCTCGATCTGGGCTTTGTATGCTGTGCTGTGAGCACGGCAGTGGTGGTGTTTGGCTGCACCGGAGTCAACACTATTGAAATTTCTGCCGTGGCTGTTCCTGCTCGGCGGTGTAGTGTCTTCAGCCGTCGCCGCCGGCTTGGTCATTCTGAAAGTCGTTGCGGCGGACGAAACTGCTCTGCCGGCAGCCTCCTTTTCAGCCGTACTGACGATCCTGGTTTTTGCCCAGGTTCTGGGACTGACCGGTGTCCTCGGTCTGGCCAGACGGCTCCCGGCCGTGCCCGTTCAGCCCCTAAAGCCGTTGTTACAACCGGGCTGGCGGAGTCCGGCCCTTCACCTCAGCGCACTCAGCATCTACGCAGGCCTGCCGCTCGGTCAGCTGTGGCTGCCGCTGCTGCTGTGGCAACGCTGGCGCCGGCGGTCACCGCGACTGGATGCCGACGGACGCGCGGCGCTCAACTTCGCGCTGAGCACGACACTCTATTTTCTAGTCGCGATGCTGCTGGTTCTGGTGCTGATCGGATTTGTACTGCTGGCAATACTCGTGGTGTTTCACATCACAATGGTCGTTAACAACGTGTGGAGGGCCAGGCACGGCGCGCCGCCGCGCTATCTTCTGTCTTTCAATTTTCTCGACTGATCGATAACAGAACCTGACCCGCGGCTTTGATCGTTTTCTGGATCTCCGCATCGCTGTGGGCATCAGAGACGAACCCTGCCTCGAACGCAGATGGAGCGAGGTAAATTCCCGAACGCAACATGCCATGGAAGAATCGACCGAAGAGCGCGCTGTCACACGCCATCACCTCGCTGAAACTCGTGACCGACTGGGCATCGGTAAAAAACAGACCGAACATTGCGCCCACACGGTTGGTGGCGAGTCCCACTCCGGCGGTCGCGGCAGCGCCGCGCAGTCCCCTGACCAGCGATTCCGTCCTCGCACCGACGCGTTCAAAGAAGCCATCTACCAGTACCTTGCGCAGGGTCGCAAGACCCGCGGCCATAGCCAGCGGATTGCCTGATAAGGTGCCTGCCTGATAAACCGCACCCGTGGGTGCGAGGTGAGCCATGATGTCCGCTCGACCACCGAACGCACCGACAGGCATCCCGCCACCGACCACTTTGCCCAGGGTGGTGAGATCGGGCACTACGCCGTAGAGGGCCTGAGCGCCGCCGGCGGCGACCCGAAAGCCGGTCATCACCTCGTCGAAGATCAGCAGCGCCCCTGCACTTGTGCACAAATCCTTAAGGCCTTCAAGAAAACCCTCGGCCGGCGGGACACAGTTCATGTTTCCCGCCACCGGTTCGACGATCACCGCCGCCAGCTCGTCACCGAACGCAGTAAACGCTTCAGCGACCTGGTCAAGGTCATTGTATTCAAGCGTCAGCGTGTGCTCGGCCATGCTGGCGGGTACCCCAGGTGACGTGGGCACTCCCAGGGTCAGAGCACCGGAACCGGCCTTGACCAGCAGTCCGTCTGCGTGACCGTGATAACAACCCTGGAATTTGATCACCTTGTCCCGGCCGGTGAACCCGCGAGCCAGGCGGATCGCACTCATCGTAGCCTCGGTACCGGAATTGACCATTCGGACCTGTTCTACGGACGGTACGCTGGCGCACAAGAGCTCGGCCAGCTCCGTTTCCATCGTCGTGGGTGTGCCGAAGCTCAATCCCCTCGTGGCCGCTTCCTGGACCGCTGCCACCACATCCGGATCAGCATGGCCCAGAATCATCGGACCCCACGACCCAACATAATCGATATAGGCATTGCCTTGCTGGTCGTGGATCAACGGTCCCTTGGCGTGTTCAATAAACACCGGCGCCCCGCCGACGGCCTTGAAGGCACGGACCGGCGAATTGACGCCGCCTGGAATGAATTTCAGCGCCCTGTCGAACAGTTCCTGGTTGGCGTTTTTCATCTGGTCTCTCCGTATCTTAAAAGTCGTGGTCCCTGTGCCGCTGGCGACATTCAATCACTTTCATTGTGTCCTTAGGACGACTCCTTTGCGTTAGAATGCTGCGCTTTCAGTTCTGATTAGACCCGGCATGGAATACAAAACCTATATGTGTGTCATCTGTGGTTTTATCTACGACGAGGAAGCCGGTCTTCCGGAAGAAGGCCTCGCCCCCGGGACCCGCTGGGAGGACATCCCTGATACTTGGCAGTGTCCGGACTGCGATGCCACCAAGGCTGACTTCGAAATGATCGAAATCTGAGCGAAGGAGCCCTCAACCTCATCGAAATTGACCGGCGTAGTGATCCAGTTCACCGGCTGTTAGAACCAGAACCACCGGCTCACCGTGGGCCGACGCCAGCCACGTAAACGGAACCTCCGGCCAGGTACTCTCGACCGCAGCTGCTGCGCTGCCAACCTCCATCACCAGTGTACCGTTGTCAGTAAGAAACCGGCGGGCTTTCGACAGCAGCCGTCGAACTAAATCAAGCCCATCGCAGCCCGCAGCAAATGCCTGTGCCGGCTCGTGCAGGTACTCAGCCGGCAGATCTGCGATCAGACTGTCACTGACATAAGGTGGGTTGCAGACGATGAGATCGTAGCAACTGCCTTTAAGTTCCTCGAACAGGTCAGAGCACACTAGCCGCACCTGGTCCTCGACCTTGTGACGTGCAACGTTAATGGATGCAACTTCGAGCGCCGCAACCGAGAGATCCGCAGCATGCACCAGTGACCCGGGGAACGCTAGGGCAAGCGCTACCGCAATACAACCGCTGCCGGTACAAAGATCAAGTACCCGGTTGACAGCGGTCGCGTCCAGCCAGGGTTCGAACCGTTCGGGCAGCCATTCGGCGATGTGTGAACGCGGGACGATGGCCCGCTCATCGATGTAGAATTCGTGGCCAGCGAACCAGGCCCGGTTCACCAGATACGCCAGCGGTCGACGGCTGCTGATCCGCTCGTCTGCCAGCTTACGGACCTCCCGCAGCTGAGACGACACCAGTGTCTGCTGCCAGTCCCCCTCGAAGCCCCCAACATTGATACCCGAAGCCATCATAACCAACCACGCGGCCTCGTCATGGGCGTTGTCGGTACCGTGTCCGAAGTAAAGACTGGCCTGTTCGAGCTGCCGTTCCACGGCCGCTACACACGCCTGGAGCGACAATTCCCGGTCGGGTAACGGCCAGTCAGCTGGACAGGGCATCGCGTATGGCGTGCACCATCTCACCGACCGTCGGTGTGCGCATCAGCCCCTGAACAAGACCCTCCCGGCTGATCAGGTAGATGGTCGCCGAGTGGTCTACGGTGTAATCCGACACACCCTTGGCAGCCGGCGCTTTCTGGTACAGGGCAAAGTAACGTTTGGCCACGGCCGAGATCTCCTCGGCACTGCCCGACAACCCGATGATCCGTTCGTGGAAAAAAGCCGCATAATCACTCGCCGTCTCCGGCGTATCCCGGTCAGTGTCCACGCTGATAAAAATCCCGGAGACCTGTTCCGCTTCTCTTTTTTTCAGCGTATCGAAGGCGGCCCGCATTTTCGCGAGCTCAGTCGGGCACACATCCGGGCAATGGGTGTAGCCGAAAAACAGCAGTACGACCTTGCCATTGAATGACGACAGCGAAACGGGCCCGGTTTTCGAGGCCAGTGTGAAGTCACCGCCAATATGCGCATACGGGTTTTCCGCTTCCCGACCCTGGTGCCGGATCCACAGACTGGCCGCCAGAACGACCATTGCGGCCGCCACCAGCAATGCCACCGGGATCAACAGTCTCTGAATGTTCAAACGCACTCCTGCCGTATGACGCCGATCTTCAGCCACTGGCGCGTGGTTGATTATGCAGCATCAGCCACAAAGCACTGCGGGGCCTGCCTCCGGCAGGGTTCGACGTGCTGTACGCTCAGGACACAGCGCGACCGGGTCGCGGCCGCAGCGCTCGAGCATGAACGGATGCTTGATGACGACCCGGCTGCGCTTACCCCGGGTTGAGACCCAGCCCCTGACCGCAATCTGGGACCGGTCCAGACTGCAGGGGGGGTAGTCAAAATAGCGCACCCAGTCGGTACGCGGAACCAAGATGACAAAGTGTTTGGCCAGACTGAACGCAAACCAACGGTCCCCGATCTCGATGCGCTGGACCTTGCCGTAGACAAAGGCGTAACCCCCGCGACCGGCGGCTTTTGATGTAGCCGGCCGCGGCCGGTAGTAGGGCAGACCCCAGATTCCGCTCTTTTCGGCCAGTGCAGCGCGCTCGCTTTCAGCATAGCGCTGCAGATAACGCACGTTGGGAGACACGGCAACCGCACTGGCGAGACCTCGGCGAAGCAGCTGGGCCTGGATACTCCTGCCGTCGGCTGTCGTCAGGTAGGCCAGAGTGCGTCCATAACGGTCCTCTCGCTCCGTCGCCTCCTCGAGCACCACGGTGCCTGCACCGACCAACCCACGAAGTGCGCGGGTCGCCGCCGCGGCCAGCGGCTGGTCCGGCTGACCATTCTGCCCCAGCTCCGGTGTATTGATCCCTGCGAGGCGGACCGTCTCACCACTGTCCAGAACCAGCGTATCACCATCGACCACATGTCGCACCTGGACCTGCCGGGTATCAGCAGACAGGGTCGGGCTGGGCCCAAAGGCCAGAAACAAGCACAGCGCGAACCACGCCAGGCGAGAACCGCTACAGCCCCCAGAGCGCCCGGATGCGGCGGCGGGGCGGAGGAGCAAAGAGCCGAAGGGGCGGGGGTTTACCTGCCGTACTTCTTCTGGAATTTGCCGACTCGGCCTGCTGTGTCGATGATCTTCTGCTGGCCGGTATAAAACGGATGACAAGCCGAACAGATCTCAACGTGCAGATCGTTGCCCAGTGTGGAACGCGTCGAGAATGTGTTGCCACACTGGCAGGTGACCTTGATGGCCTCGTAGGCAGGGTGGATGTCAGCCTTCATGGCACTGATCTCCGGAATATTGCAGAGCACAAATCGGGGGCGAGATAATATTCCAATCACCGGCGCCCGGCAAGCCGGCTCAGCGGTTCATGGATTTGAAAAACTCCGCGTTGCTCTTGGTCGCACGCAGCTTGTCGAGCAGGAACTCGATTGCCTCCAGATCATCCATCGGATGCAGCAACTTCAGCAGCAGCCAGATCTTCTGCAGTTCCGTCGGATCGGTCAGGAGTTCTTCACGGCGTGTTCCGGACCGGCTGATGACCATGGCCGGGTAGACCCGTTTTTCAGCAATACGGCGATCCAGGTGAATCTCCATATTACCGGTGCCTTTGAACTCCTCATAAATCACGTCATCCATCTTCGAGCCGGTATCGATGAGGGCCGTCGCGATGATGGTCAGGCTGCCGCCTTCTTCGATGTTTCGCGCGGCACCGAAAAAACGTTTCGGCTTCTGCAGCGCATTGGCATCCACGCCACCGGTCAGCACCTTGCCCGATGCCGGCTGCACCGTGTTGTAGGCCCGGGCTAAGCGGGTAATCGAATCGAGCAGAATGACGACATCTTTCTTGTGCTCCACCAGCCGCTTGGCTTTTTCGATCACCATCTCCGCAACCTGAACATGGCGTGAAGCTGGTTCGTCGAAGGTCGAGGAAATGACTTCACCGCGGACGGTGCGCTCCATCTCCGTAACCTCTTCCGGCCGCTCGTCGATCAGCAAGACCATCAGAATACAATCCGGTTCCGAGGCCGTGATCGAATGGGCAATCTGTTGCAGCATGACTGTCTTGCCGGTTTTCGGTGCCGACACCAGCAACCCCCGCTGACCCTTGCCGATCGGCGAGACCAGGTCGATGACCCGCGCCGTCAGTGCCTCCGAAGAGCTGTTCTCCCCCTTTTCCTGCTCAAGACGCATACGCTCGTCCGGATGCAGCGGCGTCAGGTTTTCAAACAGGATCTTGTTCTTGGCTTCCTCGGGTGCCTGATAGTTGATCGTCTCCACTTTGAGCAGCGCAAAATAGCGCTCGGAATCCTTCGGCGGTCGGATCAGGCCGGTCAGGGTGTCACCCGTCCGCAAACTGAAACGCCTGATCTGGCTGGGCGAGACGTAGATGTCATCGGGACCTGCGAGGTAGGAACTGCCGGCAGAGCGCAGAAACCCGAAACCATCCTGAAGGATTTCCACCACACCTTCACCCTTGATTTTCTCTCCCCGCTTGGCCTGGGACTTCAAAATGGCGAATATCTGGTCTTGCTTTCGCAGCCGCGTGACATTGTCGAGCTTGAGCGAACGGGCCACTTCGGCCAGTTCAGTCGGTGTTTTCTCTTTCAGTTCGGTGAGGCTTAAGGACATGGGTCTGATCTCAGGGTTGCCGGTCTGGCCGATACGGCTGTGGTACCGCCCCGGTCGCACGGTTCCGGGCTGGGAACTTGCCGCCGGAGTCGGGGAAATTCAGTTGGAAGGCAGTGTTGGGGTAAGCAGGTAAGGCTTTTGGCCTGTTGGTTTCAATCTAACACTATCACCGGTCTCGCGTCCAGACAGCCGGAACAGCGACGCACCGGTGGATTTACTGAGTCAAAGGTTCTCATCGATCAGAGTGGTCAGCTGCGCTTTGGACAGAGCACCGACCCGCGTTTCCTGAACGTTTCCGTTTTTGAACAACATCAGGGTAGGTATAGAGCGGATAGCATACTCTGCAGCCTTTTCGCCGTAGTCGTCGACATTCAGTTTGGCCACCTTTATTTTTCCCTGATATTCGTCAGCCACTTGTTCCAGTACCGGCGCGATCGACTTGCACGGACCACACCATTCGGCCCAGTAATCAATCAAAACGGGCAAATCCGATTGGAGCACTTCCTGTTCAAAGGATTCATTGGTGACGTGTACGATGTTGTTATTGTCGGACATAAAACCTGTGCTCCTGGTCGTTAAATTAACGGGAAGAATTTTTGTCTTGGAAAGGGATGCAGGGGCACTGTGTTACACTCACGCGTTCGCCCTGTCTTGCTACCCGCCGGGTACTCAGCATTCAGCCTCTCAGAGGCCGCTGGTTTAAACCCGATAACAGCTTTTTACCAGAATTCCGCCCCCATAAGCAAGAAGCAATTTTACGCACTTTCCGTTGCTACAACCCGGTATCGCGCTCAATCTGCCCGGAGATTCAGTGCGAACACCCCTGGTCAGACCACTTGCCACGACACTAATTTTATGTGAATAAGCCGCATGTGAGCTGACATCGCGGTTCAGGGTTGTTCACAGCACGCCACATCTCAACAACAAGGCAACATGAAAAACGCCTCCCATTTAACCCAGAAAAAATTCTCCGAATTTAACCTGCACACTACGCTATTCCTCGGGCTTGAAGAAGCAGGATTTGAGTACTGCACGCCGATCCAGGCCGAATCACTGCCGCTACTGCTGGCAGGACAGGACGTTGCCGGACAAGCCCAGACCGGCACCGGTAAAACGGCCGCTTTTCTACTGGCCACATTCAGCCGGCTGCTGACAAACCCGCCGCTGGATAGCCACACGTCAACCAGTGTACGGGCGGTTATCCTGGCCCCAACGCGGGAGCTCGCCATACAGATCTACCGGGATGCCAGCGTGCTGGGTAAACACAATGACCTGAAACTCGGGTTGGTCTACGGCGGTACGGGTTATCACTCGCAGCGAGAAACCCTCAATAAAGGCGTAGACATTCTTATCGGCACACCGGGCCGGCTGATCGACTATTTCAAACAGGGTGTTTTTGATCTCAAAGGCGTGGAGGTTGTGGTCCTGGATGAAGCCGACCGGATGTTCGATCTTGGATTTATAAAGGACATCCGCTATGTACTACGCAGAATGCCGGCACCGTCGACGCGGCTGAACATGCTGTTTTCGGCAACACTCTCCCTGCGGGTTAACGAGCTGGCCTACGAGCACATGAACAATCCCGCAGAGGTCAAAATCGAAACCGACACCCCGGTCGCTGATCGCCTGATCGAAGAGGTGTACTACCCTGCGAACAACGAGAAACTTCCCTTGCTGCTTGGACTCATGGCCAAGACCAAGGGCGAACGGATACTGGTATTTGCAAATACCCGCGTCGCATGTGACCGGCTGGGACGACATCTTCAGCGCCACGGATATTCCACCGGCGTTCAATCCGGCGACGTACCGCAGCCCAAACGGGAAAAGCTGCTCAAAGCGTTTACCGAGGGTCGTTGCCAGGTGCTGGTCGCAACGGACGTTGCGGCCCGAGGTCTGCACATTCCGAGTGTCAGTCACGTGTTCAACTACGATCTGCCACAGGACCCCGAGGACTATGTCCATCGGGCGGGCCGCACTGCCCGGGCCGGAGCCAGCGGCCATGCGATCTCTTTCGCTTGTGAAGACTACGCCTTCTCATTGATGGACATAGAGGCCTATATCGGTCACAGCCTGACCCGAAAAGACATCTCAGACGCGGTGATGGTGCAGCCCCAAACCACGATGGCCGGCGCAGAGCATCGGGAAGGAAACGGCAAGCCCAACGCCCGGTCTACCCGCCAGCACAGCAGAAGATCCAAACGGGGAGAGAGCGCAGGATCAGAACGGCCGCCAGCCGCCGACCGTGCATCGCCAGACACTGCGCAGACACCCGCGAAGCGGGACAAACGTCCCGAAGCCGGTCGCGAGACCGCGCCCCGTCCCACGACAGCATCAGGGCTCACCAGCGGGCAACCCACGCGGCCGCCGACCCGGCGGAACGATTTTGAGACGCCGGCTGTCGGCTGAAGAAGAAACACAGCAGGCTTGACCCACCCGGCTTTACTTGCTTTACACCCGGCCATTGATCCCGTCCACGACAATAACGTGAATCAGGAACCCGCCGGTTCGCAGCGTCCACCCCGGAAAACCCACGAGGCTGTGACCGCCGATGGTTCGGGACTAAGGAAATATCAAGATGTGATGGTCGGCTCCAAACGGCTACTAACCACCCTGTACTACGAATTTTGTGTCTGGCTGGCACCGGTTCCTGGTGCACTGGGCCTGGTTCTTCGCAAATTTTTTTGGCGACGGCTGTTTGAACACTGTGGTGAGGGTGTGGTGTTTGGGGTGAATATGATTCTGCGCCATCCAGGCCGTATATCTCTGGGGGACCGCGTGGTGGTTAGCGACGGCGTCGTGCTTGACGCCAGAAATGATCGGCTCAACAAAGTGATCGCGATAGGCGACGATGTGATGCTGGCAAACAACGTCATGGTTTCTGCAAAAGGCGGGAAAATTTCACTGGGCAATCGAACTGGGATCGGTGCCTATACGGTCATCCAATCGACAAACGATTGTCCGGTCAAGATCGGCTGTGACGTCGCCATCGGACCGCACTGCTATATCGTCGGGGGTGGCAACTACAATACCGAAAGATATGATATTCCCATGTGGCGCCAAGGCATCAAGGACGACGGCGGCAGTACTATCGAAGATGACGTGTGGCTTGGCGCCAGCGTGACAGTACTCGGCGGAGTCACCGTTAAACACGGTAGCATCGGTGCGAGCGGGGCGGTCATCACCCATTCAGTGACCTCGCGAGACATCGTAGGCGGTGTCCCGGCACAAAAGATAGGACAGCGGTAGACACCGTACACTCCGCCTGTTTTGTCGGCTATGGTCGTGAATAAATCCTGGCTCTTCCTGTTCAAGCTGGTTGTATCCGGCGGCCTGATTTACTGGATCCTCAGAAATTCGGATCTTCAGGAAGTCGGAAACAGCCTCATTTCGGCAGATCGCTTACTGCTGAGCGTTGCGTTCTTGCTGCTATTTGTCGGCTATTTTCTTACGGCGTTCCGCTGGCGCACGCTGATACGCGCACAAGAATCCGATGCACCGGTACTCCAACTGGTAAAGTCATTCATGGTTGCATTGTTCTTCAATAATTTTCTTCCATCCACGATCGGCGGTGACGTCGTTCGCATGTATGACTCGTGGCGGATCATCGGCAGCAGATCCATTGCCGTAACCGTAGTTATCGTCGATCGGTTTCTCGGCGTGATTGCTTTGTTTTCCTTCGCACTCATCGCACTCACAATCGACGTTCAGGTATCCGCCCACGTTCCTTTTATAGGATTGTGGGTGAGCCTGACAGGGGGGGCCGTCTTGGGCCTTGCTTTTGTCGTTCTGTTCCTGCCGACCAGGGTCCTGGATACGCTCGGACAGCTTAAAAAGCCGCTGTTATCGAGTGTTATCCAGGTGCTCCGGAAAATTCTCGAATCGTTTCAGGTCTACCGCAGGAAAAAACCCGCTGTCCTGATGGCGTTTGGCCTGTCGTTGGCCCTGCAGTTCAACGTAGTGATTCATTTCATCCTGATCGCCCACGGGGTCGGCATACAGATACCTGCAACATCGATGTTCCTGATCATTCCAATCGCTGTTTTCGTCATGATGCTGCCCATCGCGATCAACGCCATAGGCGTCCGGGAAACCGTATTCGTGGTTCTGCTCTCTTATTACGGCGTACCCATTCATCAGGGGCTGGCCCTGGCCTGGGTCTCGTTCGGTTTTACCCTGATGCAGGGCGTCTTGGGCGGTTTTGTTTTCGGGATAAGGAAGTATGCATAAGCAGAGTCATCCGAAGGGTTACTGATCCCGTCACCGTTCTCGAGGAGTTGATTCAGCTTCGAAGCCTGCTGTCCCGGCCCACGGGTTGACTGTGGGCCGCTTGCTGCTCAGGTTGAATCACCTCATCAATATGAGGTATGGTCTTCGCCCTTTTTCAATTGCTTTTACCTTCGTTTGCGATTATCCAACCGACGTGGCTGACCAGTGATTCGGTCGTTGTCGAACAGACTTTCAGCTGACTCCAATCATCCACTCTGATAAACCTGCAGGTTCTACCTTGAGTCTCAGAAACCCGACTGGAAACCTTTGTAGTGTGATGCGTCGTACGGTCCATGCACGGCCGTATCGGCTCGCAAGGTGTCTGATCAGCTGCGGTTGGTGCCTCGGTCAGTTTTTGGGACCGAGACTGCGTACTATGCTAAGCACGGCTGCTTTGTCATTTTTTGGTCTGGCACCAGTTCAGGCCGAAGTTTTCATCGCCCTGCTGGACACCGGCGTCAACGTTGTATCACCCCTGACTGACGACGTCCTGGCAACCGGCGGAAGAAATTTTGTTGATGATCTCGACGATAGTGACGATATCAGCGACATCTCTTTCGATTTGCACGGCACAGCCATGGCACAGGTCCTGGTCAGCGAGGCGCCAGACGTTCGCATCATCCCCTTGAGGACCCGGCCCGGGGGGACAAGCTTTGATCCTGTCTGGGCGACTGCGGGTCTGGATTATGCGACAACGGCCACGGGATCCGGAGGTGGGGCCCAGATTATTCTCAGGCCCAGCAGTTCAGTTAATCCGGCTGATACCGATGCCGTTCTGAATGCGGCTGCAGTCGGCAAAATCGTGATCATGCAGGCCGGCAACAACGCAATGCTTCAACCCACCGGTGATGCGATTCTCGCTTCTCTGATGCAGGACCGCGGCCTGATTGCCGGCGGATTAGACACCACGGGTTCTCTACTCGCTATCAGCAATCAAGCGGGTGACCAGGCCAACTGGTATGTTACAGCGCCCGGGTACTCCGAATACTACCCCGGTGTCGGGTCTTCAATTGCTGCCGCCCATACTGCCTCGCTGGCTGCCCGAGTGCTGGCAGCCTCACCCCATCTCACGGCTGAACAGGTCACCGAGATCATTCGTAAGACCGCCACGGACCAGGGTGAGGCGGGTGTGGACGCAATTTACGGCTGGGGACAGATCAACCCGGAACGAGCGCTACAACCGGTGGGTGACATCCTCCCACCGTCCGATGATGAGAGCAGCAGCGACGATACGACAGAAGATGGTGCCGACAGTGACGAGGCAGAAGAAGATGGCACCGGTACCGACAGCAACACGGCAGACAATAGCAGTGGCAGCAACACGACCGACGATACCAGCGGCGACGGCCAAACAAGCAGTTCCGGCGGGGGACTCGCACTTGCCGCACTGGTTATTGGCGGCGCTGTTTACGCGGTCCTACGGAACAACAAAACCGTTGAAAACACGCTGGTCCTGGACGAATACGGCAGGGCTTACGAACTCGACCTCAAGTCACGGGTGACCATTCGTGACCCTGGCGTATCAGCGGGCTCAGTACTCAAAGGCCTGGATACTAAGACGGTGGATGAAACCCTGATTAAACGCAGCGATTTTCAGCTGTCCGCTCTCTACATGGTTCCCGGTAAACACAACCCCTGGAATGATGCTTTGAACGATCGCTTCGATGACGGTCACACTGAAACCATTGCGATGTCGGTTACCGGCTTCAACATAAGCGGCTATCGCTACGGATTCGGTTACAATGCGCCACCGCGCGGGGTCCTATATCTGCTTCCCGAAGAACAGGTCAGAAAAGACTACTCACTTTCTTTTCAAACCAGCGCGTTCGGCGGCCCACTAAGGGGATTTACCGCTGAGGGTCTGCACGGTGCTATGAGTTACGCGCCGGCTTCAAATTTGCAAGCCGGATTGTCCTTTGCCTCGGCCGAGAACAACACCCGCTATGGCTTGCGAAGTCAGGATGTGACCCTGACCGGAAGCTACCACCGGCAAAGGTGGGGGGTCGGTCTGCAACTCGGGCTTCTCGAAGAGGATGGCAGCCTCCTTGGTGGCTCCTCCGGCGGCGTACTGAGTGTAGCTGCTGCAGATACTGTGTCTGCCTCGATATCCGGGCACGTACAACTCGCCGATAGGGTTTCCTTGATCGCCTGCTACACCGAAGGTATGACTCATGTCGAGAATCTCAAGAACAGCTTTCTGCGCGATTTCACAAGTCTGCGCAGCAATACTTGGGGTGTAGGCCTAATCGGTGGCGGAGCGTTCAGGCCTGATGACGTGTACGGTTTTGCCTGGGCACAGCCCTTGCGGATCTCGTCCGGCAGCGTAGAGATGTTGATTCCCTACACGCGAGACCGAGAAGGCAGATATCACTGGAAGGTACGCCGAACCAGCATGGTGCCCGATGGGTCAGAGAGTTCGCTTGAACTTTTCTACAAATTCGCAGTGAATCAGAAGATTGAGTTACTGACGTATCTGGCGTACCGTATGGAACCCCTGCACGATGCATCTGCAAAATCCGATACAGGCTTTATGCTCGCTCTGAAATCGTCTTTCTGATCTTTTTTTCTAAAGGGCAAGCCGGTACGCCGACTTATCCAGGCCAGCAGTATCCGGCAGGCAGAAAATCACCCGGGGCCCGAGCACGAAGCAGTGCTTTGCCAGACAATGCTCAATCCATATAGTGTAAACAGCGATTCGGCGAGAGCGAAATTTAACGCTGCCAGCCCGATCGTATTTCTGGTCTTTCTCGCGTACTACGTGACAGGTTCGTTGCTGCTGCCCTACGGCGCGGGTCCGGACAACGTAGCCCACTTCGACGGTGCTGACTTCGTTTACCGGGAAGGCCGGCTGGCAACCTTGCCGCGGGACGAAGAACAGCTGCATTTCACAGCCTACGGTTCAACCCGTGTACTCAGGCCACCGTTGATCTACCTGACGGCCGCTGCTGTTGCGCGGGTTCTCGACTGGTCGGGAATAGACAGGCGTCACCTGTTCCGATTTGCCTCCGCCCTGCTTGGCGCGCTTACGATTCTGGTCATTTTCTCGGGGCTGCGCCTGTATTTTTCCAGCTCCTGGTACGCCACCTCTGGGGCAATGTTGGCCGGACTGCTTCCCCAGTTCAGTTTTATCAGTTCACACCTCAATGATGACAGTGCTGCAATTTTCTCAGTCAGCCTGCTGGTTTACTGCATGATCCTCCTGCTCAGGAAAAACCTGGACGGGAAAATCGCCCTTTTGACCGGCCTGGCTTTCGGTCTCGTAATCCTCTCCAAATTTACTGCTTGGCTTTTTCTTCCCTTTGCCTTGCTGGGTGTGCTGGCATTTTCGCAGCTTCAGAAGAATCAGAACCTCTACAAAATCCTTATCCTTGCTGTTCTGGGCCTTCTGTTCGGTGGGGGCTGGTGGTTGATCTTCAACATTTATCACTACGGCTGGACAGATCCTTTGCTTTTCAAAATATCGGCTGAAGTCAGCGAGGCCCACCGAACACTGGACCCGGGCAGTATCGCTGGATTCAGCGACAAGGGCATCGGGCTGAGAGCTCTGATACTGGGCAACTACCAGGGTTTTCTGGGGGAATCCCTGATCTCCACGATCGGCAATCTGGACTGGTTACGCCTGAGGCTGGGTGCGCCACAATATTTGCTTTATGCGGCCGTTATTGTGTGTGCACTTTTGTGTTTTCCGCTCTTTCTGATCGGGTCAGTTTGGCGGCTCATCTTGGGCAGAGGTGAAGAACAACCCCGACAGATGGTTTTTTTCGGGCTGCTGTTCAGCGCGGTGATCTTCCAGTTCTTTATGTACTCTCAGTACAACCTGAACCGGGAAATCCAAATTCAGGGCAAGTATCTGTTGCCCGTGTTGTTCGGCGTGTTACTGCTTTTTCTGGGCGTAGTCCGCGTCCTGGAGACTTTTTTACAAACCAGCCGCTGGGCGCCATCGGTGGTCTGGGGAAATCCGGTACTCGGCGTACGTACTGCGTTGCTGCCATGGCTCTCGCTTTCAGTGATTGCACTGGTACATTTGGACGCGCTTACCCGCTTCGTGATTCCCTTTTACGTTCCCTCGGAACAGGCCGTTCGGGTCGGCCGATTTACATCTGTCGACCTGACAAATTCTGCAATCATCGACTATACGGAAAACCTCACCCTTCAGTCTGATGAGACAGGGTGGCGGATATTCACTCAGACGAACGACCCTCAGATCCTTTTTAAAGAAGAGATCTGCAAGTATTTCCATACGAACAATGTCTTGCGCATCGACTTGGTATCAGATCACGAGAGCGTGCTGCAGGTATTCTGGGATAAAGCTGGTGATTTTGTCGCCAAGGAGTCGGTTCGCTCGAGTACCGCCCACTTTTACCCGGGCCTAAATCACCTGGTACTCGCAGCCGGTACAGG
This sequence comes from uncultured Gammaproteobacteria bacterium, assembly GCA_913051905.1. The sequence continues at coordinate 10,171 of CAJXBY010000016.1, read as the reverse complement.
ACCGTGTGTAAGAATCCGCCTCGATCCTACAAACCAACCTGGTAGGACCATGTCGATCAATGGATTCGCAATCGCACCTTTGTCCATTAACCGGATGCCGTTCGCATTCCCGCATGGAGACTGAAGTCAGTGACCAGAACTTGCGGAATTCAGCACATCGAGATCGTGAAAGAAAACCCGTTCATTAATCCGGCGATCACAGGTTTCGGATCGAAGACCACATGAGCCCGACAACACCCCGGAGAACTGGTGCGTTGTCGAACCGCCAATTCGATGTACTCGTCGTCGGTGGTGGAATTACCGGTGCCTGGACCGCGCTGGACTGCGCGCTTCGCGGCTACACCGTTGCTCTTATCGAAAAAAATGATTTCGGCGGCGCAACATCGTCCCGTTCTTCCAGGCTCCTACACGGCGGAATCCGCTATCTCCAGAAACTGGAGCTGACTAAAGTCAGGGAATCCGCACTGGAACGCAAGTATGTAACACGGGCTGCACCGCATCTTTTCAATCATGTTCCTTTCCTGATCCCCACCTATCGCTCCCTTCGTAAAAGCAGAGCATTTCTTCATGCGGGCATGCTCGGTTACCGGGCCCTATCGGCGGGTAGCCATACCGGTCTCGAGGACCCGGCTACCCGTCTACCCCGAGACTACAGCATGAATGTCTCTCGTCTGCGCAGTAAGATCCCGCTGAATGACGACAGAATAACAGGTGCCTGGGTGCTCCACGAGTGCCAGATGGAAAGTTCCGAACGGATGACTCAGGCGGTCATCGCTCGCGCCCGACAGGCCGGTGCTCTGTTGTTCAATTACTTGAAGCTTGAGCAATTCAATCTGGACGACGGCCGGGTCAGTGGTGCAACAGTCAGGGACGGTGAAGACGGTAGCCGCATTTCTGTAACCGCAAACATAACCGTGAATGCTGCGGGACCCTGGTGCGACAGCCTGAACAGACAACTCGGCGTCCAGTCGCTGAATACGGGCTTTGCCCGTGGCGCCCATATTGTGACTCGCCAGCTGATCCGGGATTACGCGCTGGTCCTTCCTTCGGGCCTTCAGGGCGAAGGCCCGCTCGGCCGCGGAGAACGGCACATATTCATCATGCCCTGGCGCGGCCACTCACTGATCGGAACCAGTTATCAGGAAACATCCGCCCCGGGTGACACCCTACAGGTCACCGGCCGAGAAATAAAACAGCTCATGGACATCGTGAACCAGACCATGCCGCATGTCGCACTCGACACCGACGACGTGTTGCACGCCTTTGCTGGTGTTTATCCTCTGCAATCGAAAACAATCCGTACCGATACCTACCAGGGCAGTGGGGAATACCAGCTGGTCGATCACGTCTCCAAGGAAGGGGTTGAAGGTATCGTCACTGCGTTGGGGGCCAAATACACCACGGCCAGGCGCTTGGCTGAGCTGACGACAGACCTTGTCGGGCGCAAACTCAACATCGCCCGTGCCGGCAATGTGAAGCGGAATCCCACCCGCGCCATCAAGCTTGACGGTGGCGAGATCACCGACCTGAAGCGCTTCGAACTGGAGAGAACCGAGGAATACCGGCAACTCTGGAGCCCCGAAACGTCCCGTCACCTGATCAAGCGCTATGGGACCCGTATCGATGACCTGGCATCGATCTGCCGGGACGACCCGGCGTTTGCGGTCCCGGTCTCCTCCAGCGGCATGACCATCGGCGCTGAACTTCAATTTGCGGTTGATCGGGAAATGGCTATCCACCTATCTGATGCGACCATGCGGCGGACAGACCTGTGTACACTCGGTGATCCAGGCGCGGCCTCCTTAAACCACTGTGCTCAGATTCTGGGCCATACTCTGGGATGGTCTGAATCACAACAGCAAGCTGAAGTCGATTCGGTCCGTGCTGAACTGACCACAAACACATGCTCTGCCGGCGCTGCTACCTGCCCGGGCGAGGAGGAATCCAGCATTTGAAGATTCTCCATATCGCGCCGACGCCTTTTTTCTCCGACCGGGGTTGCCATATTCGGATTCTCAACATTATCCAAGCACTAGCGCATCACAACACCCGGAACACTCTTTGTACCTATCACCATGGGCGTGACCGTAATGACGTCAAGATCCATCGTGCGGCTCCCGTGCCGGGCTATACCGAAACCGCGGCCGGTCCGCAGAAAGGCAAGCTGCGTGCCGACCTGCACCTACTTGCGTTGTCGTTCAGGATCGCCCGCCAGCAAAGACCCGACATCATTCATGCGCACCTGCATGAAGGACTGTTGATCGGCTGGCTGGTACGTATTCTGCTGGCCTGGCGCCGAATTCCGCTGGTCGTGGATATCCAGGGGGGGTTAGTCGGCGAACTGCAGGACCACGGGTATTTTGCCCATGCCTTGTGGAGAACCTGGCTCCTCAAACCGGCACTGAGGTTTCTGGAATTCAGCCTGCTCAGACTGCCGAGTCATATTTTCTGCTCTTCTGCCAACAGTCAAGCCCTGTGCCGGGACGATTACGGTGTTCCGTCCAGCCGATTGACACTGCTGGATGACCGGGTTGATATAAACACCTTCACGAAGTGTCGCCACCCGGCAAAGCTGCCGTTTTCAGACAACGCCAAAATCGTGGTTTACAGTGGCTCCCTATTGCCGATCAAGGGCACGGAACACCTGAAAACAACTGTGCTCGAACTCGTACGACGCCGGAACGATGTTTGTTTCCTGCTGGTTGGATACCCCACCGAGGATCTGGATACCTTCCGTCGTACCCAGCAGTTGTCAGAACGTATTCACCTCGAAGGGCGGGTGTCCTTCGATGAGTTACCGGCCTATCTGCTCGCTGCGGATGTCGCTGTAGATCCCAAGGTATCTGAATCCGGTGAAGGCAGTGGCAAACTGCTTCACTACATGGCCGCCGGGCTGCCCGTGGCCGCGTTTCCGACGGCACACCATCGGCAGATTCTTGGTCAAGCAGGGGACGGCAAACCAGAGGACCCCCATTACCTTGCCGACAGGATCGAGGCGCTACTTGCCGACGAGGCGGAGCGGCGCCGGATCGGCGAGCGCAACCGCCGCCTAGCCGCAGAGTACTCGCTGAGTAGCGCGGGCCGGTTGATCCGGTCAATCTATGGTCATATCGTTCGGCCGGACGTCATTATGGAACAAGCCTCGGATTCAAACGGAGAGATTCAATGAAGGTGCTGGTTACCGGCGGTACCGGATTTACCGGTAAGGCACTGGTAAAACGTCTCGTCGAGTCGGGTCACGAGGTTATCGCACTGGACTACAAAGAGGGACTTGACACCGAGGAGATCCGCCAATGGGGCGCCCGGGTCATGATCGGTAGCGTAACCGATGAGGCCCTGGTCAACGAAACCATGCAGGGGGTGGAGATCGTCCACCACCTCGCGGCTGCCTTCCGGGAACTGAATGTCCCCGACACCTACTATCAAAAAGTCAATGTCGGCGGTACTGAGACCATTCTCAAGGCGGCCGAAGCCGCCGGTGTAAGGCGGCTAGTCTACTGCAGCACCTGTGGGGTCCACGGCGACGTCAAGAACCCACCCGCTGATGAAGACGCCCCCATCGCTGCCGCCGATTACTATCAGCAGACCAAGTATGAAGCCGAACCACTGGTCAATGAATTCGGTCAGCGCGGCCTGAAAACGGCGATTGTCCGGCCGGCCGCGATCTATGGTCCGGGAGATCCGGAACGCTTCGGCATGATCTTCCGGCGTGTTGCACGCGGCCGATTCCCTATCTTTGGAAGCGGCAGAGCGCTTTACCACCCCCTTTACATTGACAACTTCGTCGACGCCCTGCTGGCGCTGACCGACGACGGCATCGGTGATGGGCGGACCTACCTGATTGCCGACCAGGAATACCTCTCCGTCGAAGAGCTCGTACACCGGGTGGCCAAGGCACTCGGTGTAGAAGCCAAAACACCCCACTACCCGTTCTGGCCTTTGTGGCTTGCTGGCCACGTATTCGAGAAGGCTTGCCGGCCATTCAAGATCAGCCCGCCGATCTTTCCGCGTAGAGTCGACTGGTATCGGCAGAGTCGAGCCTTCGATATTTCCCGGGCCCGTAACGAGATCGGCTACCAGCCCAAAGTCGGACTAGACGAGGGACTCCAGCGAACCGCCCAGTGGTACCGTGCACAAGGGTACCTGTAGTCTGTAGAGGCACTCACTGAAGAAAAAGATCCGGCCAACCGTCGTTTCCGGTGTGCCAGGTCAGCCGAACCGCGCGTTCCGAAGGACTGCCGACGGGCCATAGAAAGATCTCATAGTCCGCCACGTCATGCTCGTGACCGCCGCGGCTTGCACCCAGCACGAGGTAGCGACCGTTCCGACTCAAACGCGGAAAATACTCATGGCTGTAGGGCTCAGGCAGATCCAGCCAGGGCTGCACCTCATCCGATCCGGCGTTTTGTTTGTAGATGCGGTTCTGCATCAGACCGCCGTGATCCACCCAGTAGAGGAACTCGCCCTGCGGCGCCCAGCTCAGTTGGCAGCCCTGACCGACCGGCCGCAAGCTTCCGTCTAGGCCTACGGTCACCGTCATACGCTTTGCACCGCGCCAAGTGGCGGCCAACTGCGCGCGTTGTGGGTTGAACATGGGTCTTTGTAACTCGACACCGCCCGGGATTACGTCCTCTCCCGCCTGATACAGAACCTGCTCGCGGCCGCTTGCCAGATCCAGTGCTACGAACTGGTCTTTTCCACGTTGAAAGTACACTCGGTCACCCGCCTCGGACCATGTGGGCGAAGTCGCGAACTCGGCAAGCCGTCGTTGGTCTCCCGATTGAAGATCCAGTAGAAAAACGTCCCAGGGCACCGGATCACGCTGGGATACCCAGGGTTCACGGGACCGTGCGAACACCAGCTGCCGGCCGTTCGGTGAGATACGCGGGAAATATTCGCTATGCGGGTGCTTTGTGAGGCGCGTAATTGCTCCATCCGGAAGGCGCATCTTCAGAATATCGTGGTTGCCGAAACGGTTGGAACTCCAGACCAGCCAGCCGTGGGGCAGATTCTGCTCTGACCAGCCTGATTCCAATGGAGTCTGGGACCGAACGACCGCTCGTCCATCCGGCGGCGGCAGCCGGGACCGGGCCTGCTGGACCTGCTCATATTGGCCAGCGATCAGAACCAGGCCGGCTGCGAACACCACAAGGCTGCCTAAAAGTGCACCAAACTGCATACGGGAAACACCGGCCGTGATAGATGGCGCCCCGGTTGCCGGCAGCCGCCCCGGCACGAGGAGAAAAAACAATACCAGACAGCAGCAACCCAGCAGATAGTCAACCACCTGGCTGGCAATGTGCACAGTCAACATGGTCATCAGTGACGTGACTGCCGAAAACCCGAGCAGTGTGAGAACCAGAAAACCGCCAGCCTCATAAAGGCCGAAACCCATTAGAGCGGGTACCGGCAGGCTGGCAGCAGCCTCAGAGGCCACCAACGCCGCCAGCGACTGTAGTGCGTTCAGAGGCGGCACTGACAGTCCATCGGATCCGGTTACGGCTGTAAACAGCACATAAAGCCCGTAGTACTTGAGAAACCGAAGCACCGCCGACAAAAGCAGCAACCGCGCCAGAATACCGTGCTGCATACACCGCTCCAGTACCTGCCGGAAGTCCATAAGGAACTGAACTACGCGCTGCAACCGGCCCGCACCCCGTCGATCGAGCCATGTGGCGAGCCAAGGGGGTCCCTTCCAGACAGCGCCGGCGGCAACCACAGTCATCCCGCAGAGAACAAACGCAGCAGGTACCAGTCCCGTCGTCAGACCGGACAGCGCGAGCGGCAGAAGACCCATCGCAAGCACCACCGGGATGAGAATCAGAATATCTGCCACCAGGCTGATCGCCAGTACAGCCAGCCCTCTGGCGACCGGCACCCTGCAGCCCCGATTCAACATCAATACGAACACCAGTTCACCCAGACGGGCTGGCAACAGGTCTACCACCATATTGCGCACCCCCGTCACCAGGAGCAATTGGCGAAAGGTCGGCCCTTTAGGCGTCTTTTGAGCTTTAAAGATGATCTGATAACGCAGGGCGCGAACAAAAATGACCAGCAACTGGATCAGGACAAAAACCCCGATCAGCGTACCGGGGAGCCCACGAATCACTTCATAGACCGCTGTCAGATTGACCTGTTCTCCGCGGGTCGCGATGAGATGCAGAAACCCGGCCAGCAGAGCCAGGGAAAACCCTGCTGAATAAAGCAAACGTGTCGCCATGCGTGTGATGGGAACCTGGGTCGAAATCATCTGTGTCAGGATCGGCCGTACGGTAGGGGACAAAACGCCCTACAATCTGATTATCTGCCAGGCAAAATTGTCCGCCTGGACGACAGGTATCATCTTACCAGTACGCACGCGGCTCGAACGGCGCCTGATCTGATGGTCATTCAGCTTCTGTCACAAGCTTGAGAACTAACGCCGATGTGTGGAATCGCCGGAATACACAGCCCTGATCCTGCACAGCACCAAGCCATCTCGGCGATGGCTCGGTCCCTAGCGCACCGCGGACCTGACGATGAGGGCTTCTATCGGGACACCTCGATCGCTCTGGGTATGACTCGTCTCAGTATCATTGACCTCGAGACCGGGCTGTATCCGATTCGTAACGAAGACGACACGTTGGTACTGATCTGCAACGGCGAGATCTACAACTCACCCGAACTGCGCGACACGTTGACTTCACTGGGTCACCGGTTCAAGACCGAGACGGATGTAGAGGTCATCCTGCATCTTTATGAGGAGCATGGCGAGAACTGTGTGCGGCTGCTGCGCGGGATGTTCGCCTTTGCACTCTGGGACCGGACGAAAAAACGCCTGCTGCTGGCCCGGGATCAGATGGGCCAGAAACCGCTTTTTTTCGTCCAAGGCGACGACAGGCTGTTTTTTGCATCCGAGGTCAAGGCTCTACTGGATAGCGGGCTGGTCAGGGCAGAACCGGAACTGGAAGGCCTCTGGCATTACGTCTCCTTACGATTCATGCCCGACGCATTCACATTTTTCAAGGGCATTCACAAACTGCCCGCCGGAAGCTATCTGGTGTATGAAGCCGGCGCGACCCGGATCCAGCGTTACTGGGATATAGACTTCATCAACAAACACGGTGGAACGGAAAAATCCGTAGAGGAAGGGCTGCACGACACCCTGCTCGATTCCGTCCGTTCCCATATGTTGAGCGATGTTCGGGTCGGCGCATTTCTCTCCGGTGGTATCGATTCGAGCACGGTGGCAGCAATGATGGCGGTGTCCCAGGAACAACCCGTGCCGGTGTTCTCCATCGGTGTCAAGGAGCAGTCATTCAATGAACTGCCTTTCGCCCGCATGGTATCTGAACGCTACGGAATGGAGGCCCATGAAGAAATAGTCGAATCGGATCTCATTCACAGGATACCCGACATGATTCGGCACATGGATGAACCGTCAGATCCTTTCGGGGTGGGAGTCTATCTGGTCGCGGCACTGGCACGAAAACAGGTCAAGGTGGTCCTTTCCGGGGATGGCGGCGACGAGAGTTTCGCGGGCTATGATCGCTTCGCGGGCCAGCGTCTGGCCGACTATTACGCGATCCTGCCCCAATGGTTGCGCCGTTCCGTCATGCACCGGCTGATCAGCATGATACCGGACACATTCCAGTACAAGACCCTTGCCCAAAAAGCTCGCTGGCTGAACGAGATGTCACTGCGCGAAAAAGGGGACCGATATGCCCACAGCATGAGCTTTCTGCGCTTCACCCACGACAGCAAAAATCTGCTCTTTACCGAGGAGGCACGGAGCAGGTTCGATTCAACCGACTCGCGGGAGAAAATACTCGTCCACTTCAACGCCGGCAATGTCAACGAGCTCGTCGACCGGATGCTGTATACCGACCTGATGACCCGGATGCCCGACCACCTGCTGGTCATAGCGGACCGCATGTGCATGGCTCATTCCCTGGAGAACCGTTCACCGCTGGTTGACCACCGGTTGGTCGAATATGCGGCCGGCATACCGGGCTCGATGAAACTCAAAGGCATGAAACTCAAGCACATCCTGCGTTCTGTTTCGGCCCGTTACCTCCCGAGAGAGCTGGTGTACCGCAAGAAACAGGGCTTCGGGTTTCCCATCGCCCTGTGGCTGCGTACTGACCTCGCCCACTTTCTCCGCAACCTTTTCGACGAGTCGCGCATGGTGGAACTCGGAATTTTCGATCCCGTCTTTATAAGGCGCCTGGTCGAAGAACATCTGAACGGCCAGGTCGATCACAACTTTCGAATCTGGATTCTGCTCAATCTTGAGCTGTGGTACCGAATGTACTTCGAAAACCGTTCGGTCGACCAGATGCGTGACTTCATCGACGAACTGCTGGCGCCACGGTAATCTCTACCGGGTCCCAGGGTAAAAAAGAGCTTGACGACACCCGACCTGAATCAGGGTCTGAGGTAGACGATCACTTTGTCTCCCTTCGGTTGACTGAACACCTTCAGGGGTGATGCGCCCAGCGCATCAAGTATCCAGGCCTCGTTCTCGAGATCCTCGCGGTGCACTCTCAGAGCCACATAACCGGCATCCTGCCATTTTCCCTTCCGCAGCCCATGCAGTACCCGGCTGACGTCTGTCACGATGTACTGCAGATCACCATGGCGACCGCTGTAAAAAGCGACGCGCCGGTCGTTGGTGACCAACGATCCCGGGATCAGGACTTTATCCGCGAGCCATTGGCCGGCGTCTTTTGTCGCGCCAGCCCGGGTGAAGTTATCCAGTCCGCTGATGCATTCACCAACACCCCACAGCATCAACAGAATGACCAGCAGGCGACGCAGGACCGACAGCCGCTGCCAGGGAAACTGTTGCAGCAGCCGCTGAAATGCAAAGGGCGCGATCAACAGTGCGATCACGCTGAGAGAGAGCTGATAACGCGGAGTGAGAAACATCATTACGGCGGCTCCGACCAACAGCACGACACCGTGAATACCCATCAGACCAACCCAGAACAGGGTCGTTCCTGATTCGGGGAAACGGGGACGGTTCAGTACCCCGTACAGGGTTAGGCCTGCCCAGGGTACCGTCAATTGTCCCAGTGCTGCAGATACGATAATCATCACCACCGTAAACCCGAACAGCACATAGGCGTGCTCGGACGAGTACTGACCCAGAAACTGCTGTTTCAGAACCGTCAGCTTGGCAACAGTGGTCGAAGCAATCTGCCCCCACGCGTCGGTCACAACCTGTAACGGGTTGTCAAGTACTGACAGGTGGTTGACGGTCACGTCCGGGACTAGCAGCACGACACCAATGATCAGCGTGGGCATCACTGCCACAGTCGCAACGACGGTTAAAAGCATCGGCCATGCAGACATGCTGCGCCGCGGTCGAGAAATCGACAGCAACATCGGCGTGCAGAAGACAAACACCAGCCCTTCTATACGAAACAGACTGGCCGCCAGGAACCCGACCAGAACCCCGATCCGATATCGTAAGAAACTGGTGCGGTGGTTTCGGGCCAGGCAGTAAACCGCAGCAAGAAACAACGCGAGGTACCCGGCATCCCGGGTGATGAATGCACGATATTCATTGAACGCCGGGTGGGCGGTGGCCACAACGGCGGCAAACACAATCAGTCGGCGCGAGGCGCCTCCGAATTCCCTGACAATCAGCACGAAAAGCAGCGTTGACACAGTAAAAAATACGCTGTTGAGCACATAACCGGCTGACTCGTAGCTGATTCCCAGCATGTCGCTGACCACTAGCATCAAGAACGGATAGAACGGCCACTTGTAGGCCGACAATGCCCCAGACCAGTCGCCGACTGCTAGGTGTTCAGCGGTCCTGATGTACTCGACCCCATCATTGTTGATTACATCGTCGATGTGGATACACCAGGCGGACAGGATGACACTGACGAGCGTACAAATGGACAGCACAACCAGCACGAAGCCCTGTTGGGCGCGCTGTTCTGATAAAAGGCTCACCACTCTTTTAATCCAGGCTCAGGCTGGAACGGCGGGCAACCGTATTGGTTTCACGGCCACAGCCCGACACCAGCATGGAAGAGCCGCTTGCTAGTGTGGAAGAAGCTGTTCATTTTCGAACAACTGCGTTGTTGTTTCCCGGGCTCGCACGACGTGATGAGAGGTGCCATCGACAATCACTTCAGCCGGTCGCGGCCGGGCATTGTAGTTGGAACTCATG
>CAJXBY010000015.1 GCA_913051905.1 uncultured Gammaproteobacteria bacterium | reverse complement strand
GATCAGCACGGGGATTAGGTTCAAGAAAGAGCCGGTCATACAGCCGGATTTCGGCATTCACTGCGTGCCTTGCTGATACCCAGTGCAGCGTACCCTTGACCTTGCGGCCGTCGGGAGCATTGCCGCCGGTACTGTCAGGGTCGTAGTCGCAGTGAATTTCGATGACGTTACCGTCCTGGTCTTCGACCACTTCGGTACATGTGACGAGATACGCATAGCGCAGACGGACCTCGCGTCCCGGGGCAAGGCGGAAAAACTTGCGTGGGGCATTCATCATGAAATCCTGCCGCTCTATATAAAGTTCGCGGCAGAAGGGGACCTGGCGGGTGCCCAGCTCGGCGTTATTCGGGTGGTTGGCTGCCTCAAACGTTTCGACTTGGTCCTCAGGATAGTTGTCGATCACGACACGCACCGGTTCAAGCACGGCGAAGGCCCGCGGGGCGGTTCGTTCGAGGTCTTCCCGGATACAGTTTTCAAGTACGCTCATCTCGATCTGCTGTTCGTTTCGGGTCACGCCGACCCGGTTGCAGAAATCGCGTATCGAGGCTGGTGTATAGCCTCTTCGACGCATGCCGGACAGTGTCGGCATCCGCGGGTCATCCCAGCCCGCTACACGGTTCGCGTCAACGAGTGTGGTGAGCAGGCGTTTACTCATCACGGTGTAGTCCAAAGCGAGGCGCGAGAACTCGATCTGCCTGGGCCTGCTCGGTGACGTAACGTTATCCAGGACCCAGTCGTAGAATGGGCGCTGATCCTCAAATTCCAGTGTACACAATGAATGTGTTACGTTCTCCAGAGCGTCTGAAAGAGGGTGGGTAAATCCATACATAGGGTAAATACACCAGCGGTCACCGGTGTTCTGGTGGGGCAGGTGGCGGATACGGTAAAGCGTCGGGTCTCTGAGGTTGATATTGGGCGAAGCCATATCTATTTTTGCCCGGAGAACGTGTGTGCCGTCAGGAAATTCTCCGGCCCGCATGCGTTCGAAGAGGTCGAGATTTTCTGCCACGCTGCGGTCACGAAAAGGACTGTCACGACCGGGCTGCGTCAGGGTGCCCCGGGTGGACCGAATGTCCTCCGCACTCAGGCTGCAGACATAGGCTTTGCCGTTGCGAACAAGTTCTATGGCTGACTCGTACAGCTGCTCGAAATAATCCGAGGCGTGGGTAAGTCGATCCTCCCATTCAAAGCCGAGCCAACAGACATCCTCTTTGATGGATTCGACATACTCCGGGCTTTCCCGGTTCGGGTTGGTGTCATCAAAACGCAGATAGCATTTGCCGCCGAAATCCCGGGCGATCCCGAAATTGAGACACATAGATTTAGCATGGCCGATATGCAGGTAGCCATTGGGTTCCGGCGGAAAGCGGGTGGCAATACCGTCTGGGTGGCGATGACCGGCAAGTTCTGATTCGACGATCTGCCGAATAAAATTCGTCGGAGGCATGGGACGTGGTGTTGCGCTCATCAAGGGTTCCCGCTACCGGACAGGTGACGACACGGGTACTGTGGACCATTCGGCTACCGTATTTTACCTCTGCGGCACGTCGCCGGTGATGCCGGCACGCCAGACCGGGAGATAAACGCTGATTCGTGACCTTTAGCCTGCTGTTACCCGTCAAATTGAAGATTCCGATTCAGCGGGCCTCGCCAGGCTGCAGGTAGTCCACCGCTATAGGGGTACCGCCAGCGGTAGGGTAGTGGAACGGGTCCGGCGGGTTTTGGACACCCGCAAGCGCTGGTACCGGAAGCAAAGGCGCCTGAAGTATATTGATTCAGGACCTGTTTCGTGCTACTCAAGACCTTGGAGACCGCGGGGACGGTGGAGTGTCCGGTTCCGGTCGGTTGTCCGACCGGGAAACCAGCCTGGCCGGGTGACGGAGTAGCAGCAACTGCAGAAGGAGAATGTTTGATGGAGTACACCACTGAAGGAATCAGAAACGTGGCGCTCGTCGGCCATGCGGGCGCCGGAAAGACAACCCTCGCAGAGAGTCTTCTGCATGATGCGGGTGTGATCAACGCCCCGGGCGCGGTCGAAAAAGGTTCAACGGTTACCGATTTCGACGAGCTTGAACAGAAACATCAGCATTCCCTGACTGCTGCACTCGCTTCCTTTGATTATGAGGACAAGCGTATTAATCTCATCGACACACCGGGTTATCCAGACTTCATAGGGACCGCGCTCAGCGTGCTGCCGGCAGTGGAGACGGTGGCGATTGTCATCAATGCCCAGCGAGGTGTTGAAAGTTCAGCACGCCGGATGATGGATTGGGTGCGTCAGCGAAACCAATGCGGGATGATCGTGATCAATCGCATTGACGCCGAAGATGTAGACCTGTCAGCTGTTTATGACGAGGTGCGGCAATCTTTTGGTAACGAGTGTCTGGCGGTTAACCTGCCCTCAGCAGGCGCCACCACCGTGGTCGATTGCTTTTTCAGCCCTGAAGGGGAATCCGACTTCCTGTCCGTTGAGGAAGCCCATACTGAAATCGTCGATCAGACGGTGGAGCTGGATGAGGACCTGATGACGGCTTATCTCGACCAAGGCACCATTGCCCCCGAGCAACTTCACGACCCGTTTGAGCAGGCGATGCGTGAAAGACATGTGGTTCCCGTGTGTTTTGTCTCGGCACAGACCGGTGTCGGTGTGAGGGAGTTGAACGAGTTTGTTTCAAAGATGCTTCCCAGCCCGTCAGAGGGTAATCCGCCGAGTTTCGTCAATGGGTCGAATAAAGACGACGGGGCTGTCCAGATTTCCCCGGACCCAGCCAGTCCGGTACTTGCCCATATTTTCAAGATTTCGTTCGATCCTTTCGTGGGTCGGCAGGCATTGTTCCGCCTCTATCAGGGCACCATCAAAAAAGATGCCCAGATTCTTATAGGTGACAACCGCAAACCGGTAAAGATCGGCAATCTTTCCAGCTGTCTGGGCAAAAAACTTTCCGACCGCGGTTCGATCGGACCCGGAGATATAGCGCTGATTTCCAAGGCTGACGGCTTCAGCTATGACGAAGTGATGCATGATTCGAATGGTGACGGGTCGGTCCGTCTTCAAAGCTCCGCCTTGCCCACGCCCATGGTCGGTGTTTCTATCACACCGAAGAGCCGTGGTGATGAGCAGAAAATTGCCGAGGTTATGGGCAAGCTGACCGAGGCGGACCCTTGTCTGCGCATAGAGAGAGACCCTGCAGCCAACGAAACTGTACTGCGGGGAATGGGAGATTTGCATTTGAGGATGGCCGTCGAGCGCATGAGTGATCAGTACGCCGTCGAAGTGGAAACGGGGGTGCCGACAATTCCCTACCGGGAAACCATAGCCAAATCGGCCGAAGGTCATTCCCGCCACAAGAAACAGACCGGTGGTGCCGGCCAGTTTGGAGAGGTCTACCTCAGAGTAGAACCATTGAACCGGGGTGAGGGGTTCGAATTTGTCAACAAAATCGTCGGCGGTGTCATCCCCAGCCAGTTCATCCCAGCAATTGAAAAAGGTGTAGAGAGCGTACTGGATGGGGGTGCCGTGGCCGGCTTCCCGATGCGGGATATTCGGGTAACGGTATATGACGGAAAACATCACGCTGTCGACTCAAAGGAAGTCGCTTTTGTAGCAGCAGGCCGCAAAGCATTTATCGAGGCGGTTGAGAAAGCCAAACCAGTGGTCCTGGAGCCTATTGTCGATCTGGAGGTGATCGCGCCGAATGAGAATATGGGTGATATCACCGGCGACCTGTCTTCGCGCCGGGGGCGGGTGAGCAGCACCGACTCCATGCCGGGCGGAATGATTAGTATCAAAGGGCAGGTGCCGCTCGCTGAGATGGACGAGTATCAGTCGAAACTCAAATCGGTAACCGGCGGCGAGGGAAGTTATACCATGGAGTTCTCTGCCTATGATCCCGCTCCGGGAGATGTGCAGAAAAAACTCTCGGCGGCGTTCCAGCATCCGGAAGAGGACTGAGTTAAGGCATCGGGCCACCTTTTGCTAAGGACTGAAGCGTCCTGCAACACCACCAGGCGTAGACGCCGTCCTTCGTCTTCCGCAGTGATATACTTGCGCGCCCAAATTTCTTGTCCTTTGAGATTCGGACCGGCTCAAAGAGAGGTTCTCAGGTGGATCAGGCTGCACATCTGAAGCACAACACGAGTGACGATCTCAGCGTTACGGATAATCTCCGGATCGCCAAGATTCAGGATGTTGCGAATCCGAAAACGATTATCGATGAGCTTCCCGCGTCGGACGGTATTTCATCGCTGGTCACCCGTACGCGGGCCGAGGCACACCGGGTTCTGAACGGTACCGACGACCGGATTATCGCGATCATCGGTCCATGTTCAATTCACGACCCTGAAGCAGCACTCGACTATGCCGGGCGGCTTCAATCCCTGCGCGATACCTTCTCAGATGAGCTGCTGATCATCATGCGGGTCTATTTTGAGAAACCCCGCACTACGGTGGGCTGGAAAGGCCTGATCAATGACCCCAATCTGGATGGTTCGTTTGATATCAATCACGGTATTCGGCTGGCAAGAAAGCTGCTGCTTGACCTGAACCGCATGGGTATGCCGGCAGGAACAGAATACCTTGACCTGCTGACACCCCAGTACGTCGCTGATCTGATCAGCTGGGGGGCGATCGGTGCCCGCACGACGGAGAGCCAGCTGCACCGTGAATTGGCCTCCGGATTGTCCTGTCCGGTGGGTTTCAAAAACGGAACGGACGGAAACCTGAAAATTGCCATAGACGCTGTTGGCGCCGCCGCACATCCTCACCACTTTCTGACAGTCACCAAGGCGGGCTATCTCGGGATATTTGAAACCACCGGTAATCAGGATGGCCATGTGATTCTTCGGGGCGGGTTACAGCCCAACTACGATCGCGAGAGTATCGCTACAGCATCCGGTCTGCTGGAAGATGCCGGGTTGCCCCCAAAGCTCATGGTTGATTTCAGTCATGCAAACAGTGCCAAACAGCACCGCCGGCAGCTGGATGTTGCAGTGGATGTCTGCAGTCAGCTTGCTGAAGGAGAAACCCGTATCGTCGGGGTCATGATCGAGAGCAATATCGTCGAAGGTCGTCAGGATGTCGAGTCTGGCAATGAATTGGTGTACGGCCAGAGCATCACTGATGCCTGCCTCGGTTGGGAGGAGACCCGGCGGATCATCGAGAATCTGGCCGAAGCGACCGGCAAACGGCGACGTTCGGCCGGATAGAGGTGCGCTGCGGCATCTTCAGTGACATTGTTTTCAGAAAGACCGGGGCTGTATTCCGGTGCCTGCCCCGAAGAGGCAGGGCGAGCCAGGACTTCATCCGGTGATTGTGGAGCCGATGGAAGACTGACATGATCAAGCCGCATGGTTCTCGCCAGCTGATGCCTCTTCACGTGGCAGATGAAAGTGAGCGCACAACGTTGCTGACCGAGGCCGACACTCTCCCCGGGCTTGAGCTCAGTTCAGCAGCGGCAGCCAACGCCGTGATGCTGGGAGGTGGGTACTTCACACCGCTGACTGGGTTCATGGATCGGCAGGATGCGCTGCGGGTGGCCCGCGATATGCACACAGCCGATGGGCTCTTCTGGCCGGTTCCGGTGCTCAACCTGACGCAGTCGACGGCTGTTGAATCCGGCAGTCGAATCGCACTGCGCGACCCCGGGATCCTGGGTGCACCGGTGCTCGCAGTCCAGGATGTCGAAAATGTTGAAATACTGAGCGATGATGATGTGCAGATCATTATCCGGAAGGTCTACGGCACGACCGATCCTGAACATCCCGGTATTTCAGCCTTCAAGTCACAGGGCAGAACGCTGCTCTCCGGGCCGGTCCGGGTGCTCAGTCACAGTTACTTCGAAGCGGAATTTCCTGAGACCTTTAGGACAGCCGGCGATATACGGCGGGAGATCGCTTCACGCGGCTGGGAGAGGGTGATTGCTTTTCAGACCCGTAATCCGATGCATCGTGCACACGAGGAGTTGTGCAAGATAGCCCGCGATGCTGTCGGCGCGGACGGTGTGTTGATCCATATGTTGCTGGGGAACCTCAAGCCCGGTGACATTCCAGCGTCGGTGCGCGATGCCGCAATTCGCACCATGGTCGAACTTTATTTCCCTGAGAACAGCGTGATGGTGACCGGCTACGGATTCGATATGCTCTATGCGGGACCGCGTGAGGCTGTACTGCACGCGATTTTTCGGCAGAATGCGGGTTGTACCCATCTGATCGTGGGCCGCGATCACGCCGGAGTCGGAAACTTCTACGGGGCATTCGATGCCCAGACCATCTTCGATGACGAGGTGCCGGACGGGGCGCTCGAAATCGAAATTTTCAAGGCCGATCATACGGCTTATTCAAAGAAGCTGGACAGGGTGGTGATGATGCGGGATGTGTCGGACCACCAGCAGGACGATTTCGTGCTGCTGTCCGGCACCCGCGTCCGGGAAATGCTTTCAGCCGGGAAACCCCTGCCGCCGGAATTTGCGCGACCGGAGGTCAGCAGAATCCTGATGGACCATTACCGGGCAGGCTGAGCGGATAGGTAGACCGCGTGGCGAAGTGGACGGGTCGCTGCCTAGAGCCCCTGAATTTGGTCGCCCGGAATGCTCTCGTCCTCCAGCATCACTGGAATTCCGTCATCTATCCGATAGATGTGCAGCCTGTTCCTGGTGATCAATCCTTCTGTAAGCAGCTTTTCGACTGGGCTGTCATCGGCTTGACAGACCTTGCCGGCGGCAATGGCGTCATTGACCAGAGCAAGGTCTGCCTCGGTGAGTGGAAAGACCGGTTGTTTGGTCACCGGGCAACAGAGTATGTCCAGGAGTTTCTGGTCAATGGGCATCGGCGATGGTCCTCTGTCTGTTCTGCTCTGCAGGAGGCCGCAGGGCAACCAGTATACTGTGGTCATTCCGGTACTGCATACGGTATCAAGACCGCCGCAGGCGATCCAATTATAAGATTCTAGGACGACCCGATGGCAACAGGCTCAAAGAACGTTGTGCTCGCAGCGATTATCGGCAATGCCGTTTTGACGGTCCTCAAGTTCGGTGCTGCCGTGATCACCCATTCAGCGGCGATGATGAACGAAGCGATCCACAGCCTGATGGATACAACCAACCAGTTGTTTCTTCTGATCGGGCTCAAAGCCGGCAGCGCACCCGCAGATGGGCGTTATGCATTCGGTCATGGCCAGAAGAAATACCTGTGGAATCTCTGGAGCGCTATCGGTCTTTTTTCAATCGGCTGTGGGCTGGGCCTGGCCCACGCCTGGCACTCCTGGCACGAATCGTCCGAACCGTCTGTGACGGGGTCGATTCCGTTCAGCGTGTTTCAGAACGTGAATCCGCTGTTGTTGTCCGGTGTGGTTCTGTTTGTGGCGTTTGTCATTGAGATCTGGGTTCTTCGGCTTGCATGGCGAGAGTTCTGTACCAGGGCGAGGTCAAAGGGGTACGAGCGGCCAATGGCTTACTTCCGGCAGATCGATGATCCGACCTTGGTGGCAGTTTTGCTTGAAGACGCGGTGGCGGTTGCCGGGGTGGTATTGGCGGCGATCGGAATCACTCTGAGTGAATTGACCGGGGCTGTGGTGTGGGACATCGCTTTCTCAGTGGTAATCGCACTACTGCTTGGTCTGACGGCCGTATTCCTGGGGATAATCAACATGCGGTTCTTGACCGACATCCGTGACCGAGATGCCGAGCGAGCTTTTGCGACCGCTGCCGAAGAACACCCGGAAATCGAGCGGTTCCATGACGTGCGCAGCATTGTCATCGACGAAAAAAACACGGTCCTGGTAGGGGAAATCGAGCTGAGGGCAGAAACCGTGTTTTCCGGATTACACAAGACCATTAAAAAATATCACGAGGACCTGCTGCGCGCTGTTCCCGCCGAACAGAGGGCCGGAGAGCAGCTAGTTGCTGAACTGGCTGACCGGGCAGCAGTGAAGGCAACGCTGGAGCGTACGGAGAAAATCATAGACGAGGTAGAATCCCGCCTACGGGAACTTTGTCCCCGGGTCGCCCATGTCACGCTGGAGGTGCAGGGTATTGCCGGCGAGGACGGCACCGGAAGAGGTGACGCTCCCTGAAACAGGAAGCTCTGGTACTCCGGGATAACGTAATCGAGATTAGGTGGATCTTATGAAAGTGATGAGTAAAGTTTTTGCTCTGCTGGCCGGCCTTATGCTGGTCTCACCTTTACAAGCGGATGAAAGCCCACTTGAGACGGACCAGCAGAAGTACAGTTACGCGTTGGGTTACCAGATCGGCAGCCAGATCGCACAGCAGATCAATGCCGAAGGCGTGGTGATCGACGCCGACGCGTTTGCCCGCGGCATTGCTGATGTCCTGGCAGGCAGGGGTCTGGCACTCAGCGAGGGCGAAATGATGGCGGCCATCACCGCCAAGGAAGAACAGGAGATAGGAAGGATGAATGAAACAGCGGCTTCGAACGGCGAGTCCGGGGATCAGTTTCGTGCCGAATATTCTGCCAGGGACGGAGTCGAAAAAACTGCAAGCGGACTCTTTTACCGGGTAATCAAGGAGGGAACTGGGCAAAGACCCAAACCAGAGGCCACTGTGGTTGTTCATTATCGAGGTGCCTTGCCGGACGGCACCGAGTTCGACAGCTCCCACAAGCGTGGCCAGCCGGCCACCTTCAGCCTCGCTGGCATTATTCCTGGCTGGCAGGAAATCCTGCAGCTGATGGGTGAGGGTGCGCTTTGGGAAGTGGTGATTCCACCGGAACTGGCTTACGGTAAAGCCGGTGCCGGCGGACTGATCGGGCCCAATCAGACCCTGGTATTCGAGATTGAGCTGCTGGAGATCAGGTAGCACAGAGGCCTACTTTCCTGATTCTTGAGACCCTCCGGCCCAGGAACCCCAACCCCGCCTGTACAGAAGGCCATCGCTCCCGGTCACCGCAGCCACAACGGTACGGGTCCGCGGGAGGGTGCCTGCAGCAGGGCATTATCCTGATGCGAATCATGACGGTCCGTCACCGTATCTTTCCTTTCCCGAGGGTTTTCTTTGCCCTGGCAGTCATCGACAATCGGCCTTGCGCTGATGATGGAATTTGATTGATCGGCTGCTCTAATGGGCTCAGATAATAGGATCGGGGTGAATGAAAATACTGTTCGCTGACAAGTTTCCAGCCTCTTCTGTTGATCTGCTTCAAGAGCGGGGACACAGCTGCCGGGTGTGTCCTGAGCTCGACGGAGATACCCTGCCTGAAGCCGTCGCGGATAACGAGGTCCTGGTGGTCCGCAGCACCCGCGTAAGCGCTCAAACGATTGCGAACGGCAGGGTGCTGAAAATGATCATCCGGGCCGGGGCCGGTACCAACACCATCGACAAGGACCACGCGGCCGAGAACAACGTTTATGTCTGTAATGTCCCGGGACGCAATGCTGCCGCAGTAGCAGAACTGGTGATGGGTCTGATCATCGCGATAGACCGGAGCATTCCGGACAACGTCACTGAACTTCGCGCTGGAAACTGGGACAAAGCACGTTTCAGCAAAGCCCGCGGCTTGATGGGCCGCAAGATGGGTGTAATGGGTCTGGGTTCAATCGGGTTGGCGGTACTCGAACGTGCCCACGCGTTCGGGATGGAGCTGTACGTGATCGACAAGCCAAGCCGCTGGCAGGAAACTCACCAGCGCCTGATGCGTTTAGGCGGCATCAAGCGTGTCGCCGGCCTGGAAGAACTGGTGCAGCGTTGCGAAATCCTGAGCTTTCACGTGCCATCACTCCCTGAAACACAGAGGATCATCAATACGGATCTTCTGGACCGCATGGCGCCAGGTACAGTCATCATTAATACGTCCCGAAGCGACATTGTCGACGAGGTGGCACTCATCGCTGCGATGGACGAAAAGGACATCTACGCTGGACTGGACGTTTACGATAACGAACCGTCAAAGGGCAAATTCGAATTCTCTTCAGCGCTTGCCAGTCATCCGAATGTATACGGTACTCATCATATCGGTGCATCGACGGAACAAGCCCAGGCAGCCGTAGCCGAGGGTGTGATCGAGGTCATTGAGGCTTTTGCGGTCGGTAAAATTAGAAACTGTGTCAATATGGCGCAATGATCAGACACAGGGCAGGATGGGAGACCGAGCATGATTCGTCGAATCCATAATTTCAGTGCTGGACCGTCGACCTTGCCGCTGGAGGTACTGCAGGAGGCGCAGGCTGAATTTGTCGATTACCACGGTGCGGGCATGGCGCTGATAGAAATGAGCCACCGCGGCAGGCATTTTGAACAAGTCCACCACGAAGCCATGGCGATGTGCCGTAAGGTGTACCAGGTTCCGGCCGAGTTTGAGGTTCTTTTCCTGCAGGGAGGAGCGACCCTGCAGTTCTCGATGGTCCCGATGAATCTGCTCCGGCAGGGAACCCGCGCCGCCTACGTCGACTCCGGAAGCTGGGCCCAGGGTGCAATGAGCGATGCCCGGCACTACGGTGAGGTCTATGCGGCCTGGGATGGGAAGAGCTGTCACTACACCCGGATGCCCGCAACAGACGAGCTGCAGCTGCAGACTGATACCTGCTATCTGCATATCACTTCCAATGAGACTATTGGCGGAACCCGGTACGTCGACTGGCCATCGGTTGACGTGCCCCTGGTGTGTGATATGTCCTCCGATTACATGTCCCGGCCCATACCGTGGGATCGTTTCGACCTGGTATACGGTGGGCTGCAGAAGAACCTGGGCCCGGCGGGTATGGCACTGGTCTTCGTTCGGAACTCGGTTTTGGAGCACTGTAACCGGGATATCGGTCGCTACCTACGTTATGACGTCCACGCTGAAAAAGATTCGATGTTCAATACGCCCCCCGTGTTTCCGATCTATATGCTGGGCAAGATCCTGAATTGGATGGATGCCCGAGGCGGTCTAGAGGCAATAGCGACCGAAGCTCAGGCCAAAGCAGCAATGCTTTATGCCGTTATAGACGGCAGTGATAGCTATTTTTACTGTCCGGTCGATGCGGGCTCCCGTTCGGTGATGAATGTGGTTTTCCGGCTGACCACCGAGGAACTCGAGAAGCGTTTTTTGGAAGAAGCTGAATCGGCGGAGTTACTGAACCTCAAAGGGCACCGCAGCGTGGGAGGCTGTCGGGCCAGCATCTATAACGCCATGTCCAGGGACAGCGTACAGGCTCTGGCTGACTTCATGGTTGATTTCAGGGAACACCATCCCGTCTGACCGATAGCTGGTAGGCAGGTAAGTCCGCATGACACAGATTCGCCCGTTCCGGCCCTACCTGGTTAGTGCAGATCGTGCGGGGGCGGTGGTGGCGCCCGCCTACGACTCAATGCTGCCGGCCGAGCGTGCCGTTTTCAGCAGCGAAAACCCTTCGAATTTCATCAATGCTATGCGGGTGGAAGAAGAATTTCCCGAATCCGCCCGGCCGTCGGAGAAAACCCTGCTCCAACGCAACCGGGCAACGGTGCGGGGTTTGCTGGACGACGGTTCGTTCCGGCAGTTTGACCAAGACGCCGTCTATGTCTATCGCCTGCAGACGGAAGATCATGTCCAGACGTCGGTGGTAGCAGAAGTTCCCATCGACGAGTACCACTCCGGTCGAATCCGACGTCACGAGCACACCCGGCCAGATCATGAAGACCGACTCACCCGATATCTTGAGGTTGTCGGGGTAAGCTCAAGCCCGGTCTGTCTGGCTTACCCGGATAACCCGTCTATCAGTGCAGTGTTGTCAGAGATCACCAGCCGCACCCCGGAATTGAATTTTCTGCTCAACGACAGGGTCAGACAGCGCGTCTGGTGCGTCACCGACAAGGGCGATATTCAGACGCTACAGAACGGGTTCTCTGCTGTGTCGGCAGCCTATTTGACAGATGGTCATCATCGAACCGCCGCAAGCAGTCGTTATTTCGCCAGGCAGGTAGCAGAAGCCGATGATCATGGCAGCAACTCCTGGAAATACTTTCTCGCGGCATTGTTTCCTGCCAGTGAGTTGAGAATACTGGCGTTCAACCGGTGTGTCAGGGACCTTAACGGGCTGTCCCTGCAGCGACTGGTAGACGGCATCAGCGAGCACTTCGCTGTCGAGCCCCTGGCAGACCCGCAAAAAGCCACCCTGCCGCAATCGCCGGGTGAGTTTGTCATGTTGGTTGGGGAATCGGTGTATAGGCTCAGGGTTAGGCAGGAATCGGTGCCTCAGGACCCTGTCCTGAGGCTCGATGTGTCTCTTCTGCAGAACCTCATTCTGGAACGCCTGCTGGGGATCGCCAATAGCCGCTCAGATGCCCGCTTGGACTATGTGACCGGCAATTCCGGGCTGGAAGGGCTCAGGCAGCGTCTGTCTGAAGGCTGGCAGGTTGCCTTCGCCTGTTTCCCGACTTCGATGTCGGACCTGATGGCTGTCGCGGACTTGGGCCGTGTGATGCCGGCAAAATCGACGTGCTTTGATCCCAAAGTCCGTTCCGGCATTTTTCTACGCTTCTTCTGAGGCCTGCCCGGCACGCCGCAGCGCGGTGAGTGCAGGCACCACGGCTGGCTTCGGTAATCAGTCGGCCGGTGTCGCAAAGCAGATGCCTGATGTCGCCCCCAAACCAATATCCAGATCGACTGAATCTACAATCCGCTACGTTGTTCTGTCTCCTCCTTACCGGAGAACACTCGAGAATGAATGGACTGGTTTGTGCAACCGAAGATGCTGTACACAGATTCAGTGTCCGAACAGGATCAGCTAGAATCCTGCCCTGTCGATTCTCGATCGGGTGGCCGGGACACATAGCCATGACTGTTCTCCGATGCCAGTTTTGCGATGCTGCTGCAAGGTTTTAATCTGGCGAACTGACCCATCGTGTAAACATTTACCTTCCTACCGGAAAGCTCAGGACTCATGACCGATACCGAAGAAGAAGAACTGGACCTGCGTTCCTTGTCCGATGAAGAGCTTGTTGAGCAGATGCACGACGACCTCTACGATGGCCTAAAAGAGGAGATCGAAGAAGGCACCAACATTCTGCTGGAGCGTGGTTGGGCCCCGGACAAGCTCCTGGCCAATGCGCTGGTTGAAGGCATGCGTATCGTCGGTATCGATTTTCGCGACGGAATATTGTTCGTCCCGGAAGTTCTGATGTCGGCCAACGCGATGAAAGGTGGCATGGCAATTCTGCGTCCGCTGCTGGCAGAAACTGGCGCTGAAACGGTCGGTAAGGTCGTGATCGGAACGGTCAAAGGTGATATCCACGATATCGGCAAGAACCTGGTGAGCATGATGCTGGAGGGTGCGGGTTTCGAGGTCTATAACATCGGTATCAACAATCCCGTCGAGAACTACCTCGAGGCGATCGAGGAGCACAAACCCGATATCGTCGGAATGTCCGCCCTGCTGACAACCACCATGCCTTACATGAAGGTCGTAATTGACACGATGGTTGAACAGGGGATTCGAGACGACTATATCGTCATGGTCGGTGGTGCACCATTGAACGAGGAATTCGGTGCGGCGATCGGTGCTGACGCCTACTGTCGGGATGCGGCTGTTGCAGTCGAGACCGCCAAACGTCTGGTCGCAGAGCGTCGTGGAGAACCTTTGCCTGCCTGAAGTAGCGCCCGAAAAAGCCGAACATGAGAGACAGCGAATTCATCAGACGTCGTTGCGTTCCGGCGAATCTGCTACGCCCGGATGCGTCCGGTGTGCTTAAGGAACGGGTTGAGTGAACCAGAACAATAAGAGGTTGATCATTGCCTGCGGCGCCCTAGCCCGGGAGATTCAGCAGGTGATCCAATTGAACGGCTGGACAAGTATTGATGTTCAATGCCTGCCGGCCAGTCTCCACAATAGGCCGGAGAAAATTCCACCTCTGGTGGGCGGCAAAATCGAAGCTCAGGCGCCGCACTACAGCGAAATTTTCGTGGCCTACGCGGACTGCGGGACAGGGGGACTGCTCGATCGAGTGCTGGAGGAAAAAGGTGTGCAACGCCTGGAAGGCGCGCATTGTTATGAGTTCTATGCTGGCTACTCGGTGTTTGACCGTCTGCAGGATGCAGAACCTGGTACGTTTTATCTGACGGATTTCCTGGCCCGACATTTTGATCGGCTGGTGATTAAGGATCTCGGTATTGATCGTCATCCGTCTCTCAGGGACACTTATTTCGGAAATTATTCCCGTCTGTTATACCTTTCTCAAGAGAACTCACCTGAACTTGTAGCGAAAGCCCGGCAGGCGGCAGACCGACTTCAGCTGCCGTTTGAGCAGCTGTCAACCGGCTATGGGCAGCTCGCTGTTCAGATTGGACGGTTCGCAGATCCCCCACAAACCGGGGGCCTGCGGTGATGGCTAAACTGATTACTGTCTACTGGCGGGACATCCCCTCACAGGTAATCGCAAAAAAGGGACGGACCACCAGCAAGGTTCAACTGAGCCGCCGTTTTCAGGAAGCTATTGACAGGGCAGCCATGCGTGCGGGTAAAGGCAGCAGTGATGCGTATCTCAGTGAATGGCGGCGTGAGGCGTCGACCTGTTCTGACAACTTGGAAGAAGCCGCCCGGCAAACTGCAGATTCTCTGGAAGCGCGCTATTCAGACGAAGATCTGCTGGCGCTGATTCGAGCCAAAGGCATGGGTCAGGAAGACACCTAAGGCCCATCCGAGGGGGAACCGTGTACGTGGTGCGAAGATGGTCGGTGCGCAACGCCCGCCTGCTTGAACTGATCTATCGATGGTTTGAAGGTGTCCTTAAATTTCTGCATCCGCTGTGGTCGATAATCGGCTATGAACGAATCGAGCGCCCCGTCAGCTTCATCGAAAAATGCATTAAGGAGACCTTTTTCGATTGCCGCATGTGTGGGGTTTGCCTACTCGGTGACAGCGGCATGTCCTGCCCGATGAACTGCCCGAAGGAACTCCGCAATGGGCCTTGCGGCGGCGTGCGGGAAGATGGTGGCTGCGAAGTCCTGCCAGCCATGCGTTGTGTCTGGGTCGATGCCTGGACGGGTTCCAAGACGATGCGAAACGCTTCCGGAATGCTCAAGGTGCAGGCGGCTTTGCCAAATACCCAGCGGGGGCATTCTTCCTGGTTGCGGGAGGTCCGTCTGGGAAAGATTGCCATGCCCCAGGGCAGGGAACTTCAGAGATGAAACCGGCTGGTGATCAGCTTCGACCGTTCCACGATTCTCCAGGAGCTGGGTATTCTTCCGCCGGCCAGCTGGAGCAGGTCCTGAGAGGAGGCCATTTTGCCGTAACAGCGGAACTTTCTCCCCCGGATTCGGCGGATCCTGCTGACGTCTATCAGCGTGCTTCCTATTTTGATGGCCACGTGGACGCGATAAACGCAACAGATGGTTCGGGCGCCAACTGCCATATGTCCAGCGTGGGGGTGTGCTCACTGCTGACTCGGTCGGGATATTCGACCGTGATGCAGATTTCGTGCCGGGATCGGAACCGGATCGCGATTCAAGGCGATGTGCTTGGTGCTGCTGCAATGGGCGTCAGCAATATCCTGTGCCTGACCGGTGATGGTGTACAGGCGGGAGACCAGCCCGATGCCAAGGGTGTGTTCGACTTCGACTGTATATCACTGCTCAAAACGGTCTGTTGTATGCGCGATGAATCCCGGTTTCTGAGTGACCGTAAACTGTCGTCGCCACCGAAGGTGTTCGTCGGGGCTGCCGCCAATCCTTATGCACCACCGCTGGACTACCGTCCCTATCGTCTCAAGAAGAAAATCGAAGCGGGTGCCCAGTTCGTCCAGACACAGTACTGTTTTGACGTCCCAAGGCTACGCAAGTACATGTCACAGGTCTGTGATCTCGGGCTCCACGAACGCTGTTTTATTCTCGTAGGGGTGGGTCCGCTGGTGTCGGCGCGGGCCGCAGAGTGGATTCGTACAAACGTCCCGGGCGTCTGTATTCCGGACAACGTGATTTCGCGTCTGAAAAGTGCCCGGGATCCACGACGCGAAGGCACAGCAGTCTGCATTGAACTGATGCAGGAGATTCGTGAGATCGAAGGCGTCAGCGGGCTGCACATCATGGCTTACCGGCAAGAGCAGTCGATCGGCGAAATCATACAAAGCTCCGGTGTTTTGGGCGGACGTACACCGCTGAACCCTGAGTCCGTTCCCCCCGCCTCAATCCGGAGATACACCCAGTGACGACAACCGTAGTCAGTTCCGCCAGCAGGGAAGTCCGAATCGGCTTTGACGAGCGGTTCTGTATTATCGGCGAGAGGATCAATCCCACGGGCCGAAAGATATTGTCTGAAGAGATGCGGCAGGGGGATTACAGTCGGGTAGAGACCGATGCACTGGCCCAGGTTGAGGCGGGTGCCCACATGCTGGATGTGAATGCTGGAATTCCGCTCGCCGATGAGCCGGCGATTCTCGCCGAGTGCATACAGCTCGTGCAAGGACTCACAGATGTACCGTTGTCTATTGATTCTTCTATTGTTGCGGCGCTTGAAGCAGGTCTGTCAGTTTATCAGGGCAAAGCCCTGGTCAATTCGGTCACCGGTGAAGAGGAACGCCTTGAAAGCGTTCTGCCGCTGGTGAAGAAGTTTGATGCAGCTGTAGTCGCAATTTCCAATGACGAAACCGGCATCTCCGAAGATCCGGACGTACGCTTTGAAGTCGCGAGAAAGATCGTCGAGCGTGCTGCAGATCATGGTATCCGGCGGCACGATGTGATCGTCGATCCGCTGGTGATGCCCATAGGAGCACTGAATGACGCAGGCCGCCAGGTCATGCACATTCTTCGGAGGCTGCGGGAAGAACTCAAGGTTAATTCGACCTGCGGGGCATCCAATATCAGCTTCGGATTACCCAACCGAAACGGCCTGAATTCGGCATTTCTCGCCATGTCCATTGCCGCGGGGATGACCTCGGCAATAACCAATCCGTTACACGGGGAAGTGATGCAGGCTGTTTTCGGAGCAGATGTCATGATGGGGCACGACCCGGATTGTCTGCACTGGATTGGAAAGTACCGGGAACCGGTGATGTCTGCCGCAGCGGTTACGCGTGAACAACGTCGAGGTCGTCGGCGCAGAGCGTCTAAATGAGTACTGAACAACAACGCGGCCGTTGCCTGTGTGGCGCTGTGACGTTCGAAACGGAAGCAGAGCTTCGTGAGGTCCTGGTCTGCCATTGTTCCCAATGCCGGCGCAACAGCGGCCACCTGTGGGCCGCAACAGCAGCGCCGGATAATGAAGTGACAATTCATGGGCGCGATTACCTGCGCTGGTACAGATCCTCAGCCATTGCACAAAGGGGATTCTGCAGACAGTGCGGTTCCAGCCTATTCTGGAAGCGGGACGGATCTTCATCTTTGTCGATAGCGGCCGGTAGTCTGGAACTTCCCACCGGGCTTCACATCGGATCGCACATCTATGTTGATGACGCTTCGGACTATTACGCGATCCATCCGGATGAAAAGCAGCGCAGCGCCAGCGAGGACGGTTAGGCTATATGGCTGAGGCAAACGGTGGGCAGGAGCAAGCCGGACCATCAGAAAGAGAACTGCTCGTGGTGTTCACGCCATCGGGGCGGCGGGGACGTTTTCCGCCGGGCACAACGGTTCTGCATGCCGCCCAGGAACTGGGCGTAGACATCGATTCGGTCTGTGGAGGGAGAGCGATCTGTGGCCGCTGTCAGGTCGTGTTGAGTGAAGGGTCCTTTGCCAAGCACGGTATCGAATCAAAGCCGGAGAACCTGTCAGGCCTGGGGGAAAATGAAGTCGAGTATCGCCGCCTTCACAGTCTCGAGCCGGACCGGCGGCTGAGCTGTTCGACCCGGATTCTCGGCGATGTGGTAATTGATGTGCCGCCGGACAGTCAGGTACACAAGCAGGTCGTACGCAAGCGGGCCGAAGTGCATGATATCGAAGTCAACCCGCTGGTACGCCTTTACCTGATCGAGGTCCCGGAGCCGAATATGCACGATCCCTCGGGAGACCTGGAACGGGTTTGCCAGGAACTCGATTTCGAGTGGGGTCTGACAGATCTCAAGTGTGATCTGCACATCTATCCGGCTCTGCAGGAGAGCCTGCGCAAAGGTGAATGGAGAGTCACCGTTGCTGTTTTCCGGCAGCGGGAGATCATAGCCCTGTGGCCCGGGTTTCGCGATCATGTGCTGGGGATCGCGGTGGACATTGGATCGACCACGATTGCGACCCACCTCTGCGACCTGTCTAGCGGTAAGGTGCTGGCCTCCTCAGGCATGATGAATCCGCAGATACGCTTCGGAGAGGACCTCATGAGCCGGGTGTCCTACGTCATGATGCACCCAGGCGGCGAGAAGGAACTGACAGAGGTGGTTCGTTCCGCTGTTCTCCAGCTGAGTCGGGAGGTCTGCAGGGAGTCCGGTTATGAGCCCAGCGACGTGCTCGACATGACATTTGTCGGGAATCCGATCATGCACCACCTGCTGCTGGGTGTAAGCCCGGTTGAGCTTGGCGGAGCGCCATTTGCACTGGCTACTGATCAGGCCCTGGAACTCAAAGCATCGGATCTGGGGCTCGAGATGCACCCTGGAACCCGGGCCTACCTTCTGCCCTGCATTGCGGGTCACGTGGGGGCTGACGCGGCCGCCATGGTGCTTTCCGAGGCACCTTATCTGCGGGAGGAGATGACCCTGCTGGTTGACGTGGGTACCAACGCGGAGATTGTTCTGGGTAATCGAGATCGCCTGCTTGCGGCCAGCAGTCCGACAGGCCCTGCTTTTGAGGGAGCTCAGATCAGCTGTGGCCAGCGGGCGGCGCCGGGTGCAATCGAACGGATCCGGATTGATCCTGAGACGCTCGAGCCGCGTTTCAAAGTAATCGGCTGTGAAGCCTGGTCCGATAATCCTGAATTCGACAGGCAGATCGACGGGCGGCAGATCACTGGGGTGTGCGGGTCTGGCATCATCGAAGCTGTGGCCGAAATGATGCTGGCAGGAATCTGTTCGGTAGACGGGGTTATCGATGGTGGTTTGTCTTCCCGATCGGCCAGAATCGTGTCGGACGAGCGGACTTTCTCCTATGTCCTTTATGAAGGTCACGGCAGCGTTGTACTTCGCATTACCCAGAATGACATACGGGCCGTTCAGCTGGCCAAGGCCGCCCTCTATGCGGGCATCCAGCTGCTCATGGATCACAGCGGAATAAAGAAGCTCGACCGGATCCGGCTGGCGGGTGCCTTCGGCTCGCACATCGATGTCAAATATGCGATGGTCCTCGGTCTGATTCCAGACTGTGATCTTGCCAATGTGACTTCCGCAGGTAATGCTGCAGGTACGGGCGCACACATTGCTCTGGTGGACCAGAATGCGCGGCTTGAGATCGAGCGAGAAGTACGCCGTATCGAAAAGATTGAGACTGCCGTCGAACCCAGGTTTCAGGAACACTTTGTCGATGCCATGGCGATTCCCCACAAGACGGCCAAGTACCCTGAGCTCTCCAGCGTTGTTGCACTGCCTGACAGGTCACAGAGCCCGAAGCCAAATTCCTCATCATCCCGCAGGCGGCGCCGGCAGCGGTCCTGACCCCGGCAGCGTTCACCCGCAGCGTCAGTTGCGGCGGACAGCGTGTCTCGTTACTCTGGCCCTGGGCTTCGAGGCCATTACCGGTAATTGGATTCAATGATGACGAGTGCCCTTCTGGCGGGTGTGCCATTTTTCTCAGGTCTTGCAGAAGACGATCTTGAGCAGATTGCTGAGCATGCAACCCCTGAATCATTCAGGCGTGGTGCACTGATCATCAGTGATGGAGACCCGGCAGATGCGCTGTATGTGGTTATCAATGGCCGCGTGAAAGTCTTTCTGGGCAGCGACGACGGTAAAGAAGTGGTCCTGACAATACTGGGGCCGGGTGAGAGTTTCGGAGAGATCGCGCTGCTGGACGAGGAACCCCGTTCTGCTTCAGTGGCTGCCATGGAGAAAACCACGGTGCTGGTGATCCGCCGGGACCGTTTTCTGGAGCTCCTCCGGGAGAATTCAGATCTGTCCTGGGCGATGATCCGTTCGCTCTCTCATCTCGTAAGGCGGTTGACCGGCAGTGTGCAGAGTCTCGCCCTCAATGATGTCTATCGTCGGATAGTGGAGATACTGGAGCAACGGGGGGTCTTTGAAGGTGAAGTTCGGGTGATCAACGAGCGTCTCACCCATCAGCTTCTGGCCGACATGGTCGGCGCTTCGCGTGAGATGGTCAGCAGGATCATGAGTGACCTTGTCAAAGGTGGCTATCTGACAGTGTCACGAGACCAGATCAGGATCAACCGGCGGCTGCCCTCGGGCTGGTAGTCACTGGGCCTTATAATCATCACATCCGGAACCGCCTCTGCATTCCTCAAGCGAACGGCCAGTGCACATCATGGAAGAAGCCAGTAAGAAGTCATTTCGTAACGTAAACCGACGCTACGGCGCGACGCTCGATACCGTTAATGCGTCACGATTGTCAAAAAATCAGGGTGCAAAAAAAGTGCGTAAAAGAAAAATCAAACGCAAAAAATGACCTGCCCTTTGGCCGTACAGAATCGTTTTGCGGACAGGCAGGGGGCCACGCTCCCATTGGGCCAGATTCCGCAGGTTATCCAGGTGCAGCAAGACCAAAATAAATCCAGATTGAGCACAATTGAGTCCGCTTATGCCACCGACTAAAGGCGTGATCCGGAAGATGCGGGTCGAGCAGGCCAAAACGGTTCGTTACCGCCTGCCGATTGGGGATACCGATGTCGAGTTGACGCCGTTACTTGGCCGTCCTCTGGTTCTGGAGTACTCCGGGAACATATTCTGTATCGAATGCGGTCGTAAAACCCGCAAGAGTTTCAATCAAGGGCATTGTTTTCCGTGCCTTCGTAAGCTTGCATCCTGTGACACCTGTATCGTGAAACCGGAGCTCTGTCACTATGCCGAGGGGACCTGCCGAGAACCCGATTGGGCCCAGACGAATTGTATGCAGCCGCACGTGGTGTATCTCGCCAATTCATCCGGAGTGAAGGTCGGTATCACCCGGCGGAGCCAGATACCTACCCGCTGGATCGATCAGGGAGCTGTGCAGGCCCTGCCCCTGTACGAGGTAGGTACCCGATTGCATTCAGGACTTCTCGAAGTGGCGTTGAAGAGCGTCGCCAATGACAGGACCGACTGGCGCCGGATGTTGCGGGGTGGGCAGCCGGAGCTTGACCTTTTAGCCGAGCGTGATCGTATTCTGACCGCTGCGGGTGACACCCTGGCGAGGTGTATCGCGGACCTTGGGAGTGATGCAGTCAGGTTTCTCAAGGATGCCTGTGAGATGCGCTTTAGCTACCCGGTTCTGCGGGATCCTGAGAAAGTCAGAGCCCTTAATTTTGATAAGCAGAGCCGGGTCGAAGGCATCCTCGAAGGCATCCGTGGTCAGTACCTGATTCTGGATTGTGGCGTACTGAATGTCCGTAAGTTCGGTGGTTATGAACTGTCCTTGACCCTACCGTAGTCTGGTCCCGGTGGACCGCGACCAGGGCAGGTGCGGTCAGGGCGTTGACGGTCTTTAGCACAGCGCTTGAACAATTCTCACTGCTGCGACACGCGAATGCGTGTCAGCGAGCCCCAGCGGCCACGGACGACTTCGTTACCCGGGCCGGGGTCAGACGGCACGTTAAAAGACAGGCCCAGTGAGAGCACAGCCAGGCCAGCGCCCACCAGAAACACAGCGGCGGGTGAAACCAACCACACGAATCCGAGGATAGCCGGTAGTACTACGGCGGCGATGTGATTGATCGTGAAACCGACACCCGCAGTCGCCGCAATGTCTGCAGGATCGGCTATTTTCTGGAAATAGGTCCTCATGGCAATCGCTAGTGCAAAAAGGAAGTGATCGAGGACAAAAAGTCCAGCTGCGAGGCCGGCATTGTTGACGAAAGCGTATGCCGTAAAGACAAGAGCAAGACCTACGTATTCGAATATAAGCGCGCGGCGCTCCCCGATATTACCGATGATTCGGCCGATACGGGCCGCAAACAGCATGTTAAGCACCGCATTGATCAGAAAAAGCACAGCGATCGATGCGACGCTGAAGCCGAATTTCTCGACCATCAGAAATCCGGCGAACACAACGAAAATCTGGCGTCTCGCACCCGAGAGAAATGTCAGCGCATAGTAGAGCCAGTAGCGACGGCGCAGAACCATGCGCCGGTTCTGTCTGACTTTTACCGGAAATTTCGGGAAAGTCCACCAGCACAGTCCCGCAATCAGAATGGTGATGCCACCACCGGCTGCGTAAACCGGAATGAAATCCATCTTGAGGATCTTGAAAGTGAGCCAGATAAACCCGAAAACGACGATCGATGTGAAC
The DNA here is from genome assembly GCA_913051905.1 of uncultured Gammaproteobacteria bacterium. The sequence continues at coordinate 3,632 of CAJXBY010000015.1, read as the reverse complement.
GATCCGACTGCGATTACCCGGCCCAGCAGTTCAGGGGTCCGGTCCTTGTCGCTCCACTGCAGGCAGAGTGAGGAGTGAACAGTCTCGAAGTAGTGAAATCCTATAGACATTAACACGGTGGTGAGATACAGGCCTAAAACTGACGGAAACCACCCTGTAATGAGCGTCCCGGCTCCCAGCAGAATCAAAGAGAGATATCCGATCGTTTGTTCCCTGAAAAGGAACAACAGAAAGACCACGGCAAATGCCATAAGGCCTGGAATCTCGCGGAGGCTCTGCAGGATACCCATCTCCGCACCACCGAACGCAGCGCGTTCGACTGCGAAATTGTTCAGCAGTGCCTGCCAGGTGGCAAAGCTCAAGGGAACTGCCGCGGCGCTGAGTAGCAACAGAAGGTCCGGGCGGTTCCTGACGTGTTGCAGCGGCATCAGAAACAGATTGGTCAGTCCATCAAAGGGCTGAATGATACAGCGGGCCAGGATGCTGGTCAGTAATGCCAGCAAAGTCCGTAGTCGTGTATGTCTTTTCGATGCTACAGTCAGCAGTATCCAGTCACGCGCCAGTCTCGGGGAACTTTCCATGCCGACCGAGTATCCCAGCCGAGTGAGGGTAGGGTTCTTTGCCACCTGCCTGGTCGATATCATGCGACCGAGGGTGGGTTTTGCGTCGGTCGAACTTCTGGAAAAAGCCGGTTGCGAGGTTGATGTACCGAGAAACCAGAGTTGTTGTGGGCAGCCGGCCTATAACAATGGGGACGAAGCAAACAGTCTTGAGATTGCCCGCCAGGTGATTGTGGCGTTCGAGGATTTTGACTATGTGGTCCTGCCGTCTGGATCTTGTGCCGCAATGATTATTGACCATTACCCCCGACTGTTTCGCAATGAGCTGGGCTGGTTGGCACGATCGCGTGACCTGTCGGCGAGGACCTGGGAGTTGACCCGCTTTCTGGTTGAAGTCATGGGCGTTGATGCCGTGGAGGCACGTTATAAAGGCCTTTGCGCCTACCACGATTCCTGTTCCGGCCTGCGGGAACTGGGTATTCGCGATCAACCCCGTACTCTTCTCTCGTCCGTCAAGGATCTGACCGTGATTGAACTGCAGGACCGGGATGTCTGCTGTGGTTTTGGGGGGACATTCAGCGTCAAATATCCCGAGATTTCCGTGCGCATGGTGAGCAACAAAGTTGCCGATCTCGAGCGTACGGAGGCCGATACCCTGTCCGGCGGTGATCTGGGTTGTTTGTTGAACATCGCCGGGCGACTGAGAAGACAGGGTAAATCCGTCAAGGTGTTGCACGTTGCGGAAATACTGGCAGGCATGGGCGACGGCCCCGGTATCGGCGAGGTGGGCCAGTGAACGTGGCTGCAGGTGTGAACACCGCTTTCAGGCGCCAGGCCCGCCAGGCGCTGGCTGATCCGGCGCTCCGGCAAGCCATGAGCCGGGCAGGGGGTGGATTCGCCGGAGCCCGTCGCGAGGCTGCTGCGGATCTGCCCGAGTTCGACGCGTTGTGTGATGCGGCCCGGGATATCAAAGACCATGTGCTCAGCCATTTGGACCTGTACCTCGAGGCTTACGAGCGGCAGACGGTACAGAACGGCGGGCAGGTCCACTGGGCGCGAACCGCCGAGGAGGCCTGCTCGATTATCAGTCGAATCTGCCAGGACGCGGATGCGCGCCTGGTTGTCAAAGGCAAGTCCATGGTCTCCGAGGAAATCGGGCTGAATGAGGTGCTTGAAAAAGCCGGTATCCAAGTTGCGGAGTCGGATCTCGGCGAATACATTATTCAGCTGGCAGGCGAGACCCCAAGTCACATCATTGCGCCGGCGATCCATAAAACCCGCGAGCAGATCACCGAGCTTTTCCATCAAAACCATCGCGAACTCGGATATGCCGACCGGGTCACCCGTCGCGACGCGATTGTCAACGAAGCCCGCAGTGTCCTGCGCTCAGTTTTTGCCCGCGCCGATGTCGGCATTACCGGGGCTAACTTCCTCGTCGCCGAGACCGGCGCCAACGTCATTGTCACCAACGAAGGTAACGGAGACCTGACCAGCTGCCTGCCGAGGGTTCAGATCATCACGGCGGGCATTGAAAAAGTTGTACCGTCGCTGGAAGATCTCTCTGTCCTGTTGCGGGTACTGGGCCGCAGCGCTACCGGTCAGGAGATGTCCGCTTACACAACACTTTATTCAGGGCCGCGCCGCGAAAAAGACCAGGAGGGTCCGCAGGAGTACCATGTCGTGCTGGTGGACAATGGGCGTTCTGCCATGCTGGCCGGCGAGTACCGCTCGATGCTGCGTTGTATCCGCTGTGGTGCCTGTCTCAATCACTGCCCGGTGTACTCTGCAGTCGGCGGACACGCTTACGGCTGGGTGTATCCCGGACCGATGGGTTCGGTACTGACGCCGCTGATCCAGGGTTTCGACAATTCCTTTGATTTGCCGAATGCCTGCACGCTGAACGGTCGCTGTAGCGAGGTCTGCCCGGTCCGCATCCCATTGTCGGACCTGCTCCGCCAGCACCGTGTCGAACAGTACCGCAGACGGCTTTATCCCCTGCCCGGGCGGGCAGTGCTGTCAGCCTGGTCCTGGCTGGCCCGTCGGCCACGGTTGTATCAGGGCGTAATGGCATTGCCTGTCTGGCTGATGAATCGGCTGGGCCGAAGGCATGGCGGCTTGAAATGGCTGCCGGCTGCTCACGGCTGGACACGGGGCCGGGAGATGCCGGCGCCGGAATCGCGGACGTTTCTGAATCAGTGGCAATCCCGGAAGGAGCAGGATTCATGACCCAGGGAAGAGAAGCGATTCTGGGACGAATCCGGGGTGCGTTGGGCAACCAGGCACGCGACAAGGTCCAGCTGGACTGGGTGTCGCATCGGGTTTCGGCTTCTAAACCGTTGGTTCAGCCCGGTGTTGAGGGGCCTCTGCTCCTCAAGTTCTGCGAGAAACACACGGCGGTCCACGGCACCTATGAACGGGTGCCCGATAGAACGCAGGTGCCCGCCGCGGTGCTCCGTCACCTCAAGGCCTACGAGATTGCGCCTGACATTCTGGTCGGCAAGGGGAGTCTACTGGATGAGATTGGCTGGCCGACCGATATGGCCGCCGAGTGCCGGCCTGCGACGATTGAGGACCGGGTCGCCGTCAGTGAGGCGTTTGCCGGGGTCGCTGAGACCGGCACTTTGGTCTTGTTATCGGGAGAAGGTCGGCCGACATCGCATCTTTTCCTGCCGGATGACCATATCATTCTTCTGGACGCGAGCCGGATCGTCCGGCACCAGGAAGAGGTCTGGACCCTTCTGCGCGAAATGCCGGAGGATTTCCCCCGGGTGGTGAACCTGATTACAGGTCCCTCGAAGACAGCGGACGTAGAGCAGACAGTGCAGTACGGTGCGCACGGTCCGAGGCGTCTCCACGTCGTCATCGTTGAAGGTTGAATGGACCCGGCAACTGCCGCCGGAACCCGGGCGCCGCGCGATATAATTCCCGTGGTGCTGATCGATCAACCGGGATAAGCGCAGAAATGATCAGACCTCAGCAACAAAGCTACGACCGGAGTGAACTGCTGGAATGCGGTCATGCACAGTTGTTCGGTCCGGGTAATGCCCAGTTGCCCCTGCCACCCATGCTGAT
>CAJXBY010000014.1 GCA_913051905.1 uncultured Gammaproteobacteria bacterium | reverse complement strand
GTAGGTCCTGGGCAAACACATGTAAATATGGCCTGGTTCTTTGCCCCTGGCGTAGTGGGCAACCCCGATCATCTCGAAGGTAGAGAAGCAGTGCTTGAACGTTGGCTCGGCAAAAATCGGACACTTAACGAGCGAACGGGAATTCGCTCACAAGATCATCGCTGTATGGAACTACAGCAACAAGCACGTTCATCTCCCATTGCAGACGATGTTAAGTTTTCAACAACCTGGGAGGGAAACGTACGCTACTTTCAGGATTGGGTTGTCCGCCAGATGGGTCGGTGAGATGAGATGTTAGTAAGTATATTGAACTCTTTTGACGGATCCTGGGATAATTCAGAGCCCTTCCACATACGCTGTCATGAATTCTGACCAAAGCGAACGATACAGTAGACAGATCAAGCTCCCACAACTAGGAGAATCTGGGCAGAAGCGGTTACTGGACGCTCGGGTTCTGATTATCGGTATGGGTGGCCTCGGTTCTCCGGTTTCTATGTATCTGACTGCAGCCGGAGTCGGTCACCTCGTCATCAGTGACTATGACCGCGTCGATGAGTCAAACTTGCAACGACAGATCATTCATACCCAAGCATCGATTAATGAACTCAAAGCCAGTTCGGCTCGGGACACCTTACTACGGCTTAATCCGGCCATCTCAATCGATGCACTAAATTATGAACTCGATGATGAAGAACTATTGGACCAGGTCACACTAGCCGATGTAGTAGTCGACTGTACCGACAACTTTCCATCTCGATTTGGACTCAATCGAGTTAGCCTCGCGACTGGAAGTCCTGTCGTCTCAGGCGCAGCAATTCGATGGGAGGGTCAGGTATCAACTTTCATACCGAAAAATCAAGACAGTCCCTGTTACCAATGCCTCTATCCCGACACAGGTATTGAAGCTGCTACTTGTGCCATGGAAGGTGTCATTGCACCTATTGTTGGCGTAGTGGGTGCGACTCAAGCACTCGAAACCCTTAACGTTCTACTCGAAACCGGTGGTGGTTTGTGTGGACGATTGCTGGTTCTAGACGGAATTGCCATGGAATGGCAGACCATTTCGCTACCTAGGAATGAAAATTGTCCTGCCTGTCAGGATCGGCCTGCTTACTTAGATTGATTAGATACTTGCGTAATCCCTATTTCCTAGCCTTAATTTACTCTCGCCTTGATCCTATACAGTAGCGTACATCAGATTTAATTTCTACTTTGATGTTGCGTTGATTCCATTTGGATGTTGCATCCTAGCCGCAATATATTGCGGCATTTGTGTACACAATTGCGTCAACTACAAACAGCGGTTAACAGGGCAGACCCCTACCCACCCCCATTCAAAGTTATCGTATTACGTTATATCTCTTCCACTCACCATCGGAAGATTTTGAGTATTCCAGAATTTTGGGGTTGGAAAAATTGGGGGGAGTAAAAAATTAAAGGTGGTGGGCGATGATCTGATATGAGTCATCGTATGGGTGAGTAATTCTGGTTGGTGACCGGCATCGTGAGGGTCACGGTGAGCAGAGTAGCTTATGCTCTGTAAGTCTTGGGTAAAACCGTAAAGGACTATTACTCCCCATTCCCACCATCTTCTATTGGCAGTTGCGTTTCGAAAAAATAGTAACTGTCCTGTTATCGATATTTTTAATCAGAGGCTTTTTTTGAAACGTAAAATGAAGCTATTGCGAAGATTACCAGAATAATAAACGGTGGATATGGAAGCCCAGTAACCCCATCAATGATACTTACCTTAATGAGAATTAGAGCATTTAATGAAAAAGCTAAACCTGTAGCAAACAAAAACCGACTCGCGATTACTTGTTCTGCATCTCTCATAAACCAACAATAAATACTCGCGATTAGTATACATCCGCCCACCACTTGTCGATGAAATACTCCAACCATCATCGCTTCTTCACCGAGGGCGAGAGATGGAAAAACCTGAGATGTAATTTGAGCAGGTACAATGAGCGAAGCTACTCCCACTAAACCCGTAACAATGGCTATTGCGGTCATAAGATTTCTCGAGTTCATATCTTCTCCTTTAATCTGGCAGACGTTTCATACCTCTCTCTTAAACCCAAACAGTAGTGTTGTAATAATTCGTTAGACCTCATATTTCAGTTCAAAACTGCATTCTTGTTCTTCCGCATTAGCTAATGTTGTACTCACTCACCATCGGAATCTTTTGAGCATCTATTTCTAAACCAATCGTCAGAAAGAGTGGCAGCCATGGGCTGTCGAACAGCATCTCACTGATCTTTGCGGGTACGAATTTGGTCATTGAAGGTTCTCCACCGATCCGTGACCTGAATTCACCTGTTTCTCCTATATCGCCCCAGAATTGTCACAGTAACGGCGCCACCTCGTCGAGGAATCGCGCCAGCTGTGCTTTCTGGTCGTAGGACGTGAAGCGGATCACCATCGTCTGGGCCCCCGCTGGCTCAAACGCGCGAATCCGTTCTGCGCAATCTGCCGGGGTGCCGCACGCGGTCCATACATTCACCTTCCATTCCGGCCAGTCGGAACTGTAGTACTCATCCAGAAAACGCTTGCTTTCTGTGTAAGCCTTGGTCCTGTCATCGTTCAGGTTGAGATTGAAATAGATCGCGTTTTCGAGCTCGTCGGCATTCCGGCCGTGATGGGTTGCGGCGTCGCAGATCTCCCGCCATGCGCTGCCGAACTGCTCCGGCGTAGCGCCAACAGTCATCCAGCCGTCCGCGAGTCGGGCGACCCGGTCGACCTGCCTGTTGTTGGTACCGGACTGGCTCGTGCCGAATACCCACGGGTTGTTGGCTATCCAGATGGGGGGGCAGGGCTTGTGCACGGGCTGCGGACGCACCGCGATGCCTTCGAATTCAAAGAATTTTCCGCTGAAGTTCGCCGGATCCTGCGTCCACAACACACGCAGCACCTCGATGCCTTCCTCCATCCGGGCGACCCGTTCAGTGGGGTCGATCTGCATGGCGCCGTACTCGGATCCGAAGTTGCCCGCAATATTGCCTTTCGCCGGTCCACCGCCTATGCAGGCGGTCAGCACTGTTCGGCCGTCAGCAAGGCAGTCGAGCGCGCTCCACTGTGCGGCGAGCACCACGGGATGGCGCAGAGGAAAACTCGCCATGCAGGCCGTGCCGAGGCGCGAAGTCTTGGTGCGCACAGCGAGTGCAGACAGCAGCGTGATGGACTCAAGCCGGGGCTTGGCAAGCAGATTGTCGCCGACCCAGAGGCCTTCAAATATGCCGGAGTCCTCAGCCTGCTCAGCGAGTTCCAGCAACTCAGGTACGGTTGTGGCGCCGAACACGACGCCTTGATTGGGCAGTAGTAATCCGAGCTTCATGGATGGTTTCCTTGGGGTCTGACGGCACACATTCTGAATATCTCTCTGGCAGTTATTTGAATAGTTGAAGGGTGATTTTAGACAATATTTCAGCAATACCTCGCTGAATCGAGAAACTCGTCTGTTTAAAGAGGCGGGTCCGAAGTGGGTGACAGGCGTAAAACTCTGTCTGCGGCACATTGCTTTTCAGGCCAAAGACGCGTGTTGAGCCGCTGGGTCAAGGCGTGATGGGCCACTGCAATCAGGTTTGGCTTTCGGTTACTATTTTTATCTAGGACACAACTTTTAAGGTGGTAGGCATGAGATTTCTGACAACGTTCAAAAAATCCCAAGAGTGTAGTTTTGAAAGATGGCTGAAACTGGTGGATGATCTAAAGCCCCATATGCAGAAAAACGGATTGAAACTCATCGTTGCAACGGAAACCGAGGATGGATCAAGAATTTACGATATCGCTGAAGCGGAAACCATGGAAGGCGTCGAAGCATTCATGTCTGACCCGGAGGTCATCCGGATGAGACAGGAGGCCGGTGTAGATACTGAAAGTCAGGAAGTGATCAGCGCCGTAAACGAATATCACATCTTCCAGAATTAATATACTCGGAGGAGAATAAGATTATTCGAATAGCACCTTAAAGCAATGGAAGATGCATCCGTTCCCGCGTAAGACGTTTTGACAATGCGAAAGAGATAAACCCATATCAAACCAGAGACTTTGGTTGAGCGGTTGGGTTAGCGGCCCCGAGAAGCCCCGCATTTGCGAGGCTTTAACTCTTGCGGCCTAAATCAGAAAATGAGTCAGAAGACAGCACGCGCGAGATTATGGCGTACCCACTCGCCTGTAGAATCAATTGCCGCCAACAGTGCTCGGAATTCGTCATCGGCAACGACGGCATCACTCGCTTTGCCGTAAGCCTCTGCATTGTCAAACATTGCAACAAATGACATACAGCCGACGTCGCTACCCTGTACAGTGAGCAGATGACACTCGTTCGCACCGTGCCGTTGCCAGATCTCCGCACCTTTTTTGCAGTTCTCTATGATCTCGTCAAATTTTCCCGGCGCGGGCCGAAATGTCCAATTGGAAACGTACATTACTGAATCCTCCTGAGTTTGTAGTGTGAGTTTTGACGATATCGAACGAGTGTTTGGTTTTCAAGTCAGCGCCCAGTATCCTCGCCTTCAAGCATCGCGTTCTGTCAGCTTTACTAATTTCTCAAGGCTTCGTTTGGGGTAGGCCTTTCCCCGGTCATAGTATTCTTCAAACACCAGCATATCGATCTGGCCATGGTGTCATGCGCCCAGGGGCGGCATTCGAAGAGGCTGCCCCTGGGCGTCTTAGTAATTACTTGGAAAACATTTTCTTTATTTGATTCAGATCATACTGGTGGCCGTAAAGGACTGTACTGTTTATTGCAACAACACCGGCAGCCATGATGGCGATCTTGATTTCCTCGTCCGTCGCACCGGCACCCTTCGCCATTGCGGTGTGTGCGACTATGCAGTATTCACACTTCATGCCTGCGGCCGCGGCCAGGTGGATCAACTGCATGGTTTTGGCATCAAAGCCCGAGTTCTTGGCGAAACCCGGTTGGGCAAGCAAAAACTCAGTATAAGCTCGGCCCATGGATTCGGGTTCCAGCGGGGTCAATATCGGGTGGTCTTTCCCGGCAAAAGCAATGGTGGTCGCTCCAAGAGCCAGCGCAGCAAGTACCGTTCTGATTAACTTCATGATGTCTCCTTTGATTAATGATAGAAAAATGTCCAAAACCCAACTGCGGACCCGGTGTTACCGACACCTCGGGAATCGGATCCCAGGTGGGACTCTAGCCCCTGTAGATGCTGGCCCGGATCCGGGCGTACTGCTACAGCCCCCGGGTAACCCGGGTGGGGCCTTCGATGACATCGAAATCCTTGGACACAATATTGGCCAAAGCCGGATTGGCCCCAACTCCGGCAAAAAGATCGGATTTCAAATACCCTTCATAGGCCTCTTTGGATTCCCAGATATAGACACCGCCATAGGTATTGTTTTCGTCATCGGCAAGCCAGTGTTTCGAAATCAGTCCAGGCAGCGCGGCGAAAGCTTCAGCAAGCTCGTTACACACTGCCTCATACTCAGCACGATTGATGCCTTCAAGGTTGAAATTGATCACTTGTATATGCATCGCTGATCCTCCTGATTGTTAACTCTGATCGCCCGTCACAGTCTAACCTAGATGGACACAGAAGATTCTCGTTTCAGACGGGTACGTCGTCAGGTCAGGAGACAGCGCTTCAGCGCCAATCATGGTCTCATGGGGAATACGGACCCGAATGCCTCAAAGCAAAAGGGAAAGGACAGCAGGAAGGAGCAACCTGAATAAATAGTCAATTCATCGAGATATAAATTTTATAGGCGACGTACAGCAGACCTGCGGCCGCACTGAACTCCATCATAAGCACACCCATGATCATCCATCGATTGAGTTTACGTTTGGGCAGGTAGGTCTGGTTTTTCTGCGCAATTTGACGCTCCTCCTCGTAGGTCAGTTCACTTTCCGGTTTTCTGTCGTTCATCGCGGCTGCAAGTTAACCGCTTCGTCCTCCGAAAACAAGCAAGCGGATCTGTGGTTAAAACCTGGAATCGCAGGACCTCCTGCAAATTCTAGGAAATCAAATGAATTTGTAGTTGAAGGTTTTTTTCAGTATCTTGGTCTACCCAACAAAAACCTGAGGAAGGAGAAAAAGTATGACCGTAGTGACGACCAACATGGTTAAACCCATCATCGGTAAATCACAGCTTATGCAGGATCGAATTCAAAAGACTGCAAAAATATTTGAAAAGCACGGCGGTAAAGTGCGTATTGTGCAGTTTCTGATGGGCGCCTATGCCGGAAACATGGCGCTTCAGTCAGCTTCGGCAGATTTTACGGCGTCGATGGCAGTGGCAGACGGGGTCATCAACGACCCGTCCTTTGAAGAACTGATGCAGGAACGCGAAGCAGAGCCGGCAGCTGAGATAATCGGACCATTCCTGTTTCGCACGATATACGGTGACATTGCCTGGGACACCCATCCGGTGTCGCAGATGCGTGCCTATCGACTTTCGAGAAAAAACGTGCCGGCTGCCGTGGAGATCCTGGGCGAGGTCGACGAGTTGACTGACGAGGTCAAAGTGGCCGGAGTGGCTCCGGTTGTCAGTGAAGACATGACCCTGATTCTCGCGACCTATCAGTTCAAGTCCTTAACCGAGTATGGCGTACAGGTCGACAAGGTCGGCATGTCGGACGCGTTCCAGCAGATCGTCAACCGGGCAGGCGAACTGGGCACATTGGTGAGTTCGAGTGTCTATATGAGTATCTAGTTTGGTAGACGCGGTTTTCCGGTACTGATTCAAGAAGGCCGGGATGCGGGGTCCCACTGCGGTGGGGCCCTCGTTTTTATAGAATGGAACCGTCATGCCCGGGATCGCCACCGCATTCACTCTGCCGGGATCATTCAGTGTCCGGTCGCTTTCACCGGATCGGGTGCTGATTTCTCGATGACTACAGCTTCCAGGCCACCCCTTCGTACCTTTGACGAGGTCATCCAGAAAAACGCCCGGCGATTCCCGAACAAGACCGCGTCGGTCTTCGATGGCCGCCGCGTCACCTATGGTGGGCTGGACCTGCGGACCAATCGGCTGGTTCATGCGCTGACAGGGCTCGGTCTGGTGCCGGGTGACCGGGTCGCGGTGCTTTCCCGGAACAGCCACATTTACATCGAGACCCTGCTCGGCGCGGCCAAGGGCGGATTTGTTCTGACGACGCTGAACTTCATGCTGGACCCTGCCGGGTTGTCCTATATCCTGCGCCATTCCGACGCGAGAGCGATTCTGTTTCAGTCGGAGTTCTCGGCGGTCGTAGAATCGATACTGCCGGAGTGTGCCGCACTGGAACACTGTATCGTCCTGGACGGTGTTACAGGGTTTGCCAGGGGATACGAAGATCTTTTGGCTGGGTCAACAGAAAGTCATCCTAGGGTGCGGGTCGATGAATCCGATCTGTGGCTTTTGGTCTACACCAGCGGTACCACCGGGCGGCCTAAAGGCGTCATGCTGAGCCACCGCAACATCTGTACGAACGTGATCGATTCGGCAAACGGTGTGGGACTGACTGCCTCGACCATCAATCTGAATGTCTGTCCACTCTATCATGTGGCCGCGAGTGTTTTTCAGACCCTGACCACGTTTTATCTGGGTGGGACAAGCGTGACTCTGGAGCGCTTCGACCCTGTCTCCGTGCTGGAGGTAATCGCACGCGAGCGCATCACCTATACCTTCTTTGTTCCGACCATGATTTTCCGGATGCTGGAATTAAAGGACGCCGGATCGCACGATCTATCCAGTCTCGAGCGGGTCGGCTATGGTGCTGCGCCCATGCCGATCGATCGCCTGAATAAAGCGATCGATCTTTTCGGCATGACTCTGTTTCAGGGTTATGGCCTGACGGAAAGCACCGCCAACATCGTCATCCTCGGCCCGGAGGATCACGATCTGACCGCGTCCGGCGACCGCTGGAACCGGTTGCAGTCCTGCGGCCGAGCCCACTCGGGACACGAGCTACGTGTCCTGGATGATCTGGGTAAGGAACTGCCATTCGGGAAGATCGGTGAGATCTGTGTGCGCAGTGCCAGCGTCATGGAGGGGTACTGGAAGGACCCGGACAATACCAGCCAGGCCATCCGCGCGGGCTGGCTGCATTCCGGCGACATGGGGTACATGGATCCGGATGGGTATATCTACATCGCCGGCCGCCGGAACGACATGATCAAGAGCGGCGGGGAGAAGATCTATCCGCAGGAGATCGAGGAACTGCTGTTTGGTCATCCCGCGGTACTGGAAGCTGCGGTCTGCGGTGTGCCGCATTCGGACTGGGGAGAGGTGCCCCGGGCTTATGTGGCCCTGCGCCCGGGGTCGTCCGTATCCGCGGAGGAAATTCTGGCCTACTGCGCATCGGCACTGCCGGGCTTTAAGTGCCCCAAGGACGTGGTGTTTCTTCCAGAGCTGCCCAAGACGGCTTCAGGAAAAATCACCCGGGCCGCGTTGCAGGTGCAGCCACCGGATTCCGGGCTGAAATGAAACAGGCAGGTCACCCCGGTCGGCGCCCCGGTTCATGAAACTTCTGGAGCCCATGAGCCTGGGCCTGCTCAGACTTAGAAACCGGATCGTGATGCCGCCAATGGCGACGCTGTACGGGGCTGCGGACGGAACAGTCTCCGAAATGCTCTATGAGTACTACCTACGCAGGGCGCGCGGGGGTGTGGGTATGGTGATCGTGGAAAACACCGCACCCACGGCCGGGACGGTCAACTATCCCAACACCCTGGAGATACACGATCCCGTTTCGGAACCCGGCCTGGCTAGGCTGGCAGCCGGTATCAAGTCCGCGGGTGCGGCGGCGGCGATCCAGCTGTTCCATCCCGGCCGGCAGATGCACCCCAAGTACACGGGAAACACGCCGGTCGCACCATCTGCCATTCCCTGCCCGGTGATGCGGGCAGTACCCCGGCCGCTGGACATTGACGACATCCGCCAGCTCGTCGAAGACTTTGTCCAGGGCGCCGTCCGGGCACGTGCCGTCGGCTTCGATGCGGTCGAAATCCACGCGGCCCACGGGTACCTCGTGGGGCAGTTTTTGTCTCCTTTAGCCAATCAGCGCAGCGACGCCTATGGCGGCAATACGGAACGCCGGGCCCGATTCGCAGTCGAGATCGGCTGTGCCATACGCGAACGGCTGGGGGATGACTTTCCACTGTTGCTGCGATTCTCGGCCGACGAGAAAACCGCCGGCGGGCTGACACTGGCGGAATCACGCCGTCTGATCCCGTTCTTTGTGAAGGCGGGGTATTCTGCACTGCACGTCTCTGCGGGCTGTTATCCCAGCATGGCGTGGGTCGTGCAGCCGTACCTGCAGACCCCGGGCTGTCTGGCGGATTTGGCCGCCACAGTGCGCAATGAGACACATCTGCCGGTGATTGCGGTCGGGCGCATCAATGAACCCGCCATCGCCGAAGCGATCCTGCGGGAAGGCTCTGCGGATCTGGTTTCCATGGGCCGGGCCCTCATCGCCGACCCGGATCTGCCGCGTAAGGCGCTGGCCGGGCAGGAGAACGGTATCCGCCCCTGCCTCGCCTGCAATGTCTGCATCCAGGCAGTGGGCCACGGGCCGACCCGTTGTGCCGTCAACGCGGAGATGGGGCGCGAGACCGAACAGCGGCCGGCTGCAGCTGCCCCAGTACGCATGCTCGTGGTGGGCGGTGGGCCCGCCGGTATGGAGGCTGCACAGGCGGCGGCACAAAAGGGTCACCGGGTGACACTGGTTGAACGCACGGGGGCGCTCGGGGGGCAGCTCGGACTGGCGGCGGGTTTCACATCGAAACCCGAATTCGGCAGGCTGCTGAACTACTACCGCAACGCCCTGGCCCGCTTCGCCGTCGACGTGATCTTGAACACCGACGCCGATGCCCGGTTTCTCGAGGACTTTTCGGCGGACCGGCTGATCATCGCGACTGGTGCTGTGCCAAGGCCCCTGGCCGGGATCGCGACTGCTGCAAACGTCCGGATCTTTCAGGCCCTGGAGATTCTTGAACGCCGAACGGCGCTTTGCGGTGACGTTGTGGTGGTGGGTGGGGGCCTGCTGGGGATGGATACCGCAGAGTTCCTTTCGGCAGGCGCTGATCAGGTCACCGTCCTCGAAGCCGGGCGGCGGATCGGGCGGTCGCTTGAGTGGAACGTGCGCGGCATGCGGCTTAAAGCCCTGAATTCGTACGGTGTGCGTACTGTCGAACAGGCCGCCTTGGTCAGGTTGGAGCGCGGGCGTGCTGTTTACTGTGATCAAGCGGGGGTCGAACACACTCAGGCAGCCGATGCCGTGGTGCTGGCTCTGGGTCTTGTCCCGCACAATCCTTTCGGTGACACCGCTGCCGGATTAGCGTCCGGGATCACGCTGATCGGGGATTGCGCTCAGCCGGCCGGGATCACGGCCGCGATTAGTCAGGGCCGGTTGGCAGGGTCTGTGTAGTCCCGACAGGCTGATTCGGCAGCGTTACAGCACCCGCTCGATCAGGCGGTCGTTGTCGCGGAACGCCCGCCCGATCTTCGACATCGGTCTGCCGTCCACCTTCACCACGTCGGCTGTGAAGTCACAGCTGCCCTTCATGAAAGCGGATCCCACGCCATACGCATCGGTCGGCACCTGCTCCGATTCGAAGTGGGCGATTTTTGCTGCATCGAATCCTCCGGAAACGACGATATGAACGTTGCTGAAGCCGGCGTAATCCAGAGCCTGCCGGACGTTCCGCACCAGCGCTGTGGTGACACCGGTCTGGCGGTCGGCGTCCGGCATGTGGGCCAGTGACACATCGGTCAGCGTTTCAGAGGTATCCAGCCTCACCCCCCACAGCTTATCGCCCATGGCCTGCGCGACCTCAAGGGAGGTCCGGACACAGTCGTTTTCGAAGTCGACCAGGGCCACCAGCCGGGTGTCGGGAAAAGCATCGGCAAATGCCTGGGTTGCTTCGACGGTGCTCCCCTCGCAGGCGGCGATCAGGCAGTGGGGAATGGTGCCGCCGCCTTTCATGCCCCACCATTCTCCCTGGGCATCGGTTGAGACCGCCGTCGCACCGCCGATGGATGCCGCATACCCGTCGCCGCCCTGGACCGCCCAGTGGTCAAACCGGGCCGGGAAAAAGAAAACCGGCTTGCCATTGGCGGCCCGGGCCACTTCCGCAACGTTGGTGGCAATTCGGGTGCGTCTTGCAAGTACCCCGAGGTAGAGCGTCTCCAGGTGGACGAACTCTGCCAGCGGTCCCTCGATCAGCAGAACCGTCTCCCGCGGTTCAGCGGTATCGCCGTCGCGCAGCGAACGCACCCGTACCCGACCGGACTCACTGACCCACTCTTCATCGAGTGCGGTCTCGATGCGTTTCCTTTCATCGAGCGCCTGCCTGAGTTGTTCGGGATCACCCCCGTACAGGGCTCGTATTTTTCTTTTCTGCTCAATGTGCTGATCGAAGAGCGCAAAGGCGCGGTTGGCATCCTGGTAGTGCCCAATGCCTACCGTCAGGATTGCCAGAGCTTCCTCAATGCCGCAGACGACCGCGTGCTGTTTCTGGAACACCTGCATCGTCGCATCCCGGTGCCGGTTGCTGGCCTCCAGCGCCCGTTTGGCCCGCCAGAAGTAGACGTCACTGCGGTAACCCCTCCGGATCTCGTGAACCGGCAGGTCGAACACTTCCTTTGGAATGGTGATGGAGAGTGGCGCTTGCTGGGAACTGCTCACTTCAATGGGTCTGTTGTGGACGTCTGAGACATGGTGGCGGTGTCGTGCCAGACTGGCAGTGTTTCAATGATAGTCAGTGCGGCCGATCCTGGGTACCCGTGGAGTGTAATCGCAAAATATAGATTCAGCGCGATCCTGATGTCTTCGGACTGAAGGAAGACCGAGGGTTCAGGGTTACCCGAGTACGGATATGGCGTATCATTCGATCCGTTGGGCCGGCGGCGGGATTCAATTAAGCGCCTTCACATTTCGGCGTCTGTGTCTGCGTCAGGAGCGCGGGCAGCGTGACCCATACAGGAGAGCATTCGGTGACATTCAGTCTAGACGAGTTTGTCCGTGAAGCACGGTCGGCTGCCGCCCAGGAGCACTCTGTCAGCGCCGTCAACCGTCTGATGGCGCGCACCTTCGCCGATCCGGGTGCGATCTCTGCCGCAGTCCAGCCCATGGGTAGTGGGGACGAACCGCTGTTCGAGGACGAGCAGGTCTCCGTTTACTGGGTCTCTTTCGCACCGCAGGAACTGGTGCCGCCGCACAATCACAAAATGCCGGCCTTCCTGGGGGTCTATCAGGGTGTAGAGGTCAACCGGCTATACCGGCGTTCCAAATCCGGTTCACTGGAAGCGGTCAAGGAAAAGCGCATGCAGCCCGGCGACACCCTGTCACTTGGCGGTGAAGGTATTCACGCGGTCTACGCCGAAGGGAATGCGCCCAGTCTCGGTCTGCACATCTATCTTGGACGGTTGAGCACAATCGAAAGGGAGGTGTTCGACAGCGAGACCGGTGAAGCGATGCCTTTCACGACCAAAAATTACCAGAATCTTTTACGGCCGCTCGAGTGAAATTTCTTTCGCAGCGCGACGGTGCGATGCCGGGGCGTAACGTTCGTGGCTGAGCTTCAGATGGAAAACCGGCAATCCAAAGTGGACTCCGCAGCTACCGCACAGTCGATCACCGTGCATCCCCTGTCGGTGCACACCGGTGCGCTGATCGATGGTGCTGACCTGACCCGGCCTCTGGGCCCGAAGACCATCAATGAAATCAGGCAGGCGCTCCTGAAGTGGAAGGTCGTTTTCTTCCGCGATCAGCATCTCGACCACGCGCAGCACGTACAGTTCGCCCGCCAGTTCGGTGCACTGACCCCGGGGCACGTGGTGTTTGGTCATGATGATACCTATCCTGAAATCTACTCGGTAGCCAAGTTCCGGGCTGCCAACCAGAACCAGTCCCCGCCGGTTACACGGCTGTGGTCGGGATGGCACACCGACGTGACGGCCGCCATCAATCCACCAGCGGCTTCGATACTGCGCGGCGATGTCGTGCCGCCCTACGGCGGAGATACGCAATGGACGAATCTTGTCGCGGCCTACAAGAGCCTCTCTCCAACGCTGCAGTCCATCTTGGACACGCTGTGGGGCGTACACCGTTTTACCGCAACCGGTATCGGTAAAGACGCAAAGGAATTTCGAAAGTCTGTAAATAGCCGACCCATGGTAAGCGAGCACCCGATCGTCACCGTGCACCCGGAGACCGGTGAGCGTGTGCTTTTCGTCAGCCCGAATTACGTCAAGTCGATCTCGGGCATGACCGACCGCGAAAGTCAGCCGCTCCTTGAGTTGCTCTGGGAGCAGGCGGTGCGTCCTGAGTTCACCGTGCGGTTCAAGTGGGAAACGGGGAGTATTGCTTTCTGGGACAATCGCGCGACAGCGCATCTCGCGCCGACCGATATCTACCAGACCGATTTTGACCGGCAGTTCTACCGTGTGACGCTGCTGGGCGATATCCCTAGGGCGGTTGACGGAATGCTGTCCCGGTCGATCGAAGGTGACCCGATCGAGGCTGCCTAGCGACATCGGGCTGGGTCGCTGTGCGAAGACCTTTCGGGGGTATCATGAATCTGCTGCGGGCGTTCTTTCAACCGGCGAGAACGCTGCCGGTAACAGTGTGGAGCGCGGCACACCCGATGACCTTCCGGCCGCCGCTGTTGAGTCTTGTGTTCCTGCTTGCCGGTTTGTGGGTCTTCGGTACCGGCCACGCGGTTCTGATCGCTGCTGGGCTGGGTGTCAGTCCGTGGACTACCCTGGCCCAGGGTGTTGCGGCACAAACCGGCTGGTCGATCGGAATTTCGGTTCTGGCCATCGGCGTGGTGGTATTGGTGGCCTGGATTCCCATGCGCGAATGGCCGGGTCTGGGTACGATACTGAACGTCATTGTTGTGGCAGTCGCCATCGACGCGACGGTACCGCATCTGCCGTCGCCGGACGGCCGGTTTGCCGGACTGCTGCAAAGTGCCATCGGGGTGATTCTGCTCGCTGTCGGCAGCGCCTTTTATCTGACTGCCAATCTGGGCCCGGGTCCAAGGGACGGATTGATGACCGGCCTGCAGAGATTGACAAATCTTCCCATCGGCTGGGTCAGGACCGGCCTGGAGGTCACGGTGCTGACCGCAGGTTGGCTGCTGGGCGGGGTGATCGGCATCGCGACTTTGATGGTGGCGTTCGGTGTGGGTCCTTTGCTGGCGCGCTGCCTGTCCCTGGTCGATCAAATCGGCGGTGTGGCCAGCTCGGACTCGAACCACGGCGGCGGATGAGCGTATCGTGGAAGCATGGACCTCAAAGAAAACAAAGAACCGCTTAACCCCGGTTTCGGCAGTCGCGTTGTTCACGAAAGGCGTTGTTATCGGGCTCTTGCTGCTGGCGCACCATTCAGTGAATGCCACCTGTCCCTGTGACCACACGCCGGTGACGCTCGATCGGGTCGTCGACGGCAACACGGTCTGGGTTCGGGTCGATGGCGTCCTGATCGAGGTCCGCTTTGCATTGACCGATGTGCCGAGCCTCCGTCCCGGTGAGTCCGGTGCGGCTGGGTGTCCTGAAGAAGCCGAAAAGGCGATCAAAGCCAAGGCCCTGACTGAGCGGCTGCTGCGCTCGGCAGAAAAACTGGCGATCGAGATCACCGCTATCGATTCGGACGACAGGACCCTGGCCGTGGTCTATGCAGACGGCTTCAGCGTCGGGCAGGAACTGATGTACAAGGGTCTGGGTGTAGAAAAATCAGAGTCCGTCAGCTGGTGTGACTGACTGTAGGTCCAACTGGTGGATGATGGTGTCCCAACCTGCCGGGTTGGAGAAATCCTTCGGACACAATCGTCGAAGTCAGGGTTGACGGCCGTTGATTGATGCGGGGATCATCCGTCTTCGCCGGTCCAGAGAGCACCAGGTAAAACGATGCTGACCGACAGGATTGAGGGCAAGTGGATTGATTCGTTCTCCCGGGTGTTCAGCCTGTGCGGTGTGGAACGGGGCACAGCGGTCGGTATCGTCTCCGAAAGCCAAAGCCGTACGGTCAGTGTTCACCTCGCGGAACTCGCCTGTCATCGGCTGGGTGCCGTCTTTCATCACCTCGTACTGCCGACAGCAGCACAGTCCGCGCCCGTGCCGGTGCGCTCCACTGGTGCCACGACCGCGTTGACCGGACATCGCGCCGCAGTTGCCTCCCTGAAAGCCTGTGAGGTCGTCATCGACCTGACGGTCGAAGGCATGGTGCACGCCGAAGAACTCCCGGAGATCCAGTCAGAGGGCGCACGGCTGATGATGATCAGCAATGAGCATCCGGAAGTACTGGAACGCCTTGAGCCCGACCCCGGCCTGGCAGAGGTCGTCGACCTCGGCATCAGCCTGCTCGGCAAGGCCAGAACCATGATCGTCAGCTCCGCTGCCGGCACGGACCTGACGATCGATGTGACCGATGCACCCACCGGCGGAACCCCCGGCTTCACCCGCGCACGGTCGGGAATCGCCCACTGGCCCGGCGGTCTCTGCCTGTGCTTCCCCAGGGAGGGCACGATCAACGGGCGGATCGTGATGTCGCCCGGTGACATGAACCTCACGTTCAAGCGCTATCTGGAGCAGCCGATTACGCTGCAGGTTGAAGACGATTACCTGACCGGTATTGAGGGTGACAACCTCGATACTGACCTTTTCCGGTCCTATCTCGCGGCCTGGGATGATCCGGTGGCCTACGGTTTCTCCCACGTGGGCTGGGGGCTGAACCCCAAGGCTCGCTGGGAATCGCTGGTGTGCTACGACCGAAAAGATATCCACTGCACGGAGTTCCGCGCTTTTGCGGGCAATTTTCTGTTCTCCACCGGTTCCAACCAGGAAGCGGGGCGTTTCACAGAGGGACACTTCGATCTGCCTTTGCGGAACTGCAACATCAGCCTGGACGGCCTTAAGGTCGTTGACCGGGGGACGCTGTGCGGGCCATTCAGCTCACCCATATAAGGATCAGATATGACCAACGGCAGAACCGCCTCGCAGAACGAGCTGATGGACCGGATCGATGAACTAGGTCCGGCCTTTGCCGAGCGGGCCGCCGGTTTTGACAACGCTGCCCGGTTCCCGACCGAGAACTACGACGACCTGCGGGATGCCGGTCTCCTGAAACTGTGTATACCAGTTGCTGCGGGCGGGATAGGGGCTGACTATGAAACTTATTGTCTGGTCGCTGCACAGATTGGCCGCTACTGCGGGGCGACGGCGCTGACTTTCAATATGCACACCTGCAGCATGCTCTGGTCGGCCGTGTTCTGCGATGACCACAAAATGCCGCTGACCAAAGCGCAGAGGAACAAGTTCGAGCAGTTGCGGGCGTTTCATTTTGAACGGGTCGTCGACCATGGTGCGCTTTACGCCCAGCCGTTCTCGGAAGGCGGTGAGAACTGGACGTCCCGTCCTATTGGTACGGTAGCGACATCGGTTGCCGGCGGCTGGCGGCTGAACGGCCGCAAGAAGTTCGCCTCGTTGGCTGGCGCAGCGGATTATTATTCCATCATGTGTACGGAGGCGGTCGATGGCCGGGCGCTCAGCGACGATGACGTGATGTGTCTTGCCGTTTCCAGCGATTCACCAGGCCTTAGCTTTGACGGTGACTGGGACACCCTGGGCATGCGCGCGACGAGTTCTCTGGACCTGGTGCTCGAGGATGTTTTTGTGGGCCATGAGAACGCCCTGATGCCTCCGGGGGTCCTCGGGATCTGTCTCGCCAACTACCCGCATATGTTCATGTTGCTTGCACCGACCTACATGGGCATCAGCGAGGGTGCCCATGACTTCACCGTTCGCTACCTGAGGGGCGAAATCGAAGGCCTGCCGCCAGTCAAGAGAAGGATGTACGGGACCAAGCGGATGGGCGTCGCCCGCATGCAGCTGCTGCTCGAACAGTCGCGGTCGATGTTCTGGCGCGCCATTGCCGAGGCCGGGTCATTCCCGACCCGGGAAGAAGTCCTGCACTGCTACGCTACCCAGTACACGGTGATGGAGAACGCCAACGAAATCTGCGCCCTGGCGATCCGCACCTGCGGTGGACAGACCATCGATCGCAAGCTGCCGCTGGAGCGGCTTTACCGGGACAGCCGTTGCGGGGCATTGATGCTGCCTTATACCAGCGAGATCTGCTTCGACTATCTCGGCATTCTGGGACTCTACACACCAGATGAGTTTCCCCTGATCGAAGAGGAGGAGACCGGGTTGGCCCGCAACTCCCTGTGGCGTCCCGGGACACCGGCTTGATTCGCTGCACTGCGGTCGGGGAGCTGGCCCGACTGGAATTCAACACCCCGCCATGAAGGATAAGGTCACTGTCAATGTGACCGGTGTGATTCGAGCACCAGTCGGTGAGGTGTGGTCGATCGCCCGCGTATTCGCTTCCGCCTGGCACCCTGCAATGGCGTCGTGCGAGCTCGCGGAGGGCACAGATCCTTGTGCACCAGGCGCCCTGCGCCGCTTTATCGTCCACGGCGAATCGCAGCGCTATGCGGAACGCCTGACCGAGTTCAGTGACGAGTGCCGACAGCTGGCCTATAGGCTCGAAGAAGGACCCGCCGGTCTGGAAGACTACAGCGCCGCTCTCCAGCTGACGCCGGCGTCCTGGCAGAACTGGACGCGGTTGAGCTGGTCAGGCGGGTTTTCCTGTGCGCGTGATCAGGCGTCCGCGTTCTGGGCCGGCACCGATCGGATCTATCGGCACGGTATAGACGAACTTGCCCGGCGGCTGGGCGTACCCCGGGTGCTGGAGCCGGTGGGGCTGTCGCATGTGCGGTTGGAGGTTGAGCCTCGGATTGCCGTGACGTCGGCGGGGCGCGGTGAGCTTTGTCTTTTCCTGCACGGTATCGGTGGCAGCCGGGAGGTCTGGCAGCAACAGCTGGTGTCGCTGCCCGCGGGCATCGCCGGCGCCGCGATGGATTACAGGGGTTACAACGGCAGTGAGGATTATCCGGGACCCATGACTGAGGACGGATTGTGTGACGACATCGAACGCGTACGGCAGCATTTTGCCGTCGACAAGCTACACTTGGTCGGACAGTCCATGGGTAGCTGGCTGGCGCTGGTCTACCATGCCCGCTATCCACAGCGGGTCAGCAGCCTGGTACTGACTTCCGGCAGCGTGGGAATGACACGGGCCCCGGACGAGAAAAGAGCCACGTTCCTTCGCCTTCGCGAGGAACCGTTACAGGGTGGAATGCTGCCCTATGAGAACGCCGGCAATGTTCTGCCGGTGATCCTCTCGGACGGGGCCGATGGTGCCGCCCGGGCGGCGGTGCTCGAGTCGTTGTGCGCGCTACGCAAAGACAGCTACCTCAAGTCGCTGCGCTGCTATACCAACCCGTTGACCGTCTTCGATACAGCGGGGATCGACGTGCCGGTCACCCTCATCGCCGCGGCCCTGGACCCTTTGGCACCGGTCGGGGAAATGGCCGCGGTCGCAGCCGAGATTCCGAAGGCGCAGTTTCACGTCATCCCTGGTGCTGGTCACATCGCGAACATGGAAGACCCCGGGACTTTCAACACCCTGATCGCGGGACACTTCAGGGCCTTATCGCCTTGAGTGAGCGCTGCTTCGCTGCCGGTGAGACATGCGGCCGGACGCCGCCCGGCCCGAAGCGGAAGATACTGCTGCCCGTCCGTAGAGGACTAGACCTAAAGCGTTCCGGTTGACCGCATCGGAGCTGCCAGGATCTCGTCGTACCGTGTGCCATGCCAGCCCTGCTCGCGTTTCTCCCAGTAGCTGGCCTGCAGTCGACGGGTGATGGGACCGGGTGCACCGTCCGCTACGGGTCGATTGCTGATCCGGGTCACGGGCATCACGCCACCTGCTGTGGTGCTTGCGAACACTTCGTCCGCATCGGCCAGTTCATCGGGATGGATCTTCCGTAGCTCGAAGGGAATGTTTTCGAGTGTGCACAGCTCTGACAACGCACCACGAGTGACGCCTTCCAGCACGTTATAGTCGGGACTTGCCACGCGACCGTTCTTGACCACCAGCACGTTGTATCCTGAACCTTCGGTCAGACAGCCGTCCGCGCCGCAGAGGATCGAGTCGTCGCAGCCTGCATCGAGCGCCTGAAAGCGCGCCTGAACGAGATCAGCACGGTTGTAGTTCTTGATTCTCTGGTCGACGGCCCGGGAGGACACACGCTCGAAACTGCTGAGGTACAGATTGGCCCCGTTGCGGCACTTTTCTTCTCCCCAGATCCAGACGTAGGGTATGGCATAGGCGACGAACGCGCTGGCGGAAAGGCGGGGATCAACGCTGCGGTCCGTCACGACGCCGCGGGACATCTGCAGTTTGACATAGGTGTCTTCGAAGCCTGAGCGCTCGACACACTCTGCACAAATCTGGCGGATCTCGTCGCGGCTGTAAGGACTTTTCAGCTGGAAACGGTCACAGGAGTGCAGGAACCGGTCAAGGTGTTCTTCCAGCATGAAGAACCAGCCTTTCCAGGTCGAGGTCACATCGTAGGCGCAGTCACCCGAGACGAAGCCGACATCAAAGATCGACATACTGGCGTGCTCTGGTGAAACAAACTCATTGTCGATAAAAACGATTCCGTCCTTCATGGCGATCCCCTTTGGTCAAGGATTGAATATTCGGTCGGCCGCACTGACAGTCGCTGGTAAAAAGGTACGTCGAGCCTGCATCATAACAGAGCCCACCAGTCCCGGCCTTCTGTGAGGTCCGGCCGTAGCCTGGCGATTTCCCGGCGGATTTTCTGGCGCGCACCCCGGGTGCCGACAGCGACCAGCAGCAGGTCAAAATCAAGTTCCGCGAGAGCCGTCGGCGGAAGGACAGGGGTTCTGTTTCTCTCTTTTGCGCTGGTGATGTCGAGCACAGCGACCACCCGGTGCCCACTATATTTTAGCCACTGCAGCCACGGCCGTCCGCCGCGCTGGCCGGCCCAGAGTACAACCTTTCGAGGTTCGCGGAGTACGGTCACCTGCAGGAAGTTCCGTCTGCAGAGATCGAAACCGCTGCGCTGATAACGGGGATCGGTGCGCGTCAGACGGCCCGGGTGGTCACGGATCGCGACCACCTCCTGTTTCACACTGGCAATTCGGTGGCCGCCGGCGACTAGTCTCAGCCAGAGGTCGTAGTCCTCCGGCATGTCGCCTTCACGATATCCGCCGGCCGTTGTCACGGCCGCGGCCCGGAAGGTCACGGCGGGATGCAGCAGCGGGCTTTCAACCAGGAGTTCCCGGTGCAGGTCATCCAGGCCGTTGATCCAGGACACGTAATGGTGCATACCCCGGGGCGGGGATCCGCGATCGACGAAGAGTGCCGCCCGGCCGCCAACGGCAGCCAGACCGGGATCGGCCTCTAAGGCCGCGAGCTGACAGTCCAGCCGGCCCGGCCGTGCGAGGTCGTCGGCGTCGAGCCGGGCGACGAATCGGCCCCTGCAGCGTGAGCGGCCAAGTTCCAGAGCCGTGACCAGTCCTTTTGCCGCCTGCCTGAGTGACCGCAGCTGGGGATGCGGGTTCAGTGCGCTGACACTGCCGTCGTGGCTGCCATCGTCCACCACCACGACTTCGTCCTGCTCGCCGCACTGGTCCAGCGCCGACTGCACGGCACCGGCCAACCAGGGCGCACCATTGCGAACGGGAATCAGCCACGAACAACGCAACAGGCCACCTCGCCAGCGGGGCCCGGAAACGGTCCGGACTCAGAAGTTGTGGAATCCCAGCAGGCCATCCGCCTCATCCAGTTTCTCGACCAGCGTTCGTCCCACGAGATTTGACAGCGTTTCCGTAGTACCGCCGCCGAGTGACCCGTAGCGGGCGCAGCAGTACTGGCGGGCGACCGGAAATTCTTCGACGAAACCGTAGCCGCCATGGATCTGTACAGCCTCGCTGGTGACCCGCAGCGACATCTGGTTGCAGGTCATCTTGGCCAGCGCGGCGAGAACCGGATCCGGAAAAGGATCGGCAGTAGCGCAGGTCCGGTACAGCAGGCTACGGGAGGCCTCGATGTCGCGGTACATCTCTGCCACTTTCCAGCGCATGCCCTGAAAATCACCAATCGGTTTCTCGTAGGCCTTGCGGTTGCGCATATAGCGTACAGATTCCTCCAGCGCACCCACCCCAAGACCAAGGGAAATGCTGGCGTTCATGCAGCGCTGAATATTGAAGGCGGAAATCAGGTCACGAAAGCCACCGCTGTCGACGAGCAGGTGTGATTCGGGAATTCTGCAGTCATCGAACACCACCTCTGAAAGGTATTCGCCGCCGATGGTGTGGTAGGCCGAATTCACGGTCATCCCCGAAGTATCCCGTTTGACGTAGACCCCACCCAGGCCGTCGATACCCGGGATGTCGCCGATTCTGGCGAACACGACAAACCCTTCGGCGACGTCGGCTCGGCTGATCAGTGTTTTGGTTCCCGACAAGATCAGTTCACCGTCCCCGCGGGTCGCTTGAGTCCGCATCCGGGCGAGATCGGTGCCGGCATCGGGTTCGGTCATGCAGATCGAAAGTACCGCTTCACCCGCGGCGACCCGGGGCAGGATATCCTGCTTGATGTCCTCCGGGGCAAAGTGAGCGATCATCCGGGTCTGGGTGCCCACCTCGCCCAGCACGGCCATGGCCGTGACATAGCAGACCTTGGCGAGTTCTTCCAGCACCAGGGCGGCATCCAGCACTGACATCGCCAGCCCGCCGTAGGCCTGTGGGACAGACATGCTCAGAACACCGATCTCGGCGAGGTCGCGCATGTTCTCCCAAGGGAAGGTGCCGTCCTGCCATTGACGCCAGCGGTCGCGGAAACGGTCCTGCGCCAGGCGCCGGACGGACATCACCATCTCGCGCTGTGTGGGGCTCAGTTCAAAAGCTATCGTGTCGTCGGTCATCAACGTGTCCCTATACGCGAAGGCGGTGGTTCAGGCTCCGGTCTGCACATGCCGGACGTCTGCAATCAGTGCGTCGATGGAATGCTGGACGCGCACACCGGCCTGGCTGAGCGCCTCGACCTTGGCAGCGAAACTGCCGTGACGGCCGTGTACAAGCGCGCCGGCGTGTCCCAGTGTTTTCCCGACAGGTGCGCCGGCACCTGCGACCAGGCAATGGCAGGGCTTGTCGAAGGCCTTCTCTTTGATCGCCCGGGCAAGTTCTTCCTCCTCCGTGCCACCGATCTCACCGATCGTCACGATCGAACGGGTTTGCGGGTCAGCGCCAAAGTAGTCTAGCAGTTCCGAAAACCGGGTCCCCTTGACCGGGTCTCCACCCACCCCGATCCAGGTGCTTTGTCCCAGCCCGGCGCGGACCAGGCGGTAACAGATCTCGTACGCCAGAGTGCCGCTCTTGGACATGACGCCTACGTGCCCCCGGCCCAGCGAGATATCGGGCATGAAGCCGAGTTTCAGTACGCCCGGGACGGCGATTCCGGGCGTGGACGGGCCAACCCAGCTGACCCCCAGGGTTCTGGCGAGACGCATGATTCGGGCACTGTCGTGTACCGGCACACCTTCAGCCACGGTAACCAGAAGTTTGATTCCCGATTCCAGTGCCTCGCGGGCGGCTTCGGCTACCTGTCGCGCAGGTACGAACTGGATGGCGATGGCGGCGCCGGTCGCTGCCACCGCCGCGGCGCAGGTGGAATAGATGGTGACACCGTCCACCGTCTCTCCGTCACGACCGGGCGATACGCCGGCCACGATATGGGTACCGTGTTGGCGCATCAGTGCCATGTGCCGGCGGGCGGCGTGCCCGGTCGCGCCCTGAACCATTACCGGTGTACCCGCTCGGAGCTGCGCCTGGAGTGTCACGGGTTGTCCTCGCCGAGTTGCTGCTCGACGGCGTCCAGGGCCGGTCCCAAATCGGGGTAGACACGGATGTCGAATGGCGAGCGGGCCAGGATACCGGTTGCCTGGTCGGCATTGGGTCCGATCAGTCGGGCGACCACCGGTAAAACCGGTGCTGGCATCTGTTCCAGGGCCTGCACAAGCAGTGTGCCGAACACAGCGAGGTCCGTGATTCCGGCGAAGATGTTGACCAGGATGACCTGGGTCTGAGATCCGCGACAGACCCAGTCCAGCACGTCGATGAGTCGCTGTGGATCATCACGCAAACCACCGGTGCGGATGTCGCAGAAGTTGTAGGGCCGAAGGTCTCTCGCATGCAGTTCATCGCAGAGCATCATGCTGAGTCCAGCGCCGGTGGTCAGAAGTCCCACGGTTCCCGCCGGATCGGTCACGATGAAGTCGAAACCGTGACGCTTTTTAAGCGTAGCCTCCGGGTAGTCCACCGACCGGTCTTCGAGCAGGGATTCGATCCGCGGCTGTCGGCTCAACGCGTTGGCGTCGAGCACCAGTTTGGCATCGCCTAGCAGGCAACGGCCGTCCGCCAGTATGAACAACGGGTTGATCTCGATTAGCATCGCTTCCAGATCGAGAAAAGCGGAGGTGAGGTCTACAAACACCTGGTGCAGCGCTTTTTCATCGCCCCCCAGGGCGGCGATCAGTGGTGCGCCGGCGGCGACAATGGCGCCGTGTTCAGGGGTCGCAGATGCTCGGTGCAGCGGTGCACCGCCGGCAACGGCCGATTCGATCTGTACCCCACCGACCGGTGAGACCAGGATATCGGCAAGTCCCGTTACCGCGTTCAGGGAAACGCTGACATAACGTTCGTACTCGAATTCAATTCTGGATTCGACCCGGCAGCCGTGTACGGGCAGGTCACCGATTGTCAGTGCCTCAAGAGCACGCCGCACCGGGTCTAGCGTCTTCTCGTGCTCTAAGGTCCGAATGCCACCGGCATCCCCCCGGGCCCCAGTCGCGGCCTGGGCCTTGACCACCCAGGGTCCCGGCGGTAGCGGGCAGGTGGAGCGGTCTTCGCCTGACCGCAGATAGACACCGGACGGCACTGGCAGGCCGTAGTGACCGAGCAGGGTTTTGGCATCGTGTTCGAGCAGCAGCATCCAGGTTCGCCTGATTGCGTCCGGAATTCAGTATCATCCCTTTCGGATTCGAACTCTGGCATATGGCAGGGGCGGATCGATTCGAACCCGGGAGCCGGCAATGCTAACCTGTGTGCGGCCTCGGTGCGATACTGTTTTGGTCAGGAGAGAAGAATGCCTAAGCTCAACGGTGCAGAAGCGATTGTCGAAGGGTTGCTCGCACACGGCGTACAGACTGTGTTTGGCATTCCAGGTATTCAGCTCGATCCCCTGTTCGATGCGCTGCACGCACACCAGGACCAGATCCGGACAGTCCACACCCGCCACGAGCAAGGTGCCGCGTTTATGGCTATGGGTTATGCCCAGGCCAGTGGCCGGACCGGGGTCTTCGCGGCGGTACCGGGGCCCGGATTACTCAACGCGATGGCGGCGGTGTCGACTGCCGTTGCCGGGGGGTTGCCCGTTCTGGGCCTGACAGGACAGATTCCCTCTTATCAGATCGGCGAGGGATTCGGCATCGCACACGAGTTGCGGGACCAGTTGGCGACATCGAGAGGTGTTGTGGAGTGGGCAGAGCGGGCCGATCACCCGCATCAGGTGCCGGACCTGATGGAGCAGGCGTTCAGCGCAATGCTGAACGGCAGGCCGGGCCCGGCGATACTGGAAATGGCACCAGACCGCCTGGCGGCTTTTGAAGAGGTCGCAGTACGTGAGTCACCTTCTGAGAACCAGGCGCCGGACCCTGAAGAAGCCCTGATCAAGCAGGCGGCCGCCAGGCTGAAGGCGGCCCGCTGTCCGGCCATCCTCGTCGGCGGCGGCACGCTGTCGGCGACAGGCCCGCTAAGGCAGCTGGCCGAACAGCTGCAGGCACCCGTGATTTCGACCATCAGTGCCCGGGGTGTACTATCGGACGACCACCCGTTGTCCTACACGGTACTCGCCGGCCAGCACATCTGGGAGCACGTCGATGTGGCGTTGGTCGTCGGCACACGGTTTACGGCACCGGCACTCTCCTGGGGACGCCTGGGCGAGATGGACGTGGTCCGCATCGACATAGATCCCGATGCGGTCAGCCGGCCGGTCGGGTCATCGGTGGAGATCGTGACCTCGGCCGACAAAGGACTGTCCGCTCTACTGGCTGCCCTGGAACCGGGGCCGGCTGACCGGGAGGCTTATCTCGCGTTCTGTGCCGAGGCTGACCGCGCGGTGCAGAAAAAGCTCGACACCCTGGGGCCATTGCCGGAGTTTGCCCGGATCCTGCGGTCAACGCTGCCGGCCGACGGTGTTGTTGTCGCCGACGTCACACAGCTGGGATCATTTGTGCGCTACGCGATGCCGGCTTATGGGCCGCGGACCATCATGGGTCCGGGATACCAGGCGACCCTGGGTTACGCGCTTCCGGCCGCGCTGGGCGTCAAGACCGTTGAACCGGAGCGACCCGTCGTTGCGGTCTGTGGTGACGGCGGGTTCATGTTCACGGTGCAGGAACTCGCCACCGCTGTTCATCACCGAATCCCGGTTGTGACGGTGGTTCTGGACAACGCGAGCTACGGCAACGTCAAGACCATACAGGCCAATAGTTACGGTGGCCGGCACATCGCAGTAGACCTGACCAATCCGGATTTTGTGGCGCTGGGCAGGTCCTTTGGCATCGAGTCGAGTCGTGTCGATTCTCCGGAAGCCTTCGGCGAAGCGCTGGTACGGGCGCTTGAGGCCGATGCACCGCGGCTGATCGTAGTGCCGATCGGCGAGGTGCCGAGTATCTGGGAGATGATCAAACGCCCCCCGTCGCAGGGCGTCTCGTAGCGCTGAAGGTACCCGGCCGGCACCAGATCGTTTTGTAGACCTGTCTAACGCATGACGAAAGGGTTGGCCGGATTGGACTGCTGCGCGATCCAGATGGACTTGACCTGCATGTAACCCTTGATTGCCTCCAGCCCGCTCTCCCGACCGATGCCGCTTCGCTTGTAGCCGCCAAAGGGTGAAGTGAAGCTGACCGCCCGGTAGGTATTGACCCACACCGTACCCACCCGCAGTTTTT
>CAJXBY010000013.1 GCA_913051905.1 uncultured Gammaproteobacteria bacterium | reverse complement strand
CAATGTAGTTGATGTCATGCCCGGCAGCATGAGCCAGCGGACCGTCCTGGCCCCAACCGGTCATACGGCCGTATACCAGGTCAGGATTGCGTTCAAGACAGACCTCCGGTCCCAGCCCCAGGCGCTCCATCACACCAGGTCGAAACCCTTCGATCAGAGCATTAGCCTTGCCGATAAGTTGTAAAGCGATCTCAACGTCCTCCGGCTGCTTGAGATCCAGCGCGATGGACCGCCGGCCACGGTTAAGGATGTTGTAGTCCGGCCCGAACGAACTTCCCCCACCCTTACGATCTACCCGCACAATATCGGCACCCATATCGGCCAGCAGCATCGCACAGAATGGCCCGGGTCCAATCCCCGCCATCTCGACAACCTTCAATCCTTTGAGTGGACCCACAAACGACCTCTACCAGGTGTGTGGAAAATTGACAGTGTACAACCGTTGCAAGATACCGGTGAAATCCGTTCAGGTCACACAGCCCTAACGAACTGAGGGCCGGGCAGAATCACCCGACCCTCAGTGAACAGTCTTCGTGGTTATTCCAGTATGTCAATCAATGTCACCCAGCGTGTTCCATCGATCTGTGCCAGTCCGCCCTGAGTCGTCCCTACATGGCTGGTGCTGGAAAAACTGAGCGCCGGACCACCGAACATGTCTGTGTATCCAGTGATCGATTCGAGTGCAGCCGTCAGTTTAGCTGAATCGATGTGGTGACCTGCCTGCTCAGCGGCCACGGCAAAGAGACTCATGGCACGGTAACCGTAAGCAGCCTGAATATTGGCATCGGCATCGTATTTCGCTTTGTATTTTTCCATCCACGCCTTCAGTTCTGAACTCGCGGTGTCCGCATAAGGTATTGGCACCTGGAAGGAGGCATAAAGCCCATGGGTTGCCCCTTTGGCAAGAAACGCTACGTGGGGCGTGTAACCGGCTCCGCTGACCAGCATATCGACCTTCCAACCCATCTTTCGGGCCGTCACCACGGCACCGATCGTTTCCCGGATGACTGTTCCGAGGACAACCAGATCACAACCGGCGGCCTGCAGCTTGGCGATCTGCGAGGAAAAATCCTTGGCACCGCGCTTATAAGTTGTTTCAGCGGCCAGAGTCATACCCATCTCCGCGAGCTGGTCTGCCACGCCGGCGCGGACCTCTTTGCCGTAATCGTCATCCTGGTAGAGGATACCGATGACCTTTTTACCTTTTTCTTGAACGAAATATTCGGTCGTCTGCTTTGCACCCTCGTAATACGGCGCAAAAATTGAAAACTTGAGCGGATCAAGGGGCTCGTACATCTGCCGAGCGGCAGACAGCGGGAAGAGATTGTGCAGTCCTTTTTTCTGCAGCATAGGGATCGTCACCATGTTAGTGGGCGTACCCAGCGCACCGATCATGGCGAAGATCTTATCTTTGTTGATCAGCTTGGATCCTGCCTGTGCAGCCTTGGTCGGCGAATAGGCCGTATCCTCCACGACGATTCTGATGCTGCGCCCGTGAATCCCGCCTGCAGCGTTGATTTCTTCCGCCCGCATCCGCAACCCATTGGTCACCGGCACACCCCAACCGGCAAGCGGCCCACTCAGTGGCTGATGACTGCCTAGCACGATCTCAGTTTCACTGACCCCCTGCGTACCCGCCTGCGCTGAAACACTTATTCCAAGGCTGACAGCAAGCAACCCAAGGGTCTTTACGACGAAATTAGATATTTTCATAACACTCTCCTTCTTCCGTTATCGCCATCATCCGGCGTTCCATGAGTCTCGACCAGACCGACTGCAGAGTCAACGCCGAGCCGTGGCTGGTGACGCTTCCCTCAGCTGTACATCTCCTCTACGAGATCACTGTATTTTTCGCTGACAAATGATCGCTTGAGTTTCATTGTCGGTGTCAGTTCGTCATCTTCGGGCGTCAACAGTACATCGATAAGTCGAAAATCTTTCACCTGTTCAACCCGCGCAAAACTTTCATTCACGCGCTCGATTTCGCCCCGGACCAGATCGACTACCTCTGGCGCCCGACACAAACTGGCAAAGTTAGTGAACGGCACGTCACGATCCTGAGCAAAATTCGCCACGTTGTCATGATCAATCATGACCAAACCAGTCAGATATTTTCGCCCATCGCCGATGATCACAGCATCAGACACGTACGGTGAGAATTTAAGCTCATTCTCTATCTCCGAGGGCGTGACGTTCTTACCGCCTGCAGTAATGATGATGTCCCTCATGCGATCAATGATCGAGACATAGCCTTGCTCGTCGATACACCCGACATCGCCGGTCTGCAGCCAACCATCGCTGATAACCTCGGCTGTTTTTTCCGGCATGTTGTAGTAACCCATGAACACATGGTCACCGCGCAGGAGAACCTCACCATCTTCAGAGATCTTGAGTTCACCGTACGGTACCGGTTTGCCCACGCTGCCAAGTTTCACCTCCCCTGGATAGGTTACCGTTGCCATACCGACGTTTTCGGTCTGGCCATACACTTCCAGCAACTGAAGACCGAGCGCAAGATACCAGCGAACGAGTTGGGGTGAAACCGGCGCCGCCCCTGTCAGCATCCAGCGACAGCGGTCAAACCCTATCGACCTGCGGATATTCTTCAGTACCAGCAGCGATGCCAACCAGTACTGTGCTCGCAGAATCCAGGGAACCGGCTTGCGGGCGAGATTCAGGTCAACAACCTGAAAAGCGGCATTCAACCCTCTGGCATAGGCCCATTTCTGAAAGGCGGTCCCTTCGGCAATCGCAATCTGGACCCCGGAATAGAATTTCTCCCACACTCGTGGCACTCCGCCGAACACGGTCGGCTGTACTTCGCGAACGTTCTCTACCACCGTATCGGGCCCCTCGCAAAAGTTGATCACTGTGCCCGTGTAGAGAGAGTAGTACGCCCCGATGACCCGTTCTGCCACATGGCACAACGGCAAAAAAGCAAGCCGCTCATCACCTTTTTTCTGATCCAGCACGCTACAACCATTGACACACTGAAAGACCAGGTTGTGATGACTGATCATGGCACCTTTAGGAGGGCCAGTAGTACCTGATGTATAAATCAGGATTGCAAGATCGTCGGGCCTTGCTCTTTGGAGCATCTCGCTCCAGTCCGAAGTGTCGGCCTGAGAAAGCTTCCGACCCTCATCACAGAAGTCGGCAAAACTCACAGCCATGGGATCGCTGAAGGCCTGCAATCCCTTGGTATCAAAAATCACGATCTTCTGGATGGAAGGGCAGTTCGGCCTCGCCATGAGCACCTTGTCGAGTTGTTCCTCGTCTTCGACAAAAATAACGCTGGCCTTACAGTCGTTGATCAGGTATTCCACCTGAGCCGGGGCATCCGTCGGATAGATTCCGGTGGAAACACCACCGCTACACAGTATGCCAAGATCTGCAAAAAGCCATTCCTTATTGGTGTTCGACAAAATGCAAGCCATGTCACCAACCCCAAAACCGCAGGCATCCAATGCCACCGCGACCTGCATTACCTGCTGACCTAAATCGCGCCAGGTCAGTGCCCGCCAGATCCCCAAGTGCTTGTCTCGGATGATGACTTCGTCAGGCCACTGCTGAACCCGGGCCCAAAAAAGACTGCACAGCGTGCCCCCTATATCCGGATCTCTCCGAATCACGAGATCCGCTGTCGGTCCATGTCCGTCAGATGCTGGCAGCGGTGTACGCTTCACGGAACTGTTTGCACTACTTGGAAGAACATCACCGCCACACCTTTTTACGCTTCCATCGCCGGGTGCCCCGGACTCCTTCTTCCTGTATACCAAGATAAAATTCCCTGATGTCCTTGTTGCCACGCAAACTGGCTGACACACCCTCCATCACGATCCGACCCACTTCCAGAACGTAGCCATAGTGTGCGACCTGCAGTGCCATGTTGGCGTTCTGTTCGACAACCAGAATCGTAATGCGGCGTTCTTCATTAAGGCGGCGTACGATGCTGAATATCTCCTTGACCAGTCTTGGCGAAAGCCCAAGCGACGGTTCGTCCAGCAGCAAAAGACGCGGCCTTTGCATCAGCGCACGGCTGATTGCCAGCATCTGCTGTTCGCCTCCGGACAGCTGACCGGCAGGCTGGGATTGCCGCTCGCGTATTACCGGAAAATATTCGCATACGAGTTCAAGATCCCTGGTAACAGCTGCACGATCACGGCGCAGATAACAACCCATCATGAGATTCTCTTTTACCGTCAACAGGGGAAAAATCTCGCGGCCTTCCGGTACATGAGAGATTCCTCGCGCCACAATATCGGCGGGCTCACGTTTGTGTATAGGCTCGCCGTTGAAGGTCACGCTTCCCTTCTGCGGATCCATTATCCCGGAGATAGTACGCAGTATGGTCGTCTTGCCGGCACCGTTGGCGCCCAGGACCGCCACGATCTGATTTTCTTCCACTTCCAGGCTGATGCCGCGAATTGCCGTGATCGGGCCATAGTAGGTCTCGATGTTGCTGACTTTGAGTAAAGGTGCCGCCATTTTCACTACTCTCCCAGGTAGGCAGCAACCACAGCCGGGTTGTCCTGGACGGAAGACGGCGACCCCTCGCTCAGCACCCTGCCATCGTTAAGTGCCAGAACCCGGTCGGAGACTTCGGCGACGAGTTTCATATCGTGCTCGACCATGAGCAATGTGATCCCGAGCTGTTGGCGGATATCCCTGATCCAGAACGACATGTCCCGGGTCTCTTCCACATTGAGCCCCGAACTCGGCTCATCCAGCATCAGCAGTTCAGGTTCTGTCGACAGCGCGCGGGCCAGTTCCACCACCTTCCTGACACCATACGGCAGACTACGAACAAACTGGTCGCGGTAGTGCTGCAGATCGAGAAAGTCGATTACCTCCTCAACCTTTTCTCGCTGCTCCAGCTCCTGCCTTCGAACGACAGGGAGGAAGGCGATTTCCTGCCAGAACTGCGTCCGGCGATGCCTGTGGCGGCCGAGCAACAGGTTATCGAGCACGGTGGCATTTTCAAATAGCTCGATATTCTGAAAGGTCCGGGCGATACCCAGTTGCGCAATGCGGTGGGGATCTTCGCGGGTGATGTCCCTCCCATTGAATACGATCTTTCCTTCAGTGGGGTCATAGATACGGCTGATCAGATTGAAGATTGTCGTCTTGCCTGCACCGTTCGGTCCGATGATGGTATAGATTTCCCCAGGACTGATTCGGAAAGTGACACCATCTACCGCCCGAATGCCTCCAAATTGGACCGCCAGGTTGTTGACTTCGACCAGTGCCATGTCAGTGCTGCGTCATTCGCGTATAGGATTTCTGGCGCTTGAAAGTCGATTTTCGGTAAAGGGGGAAAACGGAGAAATAATGCTTGATCTTCAGCCAACGACCATATATTCCAAGCGGCTCGAATAAAATGACCAGGACCAGAATCAGCCCAAAGAAAGCCGATTCCAGCCCCGGTTGTTCGGCCACCATCGACGGCAGCTTATCTCGGAAAATTGCGATCGCCTGCGGCAGAAGAATGACGAATGCAGCACCGAATACGACACCGTGCAGAGAGCCAAGACCACCGATCACCACCATCAGCAGCAACTCAATTGACATAAAAATGGTGAACGCTTCAGGACTGATATAGAGCAGTTTATGAGCGTACAGGGCACCGGCCAGTCCGGTGAACGCTGCAGAAATTGCAAAGGCCAGTGTTTTTGTCGTGGCCAGATTAACGCCCAAAGATTGCGCTGCATGCTCGGAATCACGAATAGCGACGAACGCGCGGCCCGTCGGTGAGCGGAGAATGTTGAGCGTCCCCAGCATGACCAGAACGAGCACCGCGACAGCAATGTAATAAAGCTTCCATTCCGTGTCGATGTCCATGCCCAGCAACGAGATGTCGCCCACCGCCATACCCTCATGGCCGTGGGTCACAGATTCCCAACGGGCCAGCACTTCCTCGACAATGAACGCAAAGGCCAGTGTAGCGATCGCAAGATATAGCCCGGTCAACCTGAGCGCCGGCAGACCGATGGCCACACCGACCGCACCGGCAAACAGGCCGGCGGTCGGAAAAGACAACAGAAAGGGCCAGCCGGCTTCAATAAGCACCGCCTCGGTGTAGGCGCCGACCCCAAAAAAGGCAGCGTGCCCTAGTGAGATCTGACCGGTATACCCCGTCAGGAGCATCAACCCCACGCCCGCTATCGCAAAGATGGCCATCAGCGTCAACTCCCCGATGTAATAGACATCAAGCACGGCAGGGGCCACCAGCAGCGCCAGTATCAGCAGGCCGTACCAGAAGATGTCACCGCCGTGGCGATACAGGCGAATGTCCTGCCGGTAGCTGGTCTTGAATATGAATCGCATAGCAACTGATCCTCAGACACGTTTTCGGGTAGAGGTTCCGAACAGCCCTTCCGGCCGCACGATCAGGACCACCAGCAATACGATAAAGGCTGCTATGTCCTTAAATCCGGCTGGGAGGTAGAAGCCGGAGAGCGATTCAATGACGCCGATGATCACACCCCCGACCAGGGCGCCTGGAATGCTGCCGAATCCGCCCAATACTGCGGCCGGAAACGCTTTCAAGCCGATAAATCCCATCGAAGTGTCTATCAGGCTGACCGGCGCCAGCAGAATTCCGGCAATTGCCGCCACTGAAGCACTGATTCCCCAGATCATCGAAAACATACTCTTGACCGGGATGCCCATGTAGTAGGCGGCCAACTGGTTCTGGGAAGATGCCTGCATGGCAACACCAAGCCGGGTGAAGGAGAAAAAGACGTACAGCACTGCAACCAGCAGACAGGTTGCGATCACGATAAAAAGATACTCGACGCTGATCACCAGACCCGCTACGTTGATCACAGCGTTGCTGTAGGGCGTATCTATCGAATAGGTCTCTACTCCCCAGCCCGGGATCATGGTGGCCACGGCACGAATGATGATTCCAAGCCCGATGGTCAGCATCACGTAGGCGAAGGTCGGCTGCCCGATGACCGGACGCATGACCACCCGGTCGAGCAGCCCTCCGAATATCGCCATCGATGCAATTGCGAGCAACGCGCCCAGCCAGTACGGCAGCCCCAGAATTCCAATATAGGTATAGGCGAAGAACGCCCCCAGCATCAGCAACTCGCCCTGGGCAAAATTGACCACTTCCGTCGCCTTGTAGATAAGTACAAACCCCAGCGCAACGAGCCCATAGATACAACCCACAGCGACCCCATTGAAAACCAACTGGGTGTTGAGAAGAACGGGTTCCATGTTATGGCTATGTCACGACCGTACGCGTCCCGGGTTCAGGCGGCAATTCCGGCGGGCCGGCAAAACACTGGGCGTTGGCCATCCAGCGTTGGGCGATCTCGCCCGTGACCGTCAGGTCGGTATCAGCGACGTTGCGGGTCTGGGTGACGACCTGGCAGAACGCGGTTGCAGATCCGGCTATACAGTCATCGCTGTTCGATTCATTCCAGGACCAGCACGCACCGGACGGCGCAGTCAACCGGACGTGCGGAACACTCTCAGGCACTTCCCACTGCCGGTTGATAAAGGTCCACTTGAAGGTATTGATGCCCAGCACGGCAATATTCCGGATCCGCTCACTGTCGGTCCTTTCGGTCCCGAGCAGGTCGTAGACTGCCTGCCCGTGTGCCCAGGTTTCCATCAGGCGGGCGGTGATACTGGAGCGCACGCTCATGTCCGGGCCGGCCCACTTCAGCCTGGCTTTGGGATCCGTATGCGTCCAGCGCTCTGCCATCCCGGCATAGTAGGCACGCCAAGTCTCTACAAGCGCTCTGCCTGTGAGCCCCTGGATCCACGTGTTCTCAAACTGACGCATGCCGCCGGCCGGAATCGCCGCATGGACCTTTTGAATAAATTCGAGTAGCGCCTTTTCGTCCGTCAGCGACAGATCCGCCGCCCAGTTCCACATGTGGAGGTGGGTGATGATGTCGTTGATGGACCAGTTCTTGAATCCGGTCTCACGGGTGAAATCATCATCGCTGAGCGGGACCAGTAAACGATACAACGCGTCACTTTCGTCAAGAAAATCCAAAGGCTGCTGGAACATCGTCCAGGACTCCTGTTACGGTTCTACTAGGCTTTCCGCCAAGCGCTCACAGGCCAACAGGAAATCGGCTTTGAATTCCTGAACGACAGCAGCGGCCGACATTTCCTGGTTCATCAATCCCACCCCCTGTCCTACCCAGTAGGTGGCAAGATCGCGGGCGCCTGCGTGACCGCTCTGAGCGAGCTTGTCGATTCGCAGAAGAGCCGGTTCCACCAACAGGGACTGCAGCGGCATGGGCAGCGGACCAGGTCCGTTGGTTTCCCACGCGTCGGTCCACAGTGAGCGCAACTGCCGTGATGGCTTACCAGTACGGGAACGGCTGCGGACCGTGTCACTGGAAGTCGCTGCCAGCAGTTTTTCCTTAATATGCGGCGGGGGTTCTGCCTCGACCGTAGTCAGCCACACCGACCCGCACCAGGCACCCGCCGCACCCATGGCCATGGCTGCCGCCATTTGACGGCCTGTCACGATCCCTCCAGCTGCAAGCACCGGCGTGTCGCCGGCCACAGACACGACCTCCGGGATCAGAATCATGGTCGACACCTCACCGCAGTGGCCACCGGCCTCACCGCCAGCTGCTACCAGGACATCCACGCCAGCGGCGATCTGTGCCGCCGCGTGAGCCCGCGTACCGACCAGCGCCGCGACTGGCACACCCCGTGCTTTAGCTTGATCGATCATCACCGGCGGCGGCGTACCCAGGGCATTGGCAATCAGCCGGATCGGAAAGGAAAAGGCCACCTCCAGCATTTCCGAAGCACCCGATTCCTCGAGATTTCGGGCAAAATTTACTCGACCGTTGTCTTCTTCCTCCAGATCGGAACCGTCCACATCGTGGCCTTCGAGAACCGCCTTCACAAAATCCCGGTGGCTGTCTGGGAGGGAAGCGATCAGGTGCTCCGCATCGATCTTCTCACCTTTCCCCTCAAACCGGTTTGGCACAATCAAATCAACGCCGTAGGGCTGGCCGCCGCAATGCGCATCGATCCAGGTCAGTTCTTCGCGTAGCTGTTCAGGTGAATAGCGCACCGCACCGAAGACACCCATCCCGCCGGCCCGCGACACGGCAGCAACCACATCTCGGCAGTGGCTGAAGGCAAGCAGCGGAAACTCGATGTCTAACATCTCACAAACTCTCGATTTCATGATCTTTTCCGATGGATGACGGTTACCTCTGAATTGCAGTCAGTTTTAGTCAAGTGTGATTTCAAATAACAGGTCATCAATACCCACCTGCTGTTGTTTTGTGCAGGCCACATGCTGCACGGTGCCACCTGTAGGTGCAGTGATCTCGTGTTCCATCTTCATGGCCTCGAGTATCGCCAGGCGACTGCCTTGCTGGACACGCTGGCCTTTGTCTACCGAAATCTCCGTGACCCTGCCATGCATGGGCGCCAGAACCCGGCCATCGGTACCCTGAGCAGAATCCGGTGCGCCTCTTCCGAGGAGGTTCTCGAA
The DNA here is from genome assembly GCA_913051905.1 of uncultured Gammaproteobacteria bacterium. The sequence continues at coordinate 18,359 of CAJXBY010000013.1, read as the reverse complement.
GACCCAACTCTCGCCGTCCATAGACAGATGAATTCGTCTTTCATCAATAGGCACAGCGTAGACCTCGGTTACATGGCCGGCCAATTCAAGGCGAATCAATTGCGCTTCGCAAGCGATGACCCGCACTTCAATCTGATGATTTTGGCAGCGGACACAGTAGGTTCCACCGCCGTCGGTGTAGACCGTCAGATCGATAGTGGCCTCACCGCTCGCGTAACGGTAGCGCGAAACCAGAGAACCGGTACTCGACCACTCCCTGAGGGGCGCTGCTATAGAGACAGCCCGCGCCAGAGCGACGTCGCATTGGACCTGGTAGTGGACCACGGCGGCCGCAGCGGCCTGTTCAAATCCCGGTACCGCCTGGGCGAGATCGTCTGCGGAGAACTCCTTATCGATGAACGCGGTGGTGGCTTTACCCGAGACAAAACTGTGTTTACCCAGAACATCAACCAGGAACCTGCGGTTGGTCGTCACACCATACAGTACGGTCTTCTTCAACGACTCTCTCAGTCGCCGCCGTGCCGACTCGCGGTCAGGCCCCCAGGCAATCACCTTGGCCAGCATCGGATCGTAATAGGGCGTGATCTCGAGCCCCGTGGCGATACCACTGTCGACCCGTACCGCGTCACCAACCGGTGGGCGCCAGTGTTCCACCTTGCCCGTGCAAGGCAGAAATCCTCGGGCTGGATCCTCCGCATACAAGCGGGCTTCGATCGCGTGGCCGTTAAAGGTGATGTCGTCCTGGCTATAGGGCAGCCGCCTACCCTGCGCGACGTCGATCTGCAGTGCCACCAGATCGATACCCGTGATCATTTCCGTGACCGGGTGCTCGACCTGCAGCCGTGTGTTCATCTCCAGAAAATAGAACTGGCCACTGGCATCCAGTAGAAACTCGACGGTACCGGCGCCGCAATAGCCGATACTTTGCGCAGCGCTGACAGCGGCGATACCCATGTCCTCGCGAAGTTGCTCAGTTACCACCGGACAGGGTGATTCCTCGATGACTTTCTGGTGGCGCCGTTGAATCGAACAGTCCCGCTCGCCCAGATGGATAACATGTCCATGAGAATCGGCCATCACCTGAATCTCGACATGCCGGGGCCCGAAAAATGCTTTTTCAAGGATCAGTTGATCGCAGCCAAATGCATGCCGTGCCTCTGACCGTGCCCTACTCAAGGCTTTGGCTAACCCTGCAGGATTATCGACCAGGCGCATGCCGCGACCACCGCCACCGGCTGCAGCCTTGACCATAATCGGGAAACCGATGTTGTCGGCCGCTGCCAGCAAAGCATCGTCTGACACGTCCTCGCCTTCGTAACCCGGCACGCAGGCAACACCTGCCGTCAACATCCGTTGCCTGGCCTTTGCCTTGTTTCCCATCAACTCCACCGCCGGAGCAGGAGGACCGATGAAAACAATGTCGGCTGCCTCACAGGCCCTGACAAACGAGGCGTTCTCCGACAGGAAGCCGTAGCCTGGATGTATGGCACCGGCCCCGCTCTGAAGCGCGGCCGAGACCACCCGGTTGATATCCAGGTACGACTCTGCCACCGGCGGCGGACCAATACAGACCGCCTCATCTGCAAGCCTGACATGCGGCGCCTCGGCATCAGCCTCAGAATAGACTGCGATGGTCCGGTATCCCTGCGATACCGCCGTGCGCAGTACCCGGGCTGCGATCTCGCCGCGGTTCGCTACCAGGATGCTGTCAAACATAACCGGGCTTCATTCGAACACGTCGCTGCCGTTTACAGACCAGAGCTGCCCGATATCGGATAGAGAAACCATCGTTCACAACCGCGCGATGCCGAAAGTGTTCGGCCGGAGTGTCCGGTGGCGTGACTCCCAGCAGGTCTGAAGTACAAACCCCAACACCTTACGGGTGTCACGCGGGTCGATGATGCCGTGATCCAGCAGACGCCCGGAGGTATAGAAGGCGTCCGACTGACGGTCGTAGTGCTCGATAATCGCATTCTTCTGTGCCTTGAGTACTGCGTGGTCCACATCTTTACCCCGTCTTCTTGCCGAATTGATCATGACGTATTCCATCGTCAAAGCAGCCTGTTCTCCACCCATCACACCGGTGGTCGCATTGGGCCAGGCAAACAGGAAATCGGGTTCGTAGGCATACCCACACATCCCGTAATTACCGGCTCCAAAACTGGCACCGATATAAAGCGAGATCTTGGTAACCCCCACGTTTGATACTGCCTGGATCATTTTCGAGCCATGCTTGATCATGCCGGCCTGTTCGTATTCTGTCCCAACCATATAGCCGGTCGTATTGTTCAGAAAAATGAGAGGCATGTCGGACTGATCACAAAGCTGGAAGAACTGGGCTGCCTTGGTCGCGCCGGCCGGATCGATCGGACCGTTATTCCCGATCAGTCCACAGGCCTGACCGAATATCCTGGCCTGTATACAGACTGTGGAAACGCCGTAGCGCGGTTTGAATTCGACGAAATCAGAGTCATCAACAATACGGGCGACGACTTCGCGCACATCGTAGGGTTTTCGATAATCGACCGGGACAACACCGGCTATCTCGTCAGGGCTGTAGCGCGGTTCACTGAATGAACAGGACCCCGGCTTTGGACAGGCTGCATTCCAGTCCAGCCGCGCCATCAGATCCCGCGCAATCTCCAGACCATGCGCATCGTCTTCAGCAAGATATTCGACCAGGCCGGATACCGAGGCGTGCATCTCTGAACCACCGAGCTCAGCGTCTTCGGCGACCTCACCCGTTGCCGCCTTCACCAGCGCCGCACCAGCGAGCGCTGCCATACCGTTCTTCCGCACGCCGATCACATAATCACTCATACCGGGCTGGTAGGCACCGCCGGCGGTAGACGGGCCGTGCAAGACGACAAAAGTGGGGATACCCGCTGCGCTGAGACGGGCAAGCCCGTGGAACATTCCCCCGCCATTGGCCCACAGTTCAACGGTGTACCGCATCAGGTTGGCACCCGCGCTTTCAACCAGATGAATCAACGGCAACTTTTGCGTCATTGCCAGGTGCAGAACACCGAGCGCCTTGTTCACCGAGGTAGTGGTGGACGCACCGGCGTTGATACCGCTGTCATCGACGATCACCATACAGCGCACCCCGCCGACAAAACCGATACCACAGATCATGCTGGCTCCGGGAATGCTGCTCTCGGGATCATCGTCGTCCACGAGGTAATTAGCCATGTTGTAGAGCTCTATAAACGGCAGCCCGGGGTCCAGTAATCCGGACAGGCGCTCCCGCGGTGTGAGTTGCCCGCGCTCCTCGAATCGCGGCCGGCGGCGTTCTGACAGCTCGGCAGCGCGATGTTCGAGCCCGCGCAGTTTGTCAATCAGCACCAGCATCTCTGTCCGGTTATCCGCAAAAACCTGCTCGTTCGCATCGATGCGTGAACGAAAAACGCTCATCGCTGAGCTCCAATGAGCTCAACAGGCACGGTGATCGCCTGCGCCAGCAGAATCTGGGCGAATCCTTTGCCCTGTGCATCATTTCGAAGGCTCGCGATACCGCCGCCACCAAGCACATCGTGCAGCACAAAGTTGACTGCATGAATTCCCGGCAGCAGATATCGCTCTACTTCCCCCTCAAGATAAATGGAGAAACACCGCGCCACCACTTTCGGGCTGAGCGCCTTCCAGATAAAAGGCAGATACTCAGGCCGGCGGGCGATGATCCCGATGTTGGCGTTGTTGCCTTTGTCACCGCTGCGCCCAAACGCCAACCTGACCAGCGGGACGGCGGCCATCTGGCCCGAATGGTCAGGTTCGGTCGGTTCCAGGTGCGGTACCGGACGAGCGACGGGCAGCGAATCTACCGCTCTTGGCTCGTGTACAAACGTCTTACCCTGGCATTCGATCTGAACCTTGACTTCGGATCTGGGAACCCGGCAGGAGAACAGCCGGACCACAGGGGAGGGCCGGGGCCGGCTTCCGGCAAAGACCGACAAGCCAGGCGGCGTCGCCAGGCCCAGACCCGTGATTTCTTTCAGCAGAGTCGCAACACCGGCAGCCGCCGGGTGACGGGCCGCGATCTTGAGTACCACTTCCTGGTAGGTCTCGGTTCCAGCCTCAAGGCAACCCTCCGGAACTCCGCCAAAGACCTCGGCACTGGTTTCCGTGAATTCGGGCAGATCAAGTGCCGTCAAACGCCGGGTGGCACGGGCAATACTGGCCTTGGCAAAAACCAAAGCTTTAGCTCTGGCATCGAATCCATTGAAGGTCAGTAGAAGACCTCCCCGAAACCCGTCAGCGTAGGTCACACAGACCTTGTACTCATGGGGTGGCGGATAGCCAAGCGCACCGCTGATCCGGACCCGGTCGGGCCCCGACTGATCAATTCGGATCTCCGAAAAATCGCAAACAACGTCCGGCAGCACATAGGCCTGTGGATCGCCGATTTCATAGAGCACCTGCTCCGCCACCGAACCGACCGTCACCACCCCACCACTCAACTCAGGTTTGGTACAGACAAAGGAACCGTCGCTTGAGATCTCGGCAATGGGATATCCGATGTCAGTCAGTGAATCGGCCGTCTCCTGCCAGTCAGTGAAGTTTCCACCGGTTGCCTGAGGACCACATTCAAGAATATGTCCGGCCAGAGACCCACCTGCCAGACGATCGAGATCATCGGCCTGCCATCCGAATGCGTGTATACAGGCTCCCAGCGTCACCGCACTGTCCACACAGCGCCCGATGATCACGATGTCTGCACCACGGTCAAGCGCCTTAGCGATCGGAAACGCGCCAAGATAGGCATTGATGCTGGCAATGCTGTCTGGTGCGGGAAACGGCCTTCCTGAGAACATCTCGGTCAAGCCGCGATCGGCAAAGAGTGATTTATGACTGCTGAGATCATCACCGCTGACCACGGCCACCGTCAGGTCGAGTCCCGCTTGTGCGATAACCTCCCTTGCTGCAACGGCGCAGGCCGCGGGGTTCAAGCCGCCGGCATTCGAGATGAGCTTCACACCCTGGTTCGAAATTTCCGTCAGATTCGGGCCGAGAGTGGAATCGATGAAGTCCGTTGCGTATCCGAGGTTCCGGTCTCGGTCGCGGGCCCTGGCCATGATCGACAGGGTGATCTCGGCCAGATAATCATAGACCAGGTAATCCAGTCCACCGGCCTCCAGCAATTGCGGCGTGGCCAGCCCGGCTTCACCCCAGAATCCACTGGCACCGCCGATTCGGATCGTTGTGTCTGCCATGTCTGCCTACCGGTGATCAGGACGCACTCCCGCTGTCGAGTTTACTGCATGCCGGGCAGCATCATTGACGTAACAACCGAACTGAACGATGGGGTCGCAAGCGCAAAATACACGGTCACTTTTTGTTAAGATCGGCTCACGGACTTTGGATGATGAGCGCCTTTACATGGTATCCCGTCTGACGACCCAAGATATCGCTGATTACCACGAGTACGGATTCATTTTTACCCGTGATCTCTTTGACGCCGAGGAAGTCGACCTTCTTGGACGCGCCATGGAGCAAGACCCTGCCATCGCTGCGCACTCACTGCTGCGTGCAGATCAGCAAGGCGGCGCGACGCGCATCTCACTCTGGAACCGCGCTGGAGACAGCGTCTATGGGCTTGCCGCACGCAGCCGTAAGATCGTTGACATGGCCGAAGACCTGATCGGCGAGCCGGTCTATCATTTCCAGTCGAAGCTGACCGCAAAGGATCCCTATGTGGGCGGTGCCTGGGAGTGGCACCAAGACTACGGTTACTGGTACTACAATGGTTGCCTGGCACCCAAGATGCTGAGTTTCATGATTGCACTGGACCGAACCGACGCATCGAACGGCTGCCTGAAGCTGGTCAGAGGGTCACACAGACTCGGGCGGCTTGACCACGTTCAGGTTACCCCGGAACAGAACACCGCCGATCCGGAACGCATGGCCCGCATCCTCGAATCCCATGAGGTGGTCGACTGCGTCCTGAATCCCGGGGACGCCGTTGTCTTCCACAGCAACACGCTGCACTGCTCCGACCAGAACCGCTCGGCAAACCGGCGCTGGACCTTCATGTGCTGCTACAACGCCGTGAGCAACGATACCTTGAACCAGGACGACGACCGGTACTACGTACCGCTTGAGAAGGTCGATAACGATGCTATCAAGCAAGCTGGACTGAAGTTTGCAGCTGGCGAAGTTGAACACTTTACATCCAAACCTTACGTGCCGGCCGTCGGGAAAGCCTCCTGAGAGACGATCAGTCCAGCCCGGCGACATCCCATCTGGAAGGTCATCGGCCGAGGTCCGCAATTCACCCCGGCACCCTGCACGGAGAGGGTCAGGATGACAGCTTTTGGGAACGATCAGATCATCAATGAACGCGAGTAGACACATCCCATGACCCCCAACAATTACCCGGTCGAACTGAGCGCCCCGGATATCGAGTCCTATCGCAAAGGCAACGCTGGTGTTGAATTCGTGACCACGTTTGACAGTGACAAACCCGGCCCGCACGTGATGATCAATGCCGTCACCCACGGCAACGAGATCTGCGGTGCTATTGCACTTGACGCATTGTTCAAGGCCGATGTTCGGCCATCGAGAGGCAAGCTGACCCTGGGATTCATCAACCACAGGGCCTTTCATAATTTTGATCCGCTGAATCCGGACGACTCGCGCTTCGTCGACGAAGATTTCAATCGGGTCTGGGTAGAGGACCGGTTGGACTCGGACGAAGACAGTGCTGAACTTCGTCGCGCCCGCGAGTTGCGCCCCGTCTTTGATTCGGTTGATCTACTGCTGGACATTCACTCCATGGGAACCCACTCGGCAGCTCTGATGATCTGCAACGGACTGGAAAAAGAGCGGGAATTTGCCAGGCAGGTCAATTTTCCGGCTTTCATCATGTGCGGGTCAGGGCACATCGTGGGTAAAAGGCTAATCGAGTACACACCGTTTCACGATACTTCCAACGATAAAGTCGCTATGCTGGTCGAGTGTGGCCAGCACTGGGCCACTGCCACCGGTGTTGCAGCATTGGACACCGCGCTGCATTTTCTGCGCGCAGCAGACATTGTGTCAGACGAATTCATCAAGCAACTCCTGTCCAGTGCAGCCAGTGAACCGCCGACAGCCGAGATGTGGGATGTCACAGACGGTGTGACGGCTCAGACCGACGACTTCGCCTTCGTTGAGCCCTTCGCGGGTATGGAAGTGATTGAGAATGCCGGAACCCTGATCGCCAATGACGGTGACATACCAATTGTCACACCCTACGACAACTGCCTGTTAATGATGCCCAATTACAAACCGGGCAAGGGTACCCGTAAGGTTCGCATGTGCCGGCGTAGCCGTTGACGCCCTACCCTGGTACAACCAAGAAGATTGATCTTAGTCGAAGACGATATTCGGGAAATACAGCGAAACCACCCAGTTGGGCTGGTCAACAATTTCACTGATCCGAAGATCGGCGCAGACACTGCACAGCATGTAGGCTTCGGCTGGAGATAGGCCATGCCGGGTCCCCAGGAGATCGATCATGCCGCTGACGGCATCCCGCGCCCCCTGCATCAGGTCAGGACCGATTCCGGTCGTAACCTGATATCCCTTTTGGTCAAAGTGACTCGATGCCGGCCCCTTTGTCTCGTAACGAGGAAACCTGAGAGGCGACTGTTTTACGAGGTCAATCGTCAGACCCACAGCCATCGGGCTTTCGATTGCAGTGCCGCACACCTCACCGTCGCCTTGGGCCGCGTGCGTATCCCCAAGGGACAACAGAGCACCGTCGACCTCGACCGGCAGGTACAACACGGTACCGGCCGACAGATCGCGAATATCCATATTGCCACCGACGCGGCGAGGGGGCACCACACTGTGTAGACCCGCTTCAGCCGGGGCCAGACCGATGGTGCCGCAGAAGGGTTTGAGTGGAACCTGGCCCACAGAGCTGTAGGCGGCCGGTGCCAGACTGCTGGCATCGTACCGCCAGGTGTGAAGTGCCGGATCCGTGAACTGATCAGCGAGCAGACCGAAACCTGGAATGATCGCTGTCCATCCCCATCCCGAGGGTTCGAAGGTATCGAGAGTGACCTTGAGCAGGTCGCCGGCCTCAGCACCGTCGACCTTGATCGGGCCCGTGACAGGATTGACCTTGCCAAAATCCATAGCAGAGACATCGCTGACATCCGAGTCGACCGTCAACTGTCCACCGGAAGAATCGACGGTGTCGATTTCGACCGAATCGCCGGGCGCGACCGTCATCACAGACACCAGGGCGTTGTCCCAGCCAAAGTGGTGATGCGCCGAGTGGATGGTGTGTGACGCGGACATGACAGCGCCCTCAGACGGTCTGGTTTGCATATTGATAATATATTAAGTGTAAACTCCTCGCACGCTACAAATGATCTCGATCGGTATGCGTTCATCTATTCAAACGCAACCTTCCAGGAACCAACGGACACAACTCAACCAAAAAGATGTGCAGCATTGACTACCATGGGAGGCGCCTTGACTGAGTCGACTCTGCTTCAAGTCAATAACCTCTCGGTCGAATTCTCCACACCACTGGGAACAGTGAAAGCGGTGACCAATGTCTCGTGGAAGGTCTCGCCCGGTCAGATACTGGCGGTCGTCGGTGAATCCGGGAGTGGGAAATCGGTGACCGCATTGTCCATACTCCAACTGATCCCGACTCCGCCCGGCCGGATCGTCAGCGGACAGGTCCTGTTTGGTCAAACCGATCTTCTGCGCCTTTCCGAGGACCAGATCCGCACATTCCGTGGCCGGAAGATCAGTATGGTTTTTCAGGAACCAATGACTTCTCTTAACCCTGTATTGTCCATCGGTCGCCAGATCACCGAACAGATGAAATTGCACCTGGGACTGGATACAGCACAAGCCAAGGAACGGGCCATCGAATTACTGACCCGGGTCGGCATTTCCGAGCCCAGGGATCGCCTGCGTCAGTATCCCCACCATTTCAGCGGGGGCATGAGGCAAAGGGTGATGATCGCCATGGCACTGAGCTGTGACCCCGAGTTGATCATCGCCGACGAGCCCACCACCGCCCTGGACGTCACAATCCAAGCACAGATTCTGCAACTCATGCAGCGCCTGTGCCGGGAAATGAACGTTGGGCTGGTCATCATTACACACAATCTGGGCGTGGTGGCACGCTATGCGGACCGGGTCAATGTCATGTACGCGGGGCGCATCGTCGAGGAAGGTGACGCAGGTGACATCTATGCCCGCCCCCAACATCCCTATACCTATGGTCTTCTGAATTCGGTCCCGAGGTTGGATTCAGCCCACGGCTCGAATCTCATCCCCATACCCGGGAATCCACCCGATCTGGTTGACCTTCCCCCAGGCTGCTCGTTCCATCCGCGATGCTCCATCGGCAGGTCAAGCTGTGAACGAGATATACCGGAACTGGTTGCGGCGCTATCCGGGCATCAGGTCGCCTGCCCACACAGTTCTGAGATCACGACCTGAACATCCCGCTGATGGAAGCCTCTCGACAAACTCCAGCAAGCGCGGGACCACTGATTGAGGTCCGCGGCCTGCGCAAAGTTTTTGCCGGATCCGGTGGTTTCTTGACACGAAAGCGGACCGGCGATGTCAAAGCTGTTGACGACGTGACCTTTGAGGTTCTCAAGGGTGAAACTCTGGGACTGGTCGGTGAATCGGGCTGCGGAAAATCCACTGTGGGCCGCTGCATCCTGAAACTTGAGAATCCCACCGGCGGGAGTGTTCTTTTTGACGGCCGAGATCTCAGCGAGATCAACAAATCTGAAGTCTCTGATTATCGGCGGCGGGCCCAGGCGGTGTTCCAGGATCCGTTCAGTTCCCTTAACCCCCGGATGACGGTGGCCGAGATCGTCGGCGAACCCCTGCTGGTCCATGGCATTGCTCCGGACGCGGCGAACCGCCGTCAGCGGGTCGCAACCATTCTCGAACTGTGCGGCCTTCCTGAGAGGATTCTGGACAGTTACCCGCACGAGATGAGCGGCGGCCAGCGACAACGAACCGGAATCGCACGGGCGCTGATACTGAACCCCGACTTTATCTTGTGCGACGAAGCCGTATCGGCATTGGATGTCTCGATCCAGGCCCAGATCATCAAGCTGCTTGAGGATCTACGCGAAGAACTGGGCCTGACTTATCTTTTTATCGCCCATGACCTCAGTGTCGTACGCCACATATCCCACCGCGTTGCGGTGATGTATCTGGGACATCTGGTGGAACTTGGCGACGCCGATCAACTGTTTGACAACCCCCAACACCCCTATACCCAGGCACTGCTGTCAGCGGTTCCGATCCCCGACCCTGCGATCGAGCGCAAGCGCACTCTGAAGCTCATCGAGGGCGAAATTCCCAGTCCGGTCAATCCACCCTCTGGTTGTGTCTTTCATCCGCGTTGCCCGATCGCCGATGACGGATGCCGGAGTGGTATACCGGAAACACAGAATCTTGGTGCAGGCCATTATGTGGCCTGCAAAAAGATCAGTCAGGCGGGACAGAATTAATGTGCCCGACTGGCTCGTTAACCACCAGCTTAAAAGGAGAGAACTATGTCTAGGAATAAGCTACCTGACGACCCTCAAGCCATTCTTCAAAAAGAGCTCGGAGACGCCTACGACTTCGACCCTCGTGACCCCATGGCCGGCCTGACTGGTGCGGACCTATCCAGCGATGGGATGAGCCGCCGGACAGTCCTTCGGCTTATGGCCGCATCCGGAGTGCTAACAACGGCAAGCATGCTGCCTGGAATTCTGGCACCCGGACGGGCAGAAGCAGCCGGCCATTCGGGTGGCACTCTGCGTTGTGGATGGGCCGGTACGCCTGAACTGCCGACCCTGGACCCAGCCCAGATCAATATGGTGTTGTTGTTCCAGGTCTCGTCCAACGTGCTCAGCGGTCTGACCCATATCGACGCGGACCTTGTTCCCCGTGGCGATCTTGCCGAAAGCTGGGAAGTCTCGGCGGATGGCACCCAGTATGTGTTCAAACTGCGCCAGGGCGTGACGTTCCACAACGGTGATGCCTTCACCGCTGACGACGTTCTCTTCACATACAACCGCTCCAAAGATCCGGAAAAATCGATCCACTCTAGAGTCCTCAACAACGTCGATGCGGTCGAGAAGATCGACGACCACACGGTGCGTTTCAAGCTGGCCAAACCGCAGGCGTCGTTCCTGACCAAGACATTGGAACGGGCCAGTGGCCGTGCCATGACCATTGTGAGCCGCGGTGCTCTAGAGAGCATGGGCACAGCGCAGTACGGTCTGACGCCGGTCGGCACGGGCCCCTTCAAGGTCACCAAACATACGCTCGGTCAGAGCCTGACTCTCGAGAAGTTCGAGAACTACTACGATCCGGAACGTCCGAAACTGGACAAGGTCACTATCCAGCCCATCATCGATTCCGAGCCGCTCGCCGCTGCCCTTGAAGCCGGTGACATTCAGCTCATTGGCGGAAACCCTGTGGCACCGGAACTGGTGGATCGATTCGTCGAGAATCCTGATCTGGTGGTCAGCGAAATTGCGGGACCCGGATTTCAGTCCGTGTGGCTCAATCCCTGGCGTGACCCGTTCAAGGTTCCTGACTTCAACAAACCGGTCTCTGAACTCATGAAAGAGAGCGGCTTCAAGGTGCGTCTCGCCATCGCCAAAGGTTTGGACCGGGATCGCTACATCCGGCAGGCGCAGTTCGGCCGCGGTATTCCCGCTTATGGCTCGATCAATCCAGCGATGGGCTTTTACTTCGATAAGGACCTGCCCAATGTCAGCAACCAACGCTACGACCTGGAAGAAGCCAGACAATTGCTCGCCGACGCCGGCTATCCAGATGGTAAAGGGTTCCCTGAACTGAGCCTGATCTGTACCGCTTCCGCCCGTCGTGAAGTCACGGTGATATCGAACATCTTGAAGAAGAACCTGAATATCACAGTCAAACCGGAAGTCCAGGACTGGCCAGTGCTGCTGGAGCACTTCCAGACGATGAACTTCGATGCGCTTCGTGTGGGCAGCGGTGGCGACTATGATCCGGACGACGGCGTTGTCGACTGGATGCAAACCTCGTCCAAGTTCAACGGCCGCAAGCGGGACAAGGAGAAAATGCCATTTGGATTTTTCTCAGATGCCGAGGTCGATGCGTTGATCACAGAACAGAGCGCGATGGCCGACATCGAGAAGCGCCGTGATATCGTTCGCCGGGCTGACAGGCTCACGTCCGATAAGGTCGCCTCTGTTTTTCTCTTTCATCCCAAGGACATTCTGGTCCATCACAAATCTGTGAACTTCCCGGCAGTCAGTCGCATCCCGGGACTGGTGGACCTGGATCGGACCACCGTTTCGTAACTCTGCCCAAAGGTCGGACTCCCTCAGGGAGTCCGACCTTTTCTATTTCCAACAAGCCCAGTTACTTCAATGCTACGGTATCTCTCCAGACGCGTGATCGGTGCAATATTCGTTATGTGGGCGGTCGCGACACTGGTATTCTTCATGATGCGCATCGTTCCGGGTGATCCCTTCGAGGCGATGTTGTTTGACTCGGGCGACCCAGCTGCAGCCCAGGAACTGCGCAAGAAATTCGGGCTCGATCAACCGGTCTATATCCAGTATCTCATCTGGCAACGAAACATGCTCCAGGGTGAGTTTGGTTTTTCCATTTACGGCAGCCACCAACCGGTTGCTCGACTTGTCTCTGAAGCGCTGCCTCGCACGTTGTCGCTCGCCGCGTTGTCGTTTTTTCTCGCCATATTGATCGCTGTCCCCGCGGGGCTGATTGCCGCCACCCGGCGCAATACCGCCGCGGACTACACCGTTACCTTTCTGGCCTTTCTTGGGCTTTCGATGCCTGAATTTTGGGTCGCCATTCTGCTGATCATCTTTTTCGCAGCGCATCTTCATTGGCTACCGGCAATCGGTTACGTCCCGATCTCAGAAGGATTCTGGCCCTGGCTGTCACACCTGATACTTCCCGCTGTTGCCGTAGGTACGGGATTCTCTGCAATCATCGCCAGAATGATCCGGTCGTCCATGATCGAGGTGCTGAAAACCGATTACATGCGACTGGCCCGGTCCAAGGGCCTTTCCCGACAGGTCCTGACCATGCACCACGCATTTCCAAACGCCCTGATCCCCGTGGTCACTGTGGTGGGAATTGCATTCGCTCTACTGATGGCAGGCGCAGTGGTTGTCGAAAACGTATTTGCCATCAAGGGCCTGGGTCGTCTATTGATCCAGGGCATCCTGAACCGCGACTATCCCGTTGTACAGGGCACGATCATCGTCGTATCCGCTATTTTCGTGTTCAGCAACCTGCTAGTGGACCTGCTGTACACCGCCATCGACCCCAGGATCCGGTACGACGAGTGACCGCTCCCACTGACGCTGCGCCTGTCGGAGAGGCAAGATCCCGCCGCCAGGGTCTAGCCCAGCTGCGCTCGGCCTTGTGGCGCGACAAGAAGGCATTGATCGGCACCGTCATATTGACCGTGTTTATCGCCGCTGCACTGTTCGGTGGGTTGATTTCTCCTTACGACCCCAACGACATGGCGTTCGACATGATGGAACCGCCGAGCTGGGCACACCCCCTGGGAACCGATGACCTGGGCCGGGATCTTCTCAGTCGGATAATCGTCGGCGCTCAGATCTCGTTGTTCGTCGGCATCTCGACGGTGGTCATTGCCCTGGTCTCCGGCCTGGGCCTAGGGATATTGGCAGGCTACCTCGGGGGCTGGGTCGACCACGTCATCATGCGTTACATCGATCTGCAGTGGGCGTTTCCAAATTTCATCATCGCCGTGTACCTCGTGGCCGTGTTCGGCACCGGTCTTGCGAACGTTATCGTCGCAATATCACTCGCCTTCGTTGATGATTTTGCCCGCATTGCCCGCGGCATGGTGCTGTCGATCAAAGAAGAACAGTACGTCGCTGCGGCACGTACCGTCGGCGTGTCTGATTTCCGCATCATGTGGCGACACATTCTCCCCAATGCGGCTGCACCGATCATCGTGCAGGCCACGGTCAGCGTCTCCTACGCGATACTGGGTGAGGCCAGTCTGTCCTTTCTGGGGCTTGGCGTAGAAGCCGACACCCCGACCTGGGGCCTGATCCTAGCTGATGCCCGGAGCTTCATCTCCCGCGCCTGGTGGCTGGGGATCTTCCCTGGTCTTGCGATCATGCTGACGGTGTTGTCGATCAACTTCATCGGCGACGCACTGCGCGACTTCCTCGACGTACGCGAATCTACCGACTCGGAATAAGAAGATAGTGGACGTCGCCCTGGACCGTGCTGACATTGCGACATTACGCAGCCTGATGGCCAAGGGGTCTGTCTCGTCGGCCGAACTGACCCGAGACTGTCTCTCTCGCATCAAAAAGCACGACTCTGCCCTTGGCGCGGTCCTGCACCTGAATCCCGAGGCCGAGGACATCGCCCGCCAGTGCGACGATGATCGGGCCAGGAATAAACCGCTCGGTCCACTGCACGGCATACCGGTTATGGTCAAGGACAATCTCGATACCTGCGACTCGCAGCCGACAACCGCGGGATCACTGGCTCTGGCTGAACACCGCCCTCCCAAGGATTCTCAAGTGGTACAGAAACTGCGTAAAGCCGGCGCGGTGCTGCTGGGCAAGACCAACCTCAGTGAGTGGGCGAATTTCCGATCGACCCGCTCTGCCAGCGGCTGGAGCAGCCTCGGCGGCCAAACACGCAATCCCTACGTACTGGACCGGACCCCCGGAGGTTCGAGCTCCGGTTCAGCAGTCGCGGTCGCCGCAGGATTCTGTACCGTGGCCATCGGCACAGAAACTGATGGATCTATCGTCAGCCCGGCAGCCATGAACGGGGTGGTCGGCATCAAACCAACGGTGGGCCTGGTCAGCCGCGGCGGCATCATTCCAATTTCCAGCAGCCAGGATACTGCCGGTCCGATCGCCCGGTCCGTGGCTGACGCGGCCATTGTCCTCTCCGCCATCAGCGATACTGATGGCCAGGCCCCAGGACCGGTCCCGGACCCGCTGTCCAGTACGATTGACTACCCGGCTTATCTCGAATCCCATGACCTCGCAAACACGCGTATCGGTGCCTGCCGACTGTTTGCTGAAGATCAGGCGGACATCGCTGCGGTATTTGAAGATTCGCTCACAGCACTCCGAAATGCCGGTGCAAAAATCATCGAGGAATTCACCCTGCCGTCGCTGGACAGTGTCAGGACACACGAGCTTGTGGTCATGGCCACCGAGTTCCGTGCGGGCCTGAATGACTACCTGGCCGATACCCCGGGAGCAGGCGTTCGAACCCTGTCTGAACTGATCGCGTTCAACCGTGACAACGCCGAGCTGGTGATGCCCTACTTCGGCCAGGAACTGCTGGAACGATCAGTATTGGCCCCTTCTACTAGCGACCCATCCTATCTTGAAGCCAGGCGCGAGTGCCTGCGCCTGACGGCATCCGGGGGTATCGACCGCGCTCTATCCGAACACGATCTGGATGCGATCGTGGTGCCAACGACAACGACAGCCTGGGTGATAGACTGGGTCAATGGCGACAACCGCAGTGGTTCCAGCGCCTACCTGGCTGCAGTCCCGGGTTATCCCAGCATCACCGTGCCGGCTGGCTACGTGCACGGGCTGCCCTTAGGTATCTCGTTCATCGCAGGACCCTGGCAGGAAAGCCTGCTGATACGCCTCGCCCATGCTTTCGAAACGGTGACCCAGGTGCGGCAACCGCCACAGTTCAAAAGCACTATCGAAAATTGATCTACAGGTAATTCAACATGCGGCAGTTTACGACTCGACCCGAGATCCTTGGAACCTTTGGTGTCGTTGCTTCA
Source organism: uncultured Gammaproteobacteria bacterium (assembly GCA_913051905.1). The sequence continues at coordinate 2,557 of CAJXBY010000013.1, read as the reverse complement.
ACTCACTGGCTGGCAACAAGTGCCGGCATGCGTATTCTGGAAATCGGCGGCAACGCCTTCGATGCAGCCGTCGCGGCCGGCTTCACCCTGCAGGTGGTCGAACCCCACCTGAATGGCCCGGGCGGTGAAGTGCCCATCATCCTATCCAACAGTCAAACCAACCAGGTGCAGGTCATCTGCGGTCAGGGTGTTGCCCCCGAGGCAGCGACCATTTCCCGCTTCAAGGATCTGGGCCTGACGCTGGTGCCGGGAACCGGGTTGTTGCCTGCTGTTGTCCCCGGGGCGTTTGACGCCTGGATGCTCCTGTTGCGCGATCACGGTACGCTGGATCTTGAGACCGTGCTGGATCCAGCAATCGGTTATGCCGAATCCGGATACCCGCTGGTGCCGGCCATCAGTTCCGTGATCGAACAGATGACAGATCTCTTCACTGACGATTGGCCGAGTTCAGGCGAGATCTATCTCGCCAACGGCACACCTGCACCCGGCTCTTTGTTTTACAACCGTGAACTTGCAGCGACATACCGCAGACTGGTCAGCGATGCCAAGAAGGCCGGCGGATCCCGGGAACATCAAATCGAGACAGCCCGCGACAGCTGGTACCGGGGTTTCGTCGCGGAAGCCATCGACCGGTTCTGCAGGGAGGCTGAAGTGCTCGACACCAGCGGCCGCCGTCACGGCGCTCTCCTGTGCGGAGACGACCTGGCGAGCTGGCAGGCCACAGTCGAAGACCCGCTGACCTACGACTATCACGGCTACACGCTGTGCAAGACCGGACCCTGGGGTCAGGGCCCGGTCGCCTTACAGCACCTTGCCCTGCTCAACCAGTTCGATATCTCCGGGCATCATCCCGAGGATCCGGACTTCATTCACCTGGTTCTGGAAACCGCCAAACTGGCTTTCGCCGACCGTGAAGCGTTCTACGGAGATCCGGATTTCGTCGACGTACCGCTCCATCATCTGTTGTCGGCAGAATACAACAAGGAACGCGCCAGGTTAATCAACGAAGAAGCATCCCTGGAACTGCGCCCCGGACACGTCGCAGGATACAGTGGTGCAATGGTCGATCTGCCTGATTCACCCGATGGCGCGATTTCACCTGGCGAAGGCGAGCCGACCGTCTCCAGCGCCGTCGATGCCCTGACCCGGGGCGAGCGCCACGGAGACACCTGCCACCTGGATGTCATCGATCGCTGGGGAAACATGGTTTCGGCCACCCCGAGTGGCGGCTGGCTTTCCAGCTCACCGGTGGTACCGGGGCTCGGTTTTCCACTGACGACGCGTGGTCAGATGTTCTGGCTGGAGGAAAATGTGGCTGCTTCGCTGGCGCCGGGCAAGCGCCCAAGAACCACCCTGACGCCTTCACTTGCCCTGCGGGATGGCGAACCTTACCTGGCGTTCGGCACACCCGGAGGGGATCAGCAGGACCAGTGGGCGCTGCACATGTTCCTCAAACATCTGCACTACGGCATGAATCTTCAGGAGGCCATCGACGCGCCTGACTTTCACACGACACATTTTCGAAGTTCGTTTTATCCGCGTGCCCGCCAGCCTGGTCAGGTCATCGTCGAAGGACGCCTGAACCCACAGACGGTTGAAGCGCTTCGAAAACGCGGGCACGACGTTCAAGTGGAGGCTGACTGGAGCCTCGGCCGGTGCTCGGCTGCTGCAAGAGATGGTAGTTTGCTCCGCGCAGCTGCCAACCCCCGGCAGATGCAGGGTTACGCCGTGGGCCGTTAGGATCCCGCCATGCGGGCCACAGCAACCTTTTCTTCCCTTTCTTCACGGCTGTGGCATCGCGCAAGGTCAATCATTCTTCTACTTTTCGGCCTGCTGTGGTGTTCAGCGCCCTGGGCAGGAGAAATCCAGCACATCCACGTCAGTCAGACCAATCTGGTCTACCACGTGGAGTTCACCGCCAGTACGGATCTCAGCCGGGAACGGATGTATGCACTGATCGCGGATTTTCCGAGATACACCGAATATTCGCCGAGGATTATTCGCAGCGTCTTTGAACCTCTGCCAGAGTCGCGGGACCTCGTTCTCTCAGTGACCGGCAGGGCGTGTATCTGGTGGCTGTGCCGGGACCTCGTGAAGATCTCGCGGGTCACCGAAACACCACCCACTGAAATTGCATTCGAAGTCGTACCGAATACCGGGGATTTTTCTGCCGGGCACGAAAAGCTGAAGCTCCATTCCTCCGGACAAGGTTCGGTTCTGCACTATCAGGCGAACCTGAAGATCAAGTTCGCTTCCCGGGCCCCTGCGTTTATCGGCGTGTGGCTGATTCGAAAGTTCATCCGATCAGAACTCGAGAAGACCCTTGCCGGGATTGAGCGTGCCGCTGCTCTTGATTCGAGCGGTTGAGTTGCACGTGGGGTCGTTAGCGGCGCCGACAAATCAGCGTTGCGGCGGCAAGCTTCAGTCCGTCAGTTTCAGGTACCACAAAATGTCTGTCTGACCACCTCATCCGGTTTCGGCGGCAGTGTATAACGCTCAGCACCCGGCTGGTCGTCACAAGGCCTTGCCAGAACACTCAGAAGCTTCCTGAAAGGGT
>CAJXBY010000012.1 GCA_913051905.1 uncultured Gammaproteobacteria bacterium | reverse complement strand
GGTCTAGGCCCGGTTTTCCTGTTCGGCATCGGCATCAAAATCTGCTTTGATCGCCCTTTCCCCGGTGACGAGATCGGAATATTCAGACTCGAAAGTCGAGCGAATTTCCTCTATCGGCGGCTCTGCGTAGTGGCCCCGTTCGTTGATGTATTCCATGTGCCGATTGCCTTCCAGATCAAACGGGTGATAGATCGAATCCTCCCGACCGTTGAAATCCAGCGGCTTGATGTTGAATTTCTCGCATAATTCTAGATTGAAGGCAGGGGTGGCTTTTAGCCAGCAGCCGTTGATGTGGATCAGGGTATAGCCGTGCCAGTAGAAGATGTCGCTCTTCATCCGCTGGCGTAACTTCTCAGTCGACAGGTGATTTTTGACATCGGCATAACCGAGACTCGCCGGTACGCCGATGACTCGGCACCCGGCTGCCAGTAGGATGGCCTTGGAAACGCACCAGCCATGTCCCTCATCGAGGGTTCGCCGGGCAGACAGGCCCTCGACCGACAGGTCGATCTGGTAGGGGTCGTAGCGAATACTGTCACGAACAGCAAAGTACAGACGCCGAATCTGTTCGATGGTGTTGGTTTCTGTTCCGATCGCCCGATGCGTGAAGGCGACCACAGAGTTGTCAGTACTCTGGACAGTTGCTCCCGGCTGCAGATAGGGGTTCAAGTCTTCAGGCATGGCTTATAAGGACGCGGAGAGGTCCGATACCCGGCAGTATATTCGTTTGGCTGGATGGTGGCAGGATTTAGTCCACAGTGCGGTGCGATGTTGCCAGTTTCAGGGATGCGAGGCCCACCAGGGCGGATAACAGGTTGGCAGCGACAAACGCACCGAACACGCCCGGTAGCCCAAAGGCCTGTGACAGCAGCCAGGTCAGTGGAATCAGGAAAGCGAACATTCGGGCCACCGTCAGACTGGCACCCAGTAAAGGTCGTCCTGTGGCAGTGTGTATGCTGGCCATGACGAATACCAGGGCGAACCCGGGCCACGACCAAGGTACGATGGCGAGGAACCCGGCGGCCGTGTCATGGACGATACCATCCGTGATAAAAAGACCGGTAATTGGCCGGGCCGCCATGGAGACCGGAATTGCAACCGCGATGGCTATGAGGCAGCCAGTCAGCAGTGCAAAGCGGCGGGCCTGTCCCAGGCGGTCAAAATTGCCGGCTCCGTAGTTCTGTGCCAGTACCGGAAAGCAGCCGACCGCGAGGGCGAATACTCCCAGAAGGGCACAGACCTCGATCCGCAGGGCTGTGGTGAGGCCCGCAACTGCAGAATTGCCGAATCCGGCAACCACAGCGGTGACCAGACCGATAGCCAGAGGTGTGATTGCGTTGGTCGTTGCACTGGGTAGACCGATCCGTACGATATGGCGGCCAGAGTCCACTACGCTGGACCAGGTTGGCGGTGACCAGGATATCAGGCGCTCACGGTAGTGCAGGATACCGACCGCGACGAAGATTGAAATGATGCGCGAGATCAGTGTCGCCCAGGCAGCGCCCTGTAGGCCCAGGGCCGGAACCGGACCCGCCCCGAATATCAGCAGTGGATCCAGCGCGGCGTTCATGACCGCCACGATGACCATTATCATTGCCGGCCAGAAACTATCACCTGCACCGCGCAGCATGCCGTTGGAAACCATCGGTATAACCAATGCCAGGGCACTGGGATAAAACACGGTCATGAACAGCCTGACTTGCTCGAGTGTCTCAGCGCGGGCACCGATACTGTGGAATACCGGCTCCAGCGTCAGGATGCCGATCGTCGAAACCAATGCCATGATGCACACAGAAATTACCAAGGCATCACGAGCGAAGCGTCTTGCATTTTTTACGTCACCGGCACCGATCCGCTGGGCCATGATGGCCGTCGCAGCAGTTGACAATCCCAGACTGATGCTGAAGATGATGTGGATTGCCGGAAAGCAGAAGCCGAGCGCAGCGAGTTCGAGTGTGCCCAATCGGGCGACCCAGAAGGCATCAGCGAGATCGACGGCAAAGATCGCGGCGAGACCGACGACCATCGGGGCAGTCAGGCGCAGTACGTGTGATCTGATGCTGCCATGTGTCAGATCACGTTTTGAAGAGTGGCCGCGGTCCGATGAGTGATTCAAAGCTCGGCCCTGGCGTTCGTCATGCTGTTCGCTACGGCAAACTTCAGGGGCTCTGAATTCGCCCAGCCGATGGGTGAAAAAGTCAGACCCGACGACCCGCGCCAGGGCCACCGGGAGCGGGGTCTAAAAGGATTCCTCCGGGAATTCCATCATGGTCTCCGAACCCGCCATGATTGATGCGAACAGAGCACCGCTCTGTGGCAGGATTCTCTCCATGAAGAACCGCGCTGTGGCCACTTTCGCGGCATAGAATTCCGCCTCCTCGCCCGACTGCCTGTCCAACCCGATCCTGGCCATTCGGGCCCACAGGTAGCCGAAGGCCACCAGAGCGAACAGTTTCAGATATTCCGTGGCCGCAGCACCCGCCTCATCCGGGTTTTTCATTCCAGCCTGGGCAATGTGACCTGTAGCCAGTTGGAGTCGGCCGAATGCCTTGGCGAGCGGCAGTACAAACGGTTGCATATCGGGACTGGCCGTATTGTCGTCGATCCAGGCCTGCACGGGATGGAAAAACCGCCGCAAATATCGGCCCATGTGGGTGGGTAGTTTTCGCCCGACCAGATCCAGCGCCTGAATACCATTGGTGCCTTCATAGATCTGAGCGATACGCGAATCCCGGGCATACTGCTCGACGCCGTTTTCACGGATGTAGCCGTGACCCCCATAGACCTGTATACACAGGTTGGTCATTTCGAAGCCACAGTCTGAGAAATAGGCTTTGACGATCGGCGTCAGCAGTTGTACCAGGTCATCGGCGGACTGACGGGTTTCGTGATCTGCGGCCCTGTCTCGCAGGTCAATGTGCCGGGCGATCCAGACCGCCATCGCCCGGGCACCTTCGGTGAAGGCTCGCATGGTCAACAGCATTCGCCTGATGTCAGGGTGGACGATGATCGGGTCAGCGGACTTGTGTTCGTACTTCGCACCAGTGACCGACCGGCCCTGCAGTCGCTCCCGGGCATATTCCACGGCTGCCTGTTGGGCGCTTTCGGCGAGACCCAGCCCTTGCATCCCCACGCCAAGTCGCGCATCGTTCATCATCGTGAACATCGCCTGCATGCCTTTGTGTGGCTCACCGACCAGCCAGCCCTTTGCGCCGTCAAAGTTCATGACGCAGGTGGCCGAGGCCTTGATACCCATCTTGTTCTCGATCGATGCACAGCTCACGGAATTGCGTTCACCCGGTTCTCCATTGGCGTCAGGAAGGAATTTCGGTACCACGAACAGGCTGATTCCCTTGATGCCGGCGGGGGCATCGGGCAGTCTGCCCAGTACCAAGTGAATGATGTTGCTGGTCAGATCATGTTCGCCGGCACTGATAAAGATCTTGGTGCCCCGTAAGGCGTAGTTGCCGTCGTCTTCGTGCTCTGCACGGGTACGGATCAGACCCAGGTCGGTGCCGCACTGCGGTTCCGTCAGGCACATCGTACCGGACCATTCGCCGCTTGCCAGACGGGGCAGGTAGAGGTCCTTGAGTTCGACGCTGGCAAAAGCGTTCAGGGCGCGGTACGCACCCCGGGTCAGTCCGGCGTAGGTGCCGAATGCGATGTTCGAGGAGCACATCATTTCCTCTACCAGCACGTTGAGGGTTCCGGGCATTCCCTGGCCGCCGTGTTCCGGAGCACAGGCGAGCCCGTTCCAGCCGCCCTCAATGTATTTTCCGTAAGCCTCCTTGAAGCCGGTCGGGGTCGTGACATGGCCGTCCGTCCAGGAGCATCCTTCCACGTCTCCAACACTGTTGAGTGGAAATAGTTCGTTCTGGCAGAGTTTCGCGGCTTCTTCCAGTACAGCATCGATCAGCTCCGGAGTCGCCTCCTCACAGCCCGGCAGTGAACTGATCTCGTCGGCGTCGAAGAGCTCGGTGTAGACGAAGCGCATGTCGCGCAGTGGTGCGGTGTAGCTGGCCATGGTCCCAACTCCGATTGCTAGTTGCGTAGAGGCTTGCCCGTCTCGAGCATGTGCTCGATTCGAGCCAGGGTTGCAGGGGTCTTTAGAAGTTCAAGAATGGTTCGTCGTTCCAGAGACAGAATATGATCCTCGGTCAGCAGTTCCGTGATGTCGGTACTGCCCCCGGAGAGGACCCGGGCCAGCGACTTGCCGACGATCAGATCGTGATCCGTTGCTTTACCTGACCGATAATAGTCATTGAGAACCATGGACAGTGCTGTTTCTGCTGTTGGGCCGGGTAAGCGATAGTCGGGTGGTTCGGGGGGTGCATAATCCTGTGCCATCTGAAGTGCTCGGGTCTTGGCTTCGGCAAGCAGTCGGTCCCGGTTCATGGTGATGCCGTCATGCTGGCGCAGATAAAGCATATCGCGGGCCTCCTCTGCGGATCGTGCGACCGCAGCCGTACCGACCGTCTCGAATACTTTGGTGACCGCAGGCATTGGACCCTGCGGAGCGCGGGAATTCTGCTGCCAGCGGGCCAGCATTTCCTTGCAGCCGCCCCAGGCGGGCACCAGGCCGACGCCGACTTCAACCAGTCCCATGTAGGTCTCGGCGTGTGCTTGTAGCGCATCACAGTGGAGCAGCACTTCCATACCGCCTGCGAGAGCCATGCCCGATGGGGCACCAATCACCGGGAAGGGTGAGTATTTGAGTGCTTTGTAGATGTCTTGGCCCTGTTTTACCGACTTACTGATCTCCGGCCAGCCGGCGATATTGGCCGCGAACAGAGCCAGACCGATGTTCGCGCCGACAGAAAAGTTACCCCCTTCGTTATGGATCACCAGCGCCTTGTACCCGGCAGACGGCACGGTCTTGATTGCCGTATCGAGCATTGACATGATGCCGGCATCGATACTGTTCATCTTGGTATGAAATTCAAGACACAAAACGCCGTCACCGATGTCCCATAGGCTGGCTGAACCGTTACCAGACACCCGGTCCGTCTGACGTTTGATGTCGGACAGGAGCAGCACACCGGCGGGCCGGTTGACATCGTGATAGGCGGCGTCGGTGCCAAAAAACTGCAGCTGGCCTTCCACAGTACGGTAAAAGTTGCCGTCGCCGACAGATTTAAGAAATTCGGGAATCGCCATGCCGTCATCGGCTAGCCGGCCCGCAAACCAGGTTGGCCCCAGCTTATCGATCAGCTCGAAGGGTCCCCATTTCCAGGCATAACCGTTCTTCATGGCCTCGTCGACAGCCTGTACGTCGTCGGCAATCTCCGGCACCAGAGAAGCCGCGTAACTCAACGTGTGGGAGAGCACCCGCCAGGCGTAGCGCCCACCCTTGTCAGGATGTTCGACCAGCGCGCGCAGTCCTTTGCGGCCCGTGTCAATACTGTCGAGCGTTGCTTTCTTCGAAGGGCTGTATTCTCCGGTCTTGAGGTCAACCGATTCCTTGATCCGCTTGCCGGAGTCGGTATTCAGGCGATAGAACCCACCCTTGCCCTTACGTCCGGTGTAGCCTTCCCGGATCATCCGGTTGATAAAGTCGGACTCGCGGTGAATGTCCCGGTACATGTCTTTCTCGGGCAATTCCGAGAGCATGGAAGCCGAGACATGGGGCTGCAGGTCGATCCCGACCAGGTCCATCAGTCCAAATACTCCAGTTTTCGGTATACCCATGGGCTTGCCGATGATCGCATCAGCTTCTTCGACGGAAAGTTCATCTTCAAAGGCGAACCGCACGGCGCTTTCCATCCATAGAATACCGATGCGGTTTGCGATGAATCCGGGCGTGTCGTTGCACTCGACAACGCTCTTGCCCAGTGCCCGGTCGCCAAATTCCCGCAGGGCTGCAATCACAACGGGGCGGGTTTTTTGGCCGGCGACGACCTCCAAAAGCCGCATGTACCGTGGTGGATTAAAGAAATGGGTGATCGCAAAATCCTGGACAAACGTATCGGCCAAACCGTCAACCAGACTCGACAGCGGAATGGTCGACGTGTTGGAAGTTACGATGGCGTTCTGTTTGCGGTGCTCATCGATCCGCCGGTAAAGGTCCTGCTTGACGGCAAGGTCTTCGACAACAGCCTCTATGATGAGATCACAGTCGGCCAGTCGATTGAGGTGATCTTCGATATTGCCGGTCGTGATCCGTCTGGCGTTCCGTCTGTGCATGAAGGGTGCCGGATTGACTTTGAGCATTTTTTGGACAGCGCCCTCTGCAATCGCGTTGCGGTTTGATGCGCCCTCCGGAACGATATCCAGCAGCACGACAGGCAGACCGGCGTTGCTGACCTGGGCGGCGATACCGGCACCCATGACACCGGCGCCGATCACGCCGACATTTTCGATTGTTGTCATCCTCAGAGGGTTTCCATGATGGTAGCGATGCCCTGACCGCCTCCGATGCACTGGGTGGACAGCGCGTAGCGACCACCATCACGCTTGAGAACCTGTGCGGCCTTGCCGGTGATTCTCGCGCCGGTGGCACCGAGCGGATGACCAATGGCGATGGCGCCGCCATCGATGTTTACCTTGCCGATGTCGAGTTCGAGATCGCGGATCGAAGCGATCGACTGGGTCGCAAAAGCTTCGTTGATCTCGATGACGTCAATATCGTTGGCGTCAAGGCCTGCGCGGGACAGCGCCTTGCGAGAAGCAAAGATCGGTCCGAGGCCCATGGTCTCCGGTTTGCAACCGGACACGGCAATACTCTTGATGCGTACGATCGGGTCCAGACCGTGCTGGACTGCGTAATTCTCCGAACAGACCAGGGTCGCTGCTGCACCGTCAGTCAGGGGAGACGATGTACCGGCTGTGACACTGCCGTTCTCGTCGAATGCCAGCTTGAGTCCGGCAAGGTCTTCTATCGTAGTGCCTGGCCGAAGGCAGCCATCGCTCTCGATTACGATGTCGCCGAGTTGAATTGGAACGATCTCGTCCTGCAGTCGACCAGCGGTTTGTGCGTCAGATGCTTTCTGCTGACTCAACACGGCGAACTCTTCCTGCTCTTCCCTGGAGATGCCGTATTCCCGACCAACGTTTTCGGCAGTTTCTCCCATCGACATGTAGGCGCCCGGTATCATTTCGTGCAGGACCGGGTTTGGCATGGGATTAAAGCCGCCCATTGCCACCCGGCTCATAGACTCAACGCCGGCGCAGATAAAGACCTCACCGGCACCCATCTGGATCGCACCGGCCGCATTGTGAATGGATTGCATTGATGAACCACAGAACCGATTGACCGTCGTACCGGCCACTGTGATTGGCAGACCGGCCAGCAACGCGACCAGCCGGGCCATGTTGAAACCCTGTTCGCCTTCGGGAAACGCACAGCCCAGAATGAGGTCTTCGATGTCATCAACGCTGACACCGGTCTTCTCGACCAGGCCCCTGACAACCTGTGCCGCCAGGTCGTCCGGCCGCACTTTTGCCATCAGTCCTTTGTGTGCAAAATGAAACGGTGATCGGGCGTAACCGGCAATAACCACACTTTCCATATCAACTTCTCCTTAAAGGCCGCTTGCCAAGGGCAAGATTGTTCCTGGGTTCGATCCAGCGTTGTACGGTCAGTTCTGACCAACCGCGTTTCGATGTTCACAAAGCTCCAGTGCCGCCAGCGTCTGTGAGCGGATATCTCTGAGCTCGGCCAGTAGGGTAGCGAGGTTTTCCCTTTTCTGTTCCAGATCGGCCAGGCGTATGCTGATTCGGTCCAGCAGCAGAACGAGTTGTTCGTGCTGGGTCTCGTCGGCATCGTACAGGGCTAGATATTCGCTAATGTCGGACAGGCTGAAACCCAGTCGTTTCCCACGCAATATGATCTGCAGCCGGCCGCGCTCCCGGTAGCTGTAGATCCGGTTCTTTCCGGCCCGCCGTGGGGACAGTAGGCCTTTACTTTCGTAGTACCGGATGGCCCTGGCGGTGACACCGAATTCGACCGCAAGTTCCGTCACACTGTAGACACGGTCTGACTCACGCTCTGTCACGGCCTGTCCCATCAGCTATGGTCAGCGTTGAGATGGGCCTGCTCCTCGGCCACCAGCTCTTTTTTGGACAGCTTGCCGATAATCGTCTTGGGCAATTCATCCCGAAATTCGATCTGGGAGGGCATCTCGATCTTGGAGATCTTATCTTCGAGGAAGGTCTTGAGCTCGTCCTCTGAAAGAGATTCGCCGTCTTTGAGTTTGACAAAGGCTTTGGGGCTCTGACCACGGTACTCATCGTCTATGCCAATTACCGTGACCTCGGCGACTGAAGGATGCAGGTAGACAGCCTCTTCGACCATGCGCGGGTAGACGTTATAACCACTACACAGAATCAGGTCTTTGAGTCGGTCTACCAGGAAGAAATGTCCTTCTTCATCCATATAACCCACGTCTCCGGTCCGCAGCCACCCATCTCTAAGGCTGTCGGCTGTTTCCTGTTCACGATTGAGATAGCCTTTCATGATTTGCGGACCCTTGATCCACACTTCACCGCGTTCTCCGGGAGCAACGAGTTCGTGCGGCGGTTCGAGGCTGTGGATGGATACATCGGTGCCTGGGGCCGGCATTCCGATCGAGTTTTCCTTGTTCTCTCCCGTGAGCGAATTACAGGTTGCTACGGGTGAAGACTCGCTTAAACCATAGCCTTCAACCAGCCGGCAGCCTGTGATCTCTTCGAACTTTCGTTTGACTTCAAGCGGCAGTGGCGCGCCGCCAGACATGCAGTAACGAATTGATGAAAGGTCGTAGCTGGACAGCTTCGGTGCTTGGTTGATGGCTGTGTAGATGGTCGGCACGGCCGGGAAAAGCGTTGCCTTGTTGGCGCTCAGTGACTTCAGGGTCTGATCCAGCTCATATCGGGGGAGCAGGATCATCTCCGTTCCGGACGCGACAGCAAAGTTCATCACCGCGGTCATCGCGAATACATGAAAAAGAGGCAGCACACCGAGTATTTTTTCCTCACCGGGTCTCAGACCGGGGAACCATGCGAGCACCTGGGAGATATTGGCCGAAAGGTTGCCCTGGGTCAGCATCGCACCCTTGGACCGGCCGGTGGTGCCACCGGTGTATTGAAGCACGGCAATGTCTTGGTCGATATCGACAACGACTGATTCCGGGTTTCCACTGTTATTGACGAGGTCTTCATAACGTACCGTGGTTTCGTCGTCCGCCACGCTGGCGATCTCCTTGCGCTTGACGATTCCAAACAGCAGTCCTTTGACTGCCGGCAGTATGGGTGACATGCGGCAGACCACGATCTGACGCAGGCTTTCGGTCTGGCTCAGCATCGCTGCCACCTTGGGGTACAGGACCTCAAGGTCCATGGTGACCATGATCTCGGTATTGCTATCGCTGATCTGGAAGGCCAATTCCCGTTCCACGTAAAGCGGGTTGTAATTGACAATCGTCGCACCGGCACGTAGGGCACCGAAAAAACAAATGACCGAGTAAGGCGTATTCGGTAGACACAGTCCGACCCGGGTACCTTTCCTGACGCCGATTTTCTGAAAGCCCTCGGCGGCCCGTTGGATTTGTCCCGCTAGCTCGCCGTAGGTCGTCTTTCGGCCCAGAAAGTCTATTGCTGGCCGATCGCGAAACTTGACAGCGGCCTGGTCGATGTAGTCATTGAGGGGCTGCCTGGTTAACTCGCAGGACCAGTCGATGCCCTCCGGATAATGGTTGAGCCAAGGCTGTGTATGCTGGACGTCGGTCATCGAGTCCTCCTCTGGTCTGTCCGCTTTTTGTTCTGCTTACGTTTGCGACAAGAAGTTTACGTTTGCGTCACTGGACGTTCAAGCGCCACCCATCGAGTCACCCGGGCTACGCGTCGGTCTGAACGGTCTTCCCGGAACAACGGTGGGTCAGAACAGGGGCCGCACCGTGTTTGGCAGTACCTGCCGGATGTTGTCAGCCAGTAATGTTAATCCTGCGCGCCTTGGAAAGGTCGACCGATAGACCAGTCCGATTCGACGATAAGCCTGTGGCACACCTATCTCCCGGAGGATGACACCATCGGCCGCGAGTCGGCCGCCATGAACCGACAGCGCCGGGACCAGCGTGACACCCATCCCCATCGCCACCAGCTGCACCAGCGTTTCCAGACTTGATGCCTTGAGGCCCGCCATCGGTCCGCTGTCGGGACGCTCCTTCATCTGACAGGCGGTCATTACCTGCTCGGACAGGCAGTGTTCGTTCGACAGCAGCAGAACGTCTAATCTGGCCAGATCATCGAGACCGATATCGTCCTGGGTATAGAGCGCGTGATCCCTAGGGTGAGCCAGCCAGAACGGTTCGTCGAACAGCGCTATGTAGTCCAGATCATCGTTATCAGGCGGTGTGGCCAGCAGCGCAGCATCGAGGCTGTGGTCGCGCAGTTCTTTGAGTAGCTGATCAGTGGTCGATTCGGTAATCTCCAACAGGAGTTCAGGATGCTGTCTGCGCAGACCCATTACAAATAGGGGCAGCAGGTAAGGGCTCAGCGTGTGGATGGCACCGACGCGTAAGGGTCCTGTCAGCGGGTCCTTCTGGCTCTGTGCCAGGCGACGGATCGCCTCGACCTGCTCGACCACCTGGCGGGCGTGGGCGGTGATCTCCTTGCCTACCGGCGTCACATTCACGCTGCGGTTGGTTCTTTCGAACAGGATGACGCCCAGTTCATTTTCGAGCTTCTGAATCTGTCCTGAAAGGGTGGGCTGGCTGATGAAACACTGCGCTGCAGCTTGACCAAAATGACGGGTTTCACTGACAGCCACCAGATACTGAAGGTCACGAATGTTCATTTGGTATAATAGGTAAAAACGAATATTATGATCTAAATAAACGATTATACAGATCATTTGACTCGTCCTAAAGTATCAACAGTTGGGCCTTAAAAAGGCCCGTTTACCCGATAGCTCACCCAAGACGACCAGGAGCCGATCATGTCACTCAAAGACACCCAGACGGAACAGAATCTCAAAGATGCCTTCGCGGGCGAATCCCAGGCCAACCGGCGCTACCTCTATTTTGCCGCCAAGGCCGATGTAGAGGGCTACAACGATGTGGCAGCGGTGTTTCGGTCGACTGCCGAAGGGGAAACCGGCCACGCGCACGGACATCTCGAATATCTTGAGCAAACCGGCGATCCCGCGACCGGTCTGCCCATAGGAGAGACGTCGCAGAATCTGCAGGCAGCGATTGCCGGTGAGACCCACGAATACACCGATATGTATCCTGGGATGTCCAAGACTGCCCGGGACGAAGGGTTCGATGAAATCGCTGACTGGTTCGAGACTCTGGCCAAAGCTGAACGCTCTCACGCCAACCGTTTTCAGAAGGCCCTGGATACACTGGACGGCTGAAGATGCTGCGCTGGGTGGCTGGCAGGCCCCGGCTTAAGCTCGGTAACACCGGGTAAGACTGTGGCGGAACATCGTGAAGGCAGTCTGGATGCCCCGACACGGCACCCGATTGACTGGCGGGAACCCGGGTTCTGTGATGAAGAGGAACTTTACACAGAACTCGGACGGGTCTTTGATCACTGCCACGGCTGCCGCCGCTGCGTGTCCCTCTGTGATAGTTTTCCGACCCTTTTTGATCTGGTGGACGAGTCGGACACCATGGAGATCGATGGGGTCGACCGTGCAGACTACTGGAAAGTTGTGGACCAGTGTTACCTCTGCGACCTGTGTTACATGACCAAGTGTCCCTACGTGCCGCCGCACGAATGGAACATCGATTTTCCCCACCTGATGCTGCGTGCCAAGGCGGTTCGCTTCCAAAAGCACGGGGCTCCGCTGCGTGACCGGGTGCTGACCCGCACCGATACCGTTGGCAGGATAGCCGGTCTGCCGGGCGTATCGGTGGTGGTCAATGCGGCCAATCAAAAACGCCCTTTGCGGAGCGTTTTGGAAAAGGTCGCTGGCATACACAGTGACGCCCGCTTGCCGCGGTTTGAATCTTCCACTTTAAGAAAGCGGTTTAGCGATCTTACGGGGATGGAAGCCGAGTCTGCCGTGCCGGTAGGTCCAACCCGCGGGCGAGTAGCGCTCTTTGCCACCTGCTACGTAGACAGAAATGAGCCCAAGTTGGGTCAGGACCTCGTCGCAGTGCTGGAGCACAATGGCGTCCCTGTAACCCTGGCTGAGAAAGTTCGCTGCTGTGGCATGCCCAAGCTGGAGTTGGGTGACCTGGCGTCGGTCGACCGGGCCCGGGAGATTAATGTGCCCGTACTGGCTGCGTTAGCTGATGCGGGCTGGGACCTCATGGCGCTGGTGCCGTCCTGTGTGCTGATGTTCAAGCAAGAATTGCCACTGTTGTTCCCGGAAGATGATGACGTTATCAAAGTCGCGAAGGCGTTTTTTGATCCTTTCGAATACCTCATGGCCCGTCATGCGGGAGGACTCGTCAAGACGGATTTCGCGCGTGGTCTGGGTAAGGTTCTCTACCACAGTTCCTGTCACCAGCGGGTGCAGAATATCGGGCCAAAGACCCGCGACGTGCTGAGCCTGATTCCCGAGACTGAGGTTGTGGTGGTCGAACGCTGCTCGGGGCATGACGGCACCTATGGCGTCAAGCGCGAGAGCTATGATAAGGCCATGAAAATCGCCCGTCCGATCATACGAAAGATCCGGGAAACAACGCCGGATCACTACGGCAGCGACTGTCCCATCGCCGGTCATCACCTGGCCAACGGCGTGAATGACGGCAGTCAACCAGACCATCCCTTAGGATTGCTACGCAAGGCGTACGGGATCTGAAAAAGGTTTCAAGATGCGGAAATTGACCCGGGAAAGCCTGCTCAGCCTAGAGCAATATGCTCTGGAACGAGACGATTTCCGCACCAAGGTGATGGCACACAAAAAGGCACGCCGTGTCGCTGTCGGGCCCCATGCGACACTGTATTTCGAGGATGCCCTGACCATGCAGTACCAGGTACAGGAGATGCTGCGGATCGAGCGGATATTCGAATCGAATCAGATCCAGGATGAACTGGATGCTTACAACCCGCTGGTTCCGGACGGTACAAACCTCAAAGCCACTCTGATGATCGAATATCCCGATGTCGCGGAACGGCGGGTGGCGCTGGAGCGGTTGCTGGGGATCGAACGGACGCTGTGGCTGCAGGTCGGTACTCTCGAACGAGTCGCAGCGGTGGCAAATGAGGATCTGGAGAGGGAGACAGACGAGAAGACTTCCGCAGTGCATTTTGTTCGATTCGAGCTCACAAGGTCGATGATCGATGCGTTCAGTTCCTGCCAGAATGTCCACATCGGAATCGATCATCCGGCTTACCGTCATGAGAGCAGACTCGAGGATATATCGCGCGCGGCGCTGTCGGCAGATCTTGACGACCAGTCGGACGAGACCACTTCATAGCCGTAGCTGGTTCGGCCGTTCCACAGCGTTCACCAGACTGTGGTGTCTCACTGACCCTTCGTTGCGGAATTTACGGCTAAAAATAGGCTGGTTTATACTGCCCGGCGTTTCAACGAGAGCACTTTTGTATCCGGAACGGAGCGGGTTTCCTCGAACTAATATAGATGGCCACAGAGTCCAAGCCCCTGGTTGGTATCGCCGCCAGCCTGATGGAAGTCGCCACTGGCCGATTCAAGGTGTATGGCACGGGCCAGACAGTGGTCCAGTCGGTGGTCCGGCATGTGGACTGCATCCCGATTCTGTTGCCAGGATTGATCGATACTTACCATGTCGAAGATCTTGCCGGAAGGCTGGATGGTCTGGTCCTGCCCGGCGGTCGGGCCAATATTGAGCCGCAGCATTTCTCAGGGCAGCCTTTTCCCGAAGACGAACCCATAGACCCCGGGCGTGACCACACTGTATTACCCTTGATTCGGGCCTGTATTGAACAGCAGGTGCCGGTCTTCGGGATCTGCCGCGGTATTCAGGAGATGAATGTCGCAATGGGCGGAGCCCTGCATTACCGCGTTCACCTGTTGGAGGGCAAGGAAGATCACCGCATGCCGCGCCATGACGACGTCACGATCGAAGAGGTCTTTCGCCTCCGGCACACTGTGACGCTGAGCGGGAGTCTGGCTGAGATTGCAGGGGCTGATGAAGTATTGGTGAATTCCTTGCATGGCCAGGGTATCAGCCAACTGGCGGATCCATTTGAAGTCGAGGCGCTGTCGCCGGACGGCCTGATTGAAGGAATTCGACTCAAAGAGGACTCCGGATTTACGGTAGGTGTGCAGTGGCATGCGGAATGGCAACCGGAAAACCACACGCTGTCACGGCGATTGTTCGAGTCCTTTGGTGATGCAGCCAGGGAACGGGCCCGGCAGCGACCGGATAGACCATGACGGATCGTTGTCCGGCACCACCACGGCAGGTGATGTCTGCCCGCAGGGATGGGCAAGGGTCATTTGCGACCTACCATGAGGAAAGCGACGTCACACGCGAGAACCAGCAGTTATTCGCAAAGACCTGGGTCAACACCGGATCTGCCAGCCGCATACCTCACACTGGCGACTGCGTCCCGGTGTCCGTGGCGGGCCTGCCGCTGATTCTGACCCGGGATTCCGAACAGCAGGTACGGGCGTTTCACAACGTCTGTCGACACCGTGGCGCACGGATTCTTCGGTCTGCCTGTTACGGCGAACGCCTGCTGCGTTGTCCTTACCATGGATGGGCCTATGGATTGGATGGCGCTCTAAGGGGAACACCTTACTGGAAACTCAGCGATCAGAGTGCACCGCCCGGCTTCGATGCATCCGACTATGGACTGGAGCCCGTGCGGGTTGCCGTGTGGCTGGACCAGGTCTTTGTCAACGTCGACGGACAGGCGCCCGAGTTCGCAGAATTCCTTGCACCCCTCGCTGAGCGCTGGCGAAATTACGATCTGGATCTGCTGAGACTGGGCCAGCAACGCACTCTGACCGTAAACGCAAACTGGAAGTTTGCCATTGAGAATTTTCTGGATACTTACCATCTGCCGATGGTCCATCCACAGCTGGGCGATGTTACGGCAGCCAGTCGCTTCTCGGATGTCAACCTTGACCGCACCGTGTTCGGAATTTGTTACACCACAGGAGCAGCGGATAAACCAAAGTCTTCCGGTCTAAAATTCCGGCGGTTTAAGGGACTGACCGAAGCGCAGCGGTCCGGCCAGGACATTCTGGCCCTGTATCCGAACACACTGATCGAGATGATGCCGCATCACATGATGCTGGTTGCGATCCAGCCTGATGGCCCTGACCGCTGTGTCGAACACCTGAACTTCTACTTTCTGGGTGATGATGCAACGGATCCGGCTCTTGAGTCCGAACGCCACAAAACGGCTGAAGCCTGGTGCGAAATCATGGGTCAGGACATAGCGATTCTGGAAGATTTACAGGCAACCGCCCATTCACCAGTTGTGTCCCGGTCCGCCGATCTGTCTCCGCTCTGGGAGCAGGCCACGGCAGCATTCCGGGCCCGCGTTGCGAGCGCTTTACAGGACCCGGTGTGAGCTGCATCCTTCTGACCGGTGCCTGTGGCCGGCTCGGTCGTTACGTGCTCGAAGCGCTGGGCCATCGCCGTCACCAGGTCCGGACCTTCGATAAAGCCCCTGCACCTGAATGCGCCGGTCACATCAGGGCAGATGTTCTGGACCGGGTCAGCGTCCGTTCGGCGATGACCGGCGTAGAAACCGTTGTACACCTGGCGGCACTGGATGCGTCGGTTTCAGCACCGGAACAGCAGTTCTTCGAGGTGAATGTCCAGGGCACCTGGAATGTACTGGAAGCTGCTGAACAAGCCGGTGTGCAAAGGGTCGTTCTGTGTTCCAGTGTTGCGGTTCTGGGCCTTGCCGACGATCGACCGCCGGACAGCCTGCCGATCGACGAAACCCATGTCTGCCGGCCCTACCAGGCGTATGGGTTGAGCAAGCAAATCGCGGAGATCACGGCGGAGTGTTTCGCCCGCCGGGGGCGACTGCAGGTGGTGTGCCTGCGACCGGCTTTTGTTGCTTTTGACGATCTACTCGGCGGTGTTGTCCAGGCGCTGGCAGAGTCGGACGGGGTGCAGTGGCCTAATGGAAAATCGGGTGACGGCGATTCAATCGGGGAGCCCTTAACACCCACCCGATCCTATGTCGGGCCGGAAGACTGCGCGCGCTGCGTGGTCAGCGCAGTGGAGACCCGTATTTCTGCTGCTTATCGGGTCTATCTGGTTACGGCTCCCTGGTCCATGAGTCCGGCACCAACTGTAGAACGAGCTGTTGCAATGGGTATGCCGGAGGAGACGGTCCGAGGCATCGCGCTTTATGTCGACCAGCCCACAGCGTCAATGTTCAGTGCCCAACGTGCCGAGTCTGAACTTGGTTGGCGCGCCCGTACGCATTTTGAGGATCTACTGAAGGCGGTCAATCTGGGTAACGGATCCCCAACACTGTCGGATTGACTCAGCACTCTTTCAGAAATGCACGGAGTTCAGAAACGAGAGCATCCGGATTTTCTTCAGGAATGAAATGACCACAGGCTATGGCTTTGCCTCGAACATCGCAAGCACGCTGACGCCAGACCGTCATCATATCCAGGTCCTTGCCGGTCTGCCATCCCGGGCGTTTTGACATCTCCGCTCCCCACAGGACGAGAACGGGACAGTCCAATAACGCGCCGCGGTCAGCCTGGTCGTGCTCGATATCCAAGGCCACAGCGCGGTAGTCTGCGCACATCGCCCGCACCGTATCCGGGTCGGAGAAACAGCGCAGGTACTCATCGTAGGCTTCCTGCGTGAAACTATCCGGTACTGCTGTCCAGGCGTCGAGAAAGAAATCCAGAAAGAGCTTCGGGTTGCCGCTGAAAACGGTTTCCGGCAGCGGGGAAGGCTGGCGCATCAAATGCCAGTGGAACCACGAAAAGGCCAGCGATTCATCCATGTTTTCAAAAGCTTCCAAAGATGGCATGACGTCCAGATTGGTGAAGCTCATCACTTTTCCTGGATGGTCCAGCGCCAGTCGCAATCCGACACGCACGCCACGGTCATGTCCGACCAGGTGAAAGCGCTCAAAGCCAAGGTGTTCCATCACCGCGACCTGGTCACGGGCGCTGGTCCGCTTGCAGTAGGTCGAAAGGTCGCCATTTGACGACAGGGGTTTCTGGCTGTCGCCATAGCCGCGCAGATCCGGGCAGACCACGGTGAATTCTTCAGCGAGGGCAGGTGCGACTTTGTGCCATTCCACATGGGTTTGCGGATAGCCGTGCAGCAGCAGCAGGGCGGGACCCGAACCGCCGTGGACCAGGTGTATACGACAGCCGTGTGCATCTATCTTTGTTTTCTCGAACCCCTCGAACATGTCTGTTCTCCATGGATGAATAGACTTCGGTTCGAATATAGCTGAAATTAGTCGGTCATCCGTCTGGACAGGAGTCCTCAAAGTTGTGTACAACCCTTTTTCCCAGTGGCACATTAAGCGGAACAGGTACTCATGCATTACGATTCGATTGAAAACAAGCACGGGCTTCGATACGACCCGTTCAAAGCTCTGATTGCACCACGCCCGATCGGCTGGATCACCAGTGTGAGCAGTGAGGGAAGATGCAATCTCGCACCTTACAGTTTCTTCAACGCGGTCAGTGACCGGCCTTATTATGTGATGTTCTCTTCTTCCAACATCAAGGACAGCCTGCGCAACATTTCCGAGACCGGCGAATTCACCTGCTCGATGGCGACCTGGGATACACGCGAAGAAATGAATATTTCATCTGCACCGGTGTCGCCCGATACTGATGAATATTCCCTGGCTGGCCTGACCACGGCAGCTTCAAAGTTCGTCAAGCCACCCAGAGTCAAGGAAAGCCCCGCCGCCTTTGAATGTCGGCACTGGAAAACAGTCGAGTTGCCCGATGTAGAACCCGGCAGCGACCAGGGGCACTTCATCGTGATCGGCGAGGTGGTTGGAATCTATATCAATGATCGCTTTGTAAAGGATGGTCTGGTCGATACCGGCGCCATGCAGCCGATTGCGCGGATGGGCTATATGCAATATGCCGTGGTTAAGCCCGAAACGGTTTTCAACATCAATCGGCCGGAAATGAATCCGGATGGCACGATCGCCGATGCCCAATCCGGGGCGTGGGATGGCATCTATCGATAACTGATCGTGATCTGTTTGATCGCCAGGTTCAACAAGGACGCGTTGCGGTCTTTGCGAGCCGGTCGTCATTTACAGTCCAGTAACTGTTGATCAATGACCTGATGAATCGGTCCAGCAAGTTTTCTGAAGGGCATTCAGTCCATCTTCTTTTTTTCGGTCTGTTCGCACTCCTTGCCGCAGGATATCTGTTCGACGTCCTGTTCCAGGAAAAACATCTCAGCGCTTTTGATTTTATCCTCGAGAAACCGGCATGGAGTGTCGAATTTGGGAGTACTTCAGTAGCCAAAGGTGTACTGGCTGATTCTCCAACGGCTCACTACCCCTACAAGAAGATATTCTGGGAGTCTCTGCGTTCTGGTAGTAACACAGAATATCTGCCGCACATTCTCACCGGGCAGCCGACCACGGGTCAGGGGACCGGCATCTTTGCAACAAGTTTTTTCCAGTTGTTTATGGATGTGCCCAATGCGCTCGACTGGAGTACCTGGTTCAGGCTGAGTCTCGCCGGAATTCTGATGTACGCCTGTCTGGTGCTGCTTGGGATCCGCCCAGCCATCGCATTCCTGGCAGGTATTGCCTGGGCCTATAACACCCATCAGCTGGTCTGGTTGCTTTTTCCGCAACACCTGGCAACTCAGCTCTGGATTCCATTGATTTTTCTCCTGAATATTCGAATCCTGCGGGAAGGACCGACGCTATCACTGCTTCTGGGACTCGGTATCAGTGTCGTTCTTTTCTACAGTAGTGGCTACACACAGATTGTCCTGTACACATTTGCATTTATCGGTTTATTCAATGTGGCCTACCTGGCATCCGGCGCAGATTTTGTCGACACCATCAAGTCGTGGCTGGGCCTGCATGTGGCCTACCTTCTAATCGCGCTGCTGTTGTTGCCCGATGTTCTGTCTCAGGCAGAAGAAATATCAGAAGGCCTTAGGGGAGCCCAGACGTTCCGATACAAGAGTTTCAACGGTGAGGTTTCGTTCGAGCTGCTTGCTGGTCTGATATCGGATCTGTTCCCAAGACCTATCGAAGTGGTTCGACTGCTGTCCCCACACTATCTTGGTGGCCTCGTGCATACGCCGGAACTACAGGCCATGTACAAAACCAACGAAGTCGAGTTCCGTGCGTTTTTTGGTGTTGTCTGCATGTACCTCTCGCTGTACGGAATCTGCGGGGGATTGCGACGGAAAGACCCGGTGGCTCTGCCGTTGCTGATCGTTCTGTTGATTTTATTCGGCCTTTTCAACAAGAACCCGCTGCTGGTCGGATTGTTCAATCTGGTTCCATTGGGAGGCTCGGGTGAGTTCGACAGGTTTATTACGTTGATTATTTTCGGATTCATCGTTCTCAGCGCGTATGGACTTGCATTTTTCCTTGATGACCAGCAGTCACGAGATTATTTCTCGGCCGGATTACCTCTCATCCTGATCGTTCTGTGGCTGTTGATTGCCAAACTTCAATATGACCACCTCGTGAATCTCTGGGTGTTCATGCCGGCATTTGCCTATTTGACCGGATTTATCGCCCTGGGGTGTCTATTGAGTCGGCGCCGGCTGCCGAGGTCCGTGATTTTGGTGGCGGTTGCGATAACGCTTTATGAATTAATGCCCGCTGCCTATCGATTCAATACCCGTTTAAGTTCTGAAAAACACTTCCCGGTGAATAGCGTTATCCAGCATATCCAGGCGACACCGGGAAATTTCAGGTCTGCCGTGGTGATGGACAATACGTCTTATCATCACAACGTGCTGACTTATTACAAATTAGCCACAGTTGGTGGTTATGCCACGACGGTGCGGAATGAATACATAGGATTCCTTCACGGTGCTTATCGTGATGTCGCCATGACGCTAAACGGTGTGGTCTTTCTTATGGACCATCATCCGGAGCTTCTTAGGTTGCTCAATACAAGATTTATCGTAACGAACCAGCCTCTGGAAAGTGACCTTGTCAAGCAGGTATTCAGCAATGAAGCGAACTCAATCTATGAGATGATTGACCCGCTCGACAGAGTGTTCTGTGCGACGCGCCAGGTGATCAACCCTGAGATGCTCGGTGTTCCAGAGCAATTGTCAGAACTTGTTCATCACGAAGATCGACCTGTGATTGTTCAACGGGAACTCGTTGCCGGAAAAGAGCTGACCAAAAAGTGTTTGGTTTCTGATTTGAATGTCTATATGAGCCAGATTAACTTCGCGGTGACCAGTGACGAACCTACGTTGATCTTCATACCTGTCAACTACCATCCAAACTGGAGTGCAACCCTGAATGAAGAGGTTGCTGTAATCCACAGGGGGAACTTTGCCTTTATGGTAATTCAGGTTCCTGTTGGGACCAGTCACATTACTTTGAGTTATACGGACACTAAACTTGTGATTGGTGCCATCGGCCTGATCCTACTGGGAATGCTGAGTCTGTTATATGCCTTGACATCATCTAAACCCAAGTGGCACAAAGCACTTTTGATTGTCTGTGGACTGTTGCTGGTGGGGAAGAACAGCCTATCTGTGCCAGGCATCAAAAATACAACCATTCCGGAAAGGGCCATCGAGCAGTCGCTTGATACCAGTAGAGCAACGCGGGAAGGCTGATAGGGCGCTATTGACGCGGCTTCGTGCAGGAAACTTCAATCCGGAGACCGTGGAGATAAAACATGGGTAGCGACTCCCAGCCTCAGTTCGGTATGGTCGTTAGGCCTGATGTCATGGTGCCTATGCGTGATGGCGTCCGGCTCGCTACTGATCTTTACTTTCCGGCACGAAACAATACCCCTGTGAAAAAGCCTCTGCCCGTTATTCTGGGCAGGACTTCGTACGACAAAACTTGGCCAGAACTGTGGGTGGAACCGGTGGCTGATTTTTTCGTCCCAAGGGGCTATGTCGTGGCTATTCAGGATCTGCGTGGACGCCACGGGTCGGAAGGAACCGGACAGTACTTTCATACAGCCAATGTTCGCGAGGGCGAAGACGGCTATGACACGATCGAATGGATCGCGTCCCAGCCTTGGTCCAGCGGGCGGGTGGCCATGACCGGCAGTTCCCACGGCGGGATCGTCCAGACGGCAGCGTTGTTGACCAGACCCCCGCACCTGCGAGCGATCTGGGTTGATGTGGCACCGACCAACATCTTTGCTCACCAGTCGCGGGAGGGCGGTGCGATGTCGCTGCAGATGTTCGGCGCATTGTTTCTGCACGCCTACGACAGTCAGGAGATCCGTGACGATCCTGTGGCCAGGGAAGAGGTGGTCAGGGGATGGGAGAACATCGTCGAGTTGATCGACGCAATGCCGCTGGCCGCGGATCAGACACCGTTGAAGCATGTACCGAACCTCGAAAAAGTATTGCTTCATTACTCCCGGGACGGTGAGTACAACGGTTTTTGGTCACAAGAAATCTGTAACCAGGAACCCCATTTCCACCTGGCTGCTGACGTGCCTGCGGTCTACTCCGGTGGCTGGTACGATCCGTTTGCTGTGGCGACCACCGGTCAATTCGCAGCAATGGCCGCGCGAAACAAGTCACCACAGAAACTCATCATGGGACCCTGGACCCACAACGGGATGCGTACTGGTTCGACCAGTGCGGGTGACGTCGATTTCGGTCCGCAGGCTGGTTTCGGAAACAAGGTCTACAACCAACGCCGACTCCGTTGGTTTGATCGCTGGCTCAAAGACATTGAGAACGGTGCCGAGCATGACCCATCGGTACAGATTTTCGTCATGGGCGGTGGCGATGGAAAACGCAATGCCGAGCGGCGTTTGAATCACGGCGGGGGGTGGCGAAATGAAACGTCCTGGCCATTACCTCACGCAGAAAAGTGCAGCTTTTTCCTACGCAGCGACGGCCGATTGACGCCCGAGTCCCCGGACGAGGATGAGGTTCCTCTGTGCTATACGCACGACCCGTCTTCGCCCGTGCCGACCATTGCCTCTAACGTTACGGCTCTCTCAAGACTGGACAAGCTGCCCGAGGGAGGTGACTGGATACCACCGCGCGAGCGGATGACACCGCTGGTGATCAACGGTGGCGGACACCAGCAGGAGGCACCGGAACACATGGGGTCGCGACCGCCCTATCCGTTGCTTGCCGACAGGCCGGATGTGCTGGTTTTTCAGACCGACCCACTTGAAGTGAGTCTCGAGATCACCGGGGAGATCACGGTCGTTCTGGTCATGTCGTCAAACGTGGTCGACACTGATCTGACGGCAAAACTGCTCGATGTGTATCCCCCCAGTGAAGACTATCCCGACGGTTATCACCTGAATCTCTCGGACTCGATTATCCGGACCCGCTATCGACAGGGTTTTGATCGGGCCAGAATGCTGACGCCAGGGAAGACCACCTGTGTTAGGCTTTTCCTCCCGCCGACCAGCAACCTCTTTGCAGCCGAACACCGTATCAGGTTGGACATAGCCAGCAGTAATTTCCCCAAGTACGATGTCAACCCCGGTACGGGGGAGCCCCTGGGTCGGCACACGCACTCGGTACCCTGTTGTAATACGCTCTACATGGGCCCCCATTGGCGATCCCGTATCGAACTGCCGGTCGTGAAACCGAAACCGGGATGAAATATTGTGTCGGCAGGGATTAGGCAGCCAAAGGCTTACCCATCGACCGGCCGGTTATAGGAAGCCGGACAGAGCAACCAGATAAAAGAAAACACCTGTGAACTTCAAGGCAACTGTACTGCACGAGACAGGGGCGCCACTGACCGTCGAAGACGTCAAGATCAGCGGGCTCAAGCCTGGTGATGTACTCGTCCGTGTCTATGCCAGCGGGCTTTGTCATACCGATTTGGAGGTAATCGAAGGCAGTCTGCCTTATCCGTTACCGATTACGTTGGGTCATGAAGGCGCCGGTGTCGTAGAGTCGGTCGGCCCGGGGGTAGAACGGGTGGCGGTGGGTGACCATGTGGTGTGTTCATGGAATCCGAACTGTGGTCACTGTTATTACTGCGATCGAGATCAGCCCATCCTCTGTGAACCGTTTTCCGCCAATCAGCCATTGGGGCGGTTACCTGACGGGGGCGGACGCCTGTCCCTGGCGGACGGTGGTGCGCTGCATCATTTTTCTGTCGTCTCATCGCACGCCCAGTACTGCGTCGTGCCGGAAAGTGGTGCCATCGTGGTGCCTGAAGAAATTCCCTTCGACCGCGCCTGCCTGATCGGGTGTGGCGTGATGACTGGTGTGGGTGCGGCGCTCAACGTAGCTCAGGTACAGCCGGGGGAGAGCGTACTGGTCATCGGCTGCGGAGCCGTCGGACTGAACGCAATTCAAGGGGCCGTTTTGGGCGGTGCGGAGCAGATCTTGGCTTGTGACATCGAGGCCTCAAAGCGCTCAATGGGTCAGGTGTTCGGAGCGACAGAAGTATTTTCACCCGATGAAGCGGCAGAGCGGACCATGGCGGCCACAGGCGGCCGTGGTGCCGACCACGTGATTGAAGCGGCCGGTATCGTGCAGACGTTGCAGCCTTCTCTTGACCTGGTGCGATCCGGGGGTAATGTGGTTCTACTGGGCAAAACCAACAGCAACGCGACACTTCACGTACGGTGGGGATCACTGATGGGCGAAAAGCGGATCGTCCGCTCAAGTTACGGAAACGCCCGCCCGCGGCGGGACTTTCCGATGCTGGCGCGGCTTTATCTCGCGGGGCGTCTTAATCTGGACGACCTGATCTCACGCCGGCTTGAGCTCGACGAGATCAACGAGGGGTTTGATTCCATGCGTATCGGCGATGGTGTCCGGTCGGTCGTGATGATGCAGCACTGAGAGGATTCGGCCTCAGAGTGCTGCAAGAAACCGGGAAACCTCGCGGTTCATAAACTCCACATCCCGGTCCGACCGTGAAGCGCCCGCCTGGTGGCCATGGACTGATGGAATTTCCAGGTACTCCGCAGCTGGGATCTGCTCGGCGGCCCAGCGAGCCGCTGCTTCAGGGTTGTACAGGTCTCCCGGTGCCGCAAGCACCAGAACGGGTACATCGATGGTAGAGAGCGCCTTGGCCGTGTCACCGTCATGGCCAGGTGTCTGGCCGACGTCGTGACCGTCATAGGCGTGGGTCTGCCAGATCCAGTCGCGCGGGTCGAGATTGCGTTCGAGAATACTTGCCTGCTCCTGATTCAGAAGAGCGTCAGCGTCATCCGTCGGAAATTCAGCACTAATCGAGTCCGGTGTGCGGCCGGCGATGATCGACATCAGCGCCGCCCAGCCGTGCCAGGTCTTGGCGTCGACGGCACCCTGGGTCCAGCCGCGGTCGCTCACCAGGAGCTGACGCGACACGGCATTGACGCTCCGAGACCAGGCGGTGCTGCGCGCCATCGGTGTGATGGCAACCACCGACTGGACTCGCGTGGGATGAGATACCGCCCATTGAAGGGCCTGCATGCCGCCCATCGAAGCACCAATCACCAGATCAATCCGGTCGATGTTCAGATGGTCCAGTAATACAGCCTGGGATTCGACCATATCGCGAATCGTGAACCCTGGGAAACCGGTTCCCGGCTGCGCAGTGCTGTTGCTGGGTGATGAAGAGAGTCCGTTGCCCAAGGCATCGGTAGCGATGATGCGATAACGGTCGGTGTCCAGCGCGCGGCCAGGGCCGATCAGGAAATCAAGCCGACGGTGGGTGCCGGCAATGGAGGCGGTGGTGAGCACCGTTCGGATTGGTTGGTCCATGCCGAGGATGCAGGCAGAGACCCGACAGTCCTCGATCACTTCGCCGGATTCAAGCACCAGATCGCCGATCTCAAAAGCCTGTGGATTCCACTCCATAAAATGGGACGCCCTGTTGTTTGCCAGGTTCAGCCTCAGGATATCATCTGCTGATAAAGTAGGTTGGGCATCTGTGGTTTATACTGCTTGCGTCACCGGTAGGCGAACAACGTATGCAGGATTTCGTCGGCGTCAAAGGGGTGCTCTCTCCGGAGCGGCTCCGGGAGCTCAGCCAGCGCAGTGACTGGCCGGCCTTGGTCCAGCTCGCCAGTCACTGGGGTGCACTGGCCGCAAGCAGCTGGGGACTTTCAATATTCTGGGGAACGTGGTGGAGTCTGCCACTGTTTGTGCTCCAAGGAGTTCTGTTGAATTTCCTTTATGCACCCACCCACGAGTGCGATCATCTGACGGCCTTCAAATCGCGTTGGCTCAATATTTGGGTCGCCAGAATATGTGGGTTTGTGATCTTCAATCCCAGTGATCATCATCGATGGACACATTTCGCGCATCATCGAAATACCCAGGACTGGGAGAAAGATACTGAACTCGAGCGCCCCCCCTTCAGGACTGCGGTGCAGTATGTATTCGCCTTAAGCGGACTGCCGCTGATCCGCTTCAAACTAGCACGTATCTGGCGGCACGCCTTTATCAGCCCCCAGGAGTGGTATCTGTCTCCTCGCCAGCAGAGGCAGGTGCAATTCGCCGCCAGATGGCACATTGCGGGCTATGCCCTGGCTCTGGCCAGTGCCGTAATGTTTGGGTCATGGTGGGTCTTGTATTTCTGGTGGGGGCCCTTTTCCCTGATGCGCTGGTCATACATGCTTCAGGGACTGGGTGAGCACACGGGATTGACCCACAGGCCGGAGACCCTGTTTAACACCAGGACCTTCCGGACCGGATTCTTCTTTCGCTGGGTCAACTGGAACATGACCTACCACTGTGTGCATCACACCTTTCCTGGAGTGCCTTTCTACCGTCTGCCGGCTCTACACCGGGAAGTAGAGAAGAATCTCGGTTTCAACCTGCCGACCTCATCTTATCTTTCGCTCCATTGGCAACAGTTCAGGGCGCTGCTTGCCGGCCGTACTGAATCCGAGATCTGTGACGCCCACGAGGCCGAGTTGATCGCCCAGGGCAGACTCTCCGGAATTCTCTCCTCTGGCTGACTGTCCTGAGTGGAAATCCCAGCCAAAAAGGGTTGACTATCTTGCCGCCGTTGCATTTTGTCCAACGGATTGAAAGGTTATATTCATGGGATTAGAGTCAACAGCCAGAGACGGTTTTGATTGACGGATTCAGATAAAGGGGACAGCGATGCATGATCTCATTTTTCGAAACGCACGAATTATTGATGGCTCCGGTAGCCCTGCCCAGCACGGAGATCTTGCGGTCGATGGTGACCGGATAACGTCACTCGGGCAGGATCTTGGACAGGGTCGCGAAGAGGTTGATGCCGATGGTCTGGTTCTCGCGCCGGGGATTATCGATCTCCATACCCACTATGATGCGCAACTTACCTGGGATGCATTTGCGACCCCCTCGACCGGACTCGGAGTGACAACGGCGCTGATTGGAAACTGTGGTTTCACCATTGCGCCGTGCCGGCCTGAACACCGGGAACTGACGCTCCGGAACCTCACCCATGTGGAGGGCATGTCCCTGGACGCGTTGATGACTGGCATCGATTGGGATTTTGAGTCCTATCCGGAATACCTCGACTGTCTGGAAAGCAAAGGTGTGGTTCCAAATGTCGCGTCGTACTGTGGTCACTCATCGCTTCGCACGTGGGTTCTGGGTGCTGAGGCTTCCGAGCGCGCAGCCACACCAGACGAAGTTGTCCAGATGAAGTCGATGCTTGTGGAGGCGCTGAACGCGGGCGCGGTCGGTTTTGCCACCTCCACACTGGAACAGCACAACGGCGAGAAAGGCATACCCATGCCTTCCCGCCTCGCAGATGAACACGAGATGCTGGAACTGACTGGAGCTCTGGGTGAGGTTGGCCGAGGGGTTTTCATGCTGACCAAGGGAATGACCACGAGTATCCCCTTCCTGGAGAGGATTTCTGCGAACAACAGCAGGCCGGTCATGATTGCTGCAATGTTTGTGGACCCCAATGACCCGGAGCGGGTGTTTCGGGAATTCGGGGAAATCGAAGATGCCCGCACACGCGGCCGGGAACTCTGGGGTCAAGTCGGCTGTTTTCCGCTGGGGATGGAATTCACAATCCGGCACCCCTACCCACTGGAGGCTTTTCTGGCCTGGCGCCCGGCGATCGAAGCAAGAGACGAGAGTGACTATCAGCGCATTTTGGCTGACCCGTCATTCCGGGAAGCCATCAAGGCTGAAGCCCAGACCAAAGGGGTTCCTAACCGCTTCTCATATCATCAGTTCGACCATTTGACCGTCATGAGCGTGGCCGACCCGGAACACCAGAAAAAGGTGGGACAAACGGTCGGGCAGCTAGCCAAGGATAGTGGCAAGGATCCTTTCGATTGGTTACTGGACTTCGCCCTGGATGGCGAGATGGATGCAATGCTGGACTGTAAGTTATTCAATACTCAGGAGGATCGCGTCAAGAATCTGCTCAAGCACCCGAATGCCGCGGTCACCCTGTCGGATGCCGGCGCCCACCTGTCCTTTTTGTGTGACGCCGGATTCGGACTACACCTTTTTGGACACTGGGTACGCGACCGGGGCGATTTGTCATTGGAACAGGCCGTGGCGTCGGTCACCAGTCGGCCGGCCGAAATTTGCCGGATCAGTGACCGCGGGCGACTGGTACCGGGCTATCAGGCTGACCTTTTGCTGTTTGATCCAGACACTGTAGGGCGCGGGCCTCGACGCAGGGTCAGTGATCTCCCCGGAGGTAACAGCCGCGTCGACACACCGGCTGTGGGGTTACACGGCGTCTGGGTCAACGGCCAACGAGTTGTCGATCCAGAGGGACTGTTGACTGACTGCGGGACACCGGGTCGTGTGCTGCGGGATTTTGCCGAGCCGGCTTGAGACTCTGATCTCTGCGAAGTCATTCTGAAACCCGTGGTTCGGGACAGCGCAATGCCCAGGTGTCTCATTACGGGGACTAACCGGCAGGTTCGCGGCCGCACCATTACGAACCGGTCCGTTAGCGATGCTCTTCTCTGCCCTGCGTTCCCCCGGCTACCGGCGCTACTGGTTCGGTTCAATCGGCACAGTCGGGGCCAGCCAACTCATCCTGATGGCGCAGGGCTGGTTGGTCTTTCAGCTCAGTGGATCGCCGCTGGACCTGGGTGCACTGGGCGCAGCAGTTTCCATCCCGTCGATATTCATCATGGTCTTCGGCAGCGTACTGGCAGACCGCTGGGATCGACGGCGGTTGATTATGACGACCTCACTCATTACGGCGGGCCTGCTGCTCATCCAGGCGGCCCTCGACTACTCCGGCGTCGTTGAGGTCTGGCATGTTCTTTTGATCGGAGCCCTGATCGGTATTGTTTCAGGGTTCGAATGGCCCACGCGCCAGGCGTTTTTTGC
>CAJXBY010000011.1 GCA_913051905.1 uncultured Gammaproteobacteria bacterium | reverse complement strand
TAAGTTGCTTCTATCTCTCCAGAGGCTAGATACCATATTCCTTCCCACTCCTTGTGAGCCTTCCATTCACCTACGTACTTTGATCCATCAGACCTGGTTAACGTGCCTTCGCCATGGAAACGACTGTGCAAGAATTCCCCTACATACTTTTCTCCTGTTTCGTGCATGATTAAGGTCCCCTGACCATGGTTGAGTCCGTCATACCATTCTCCGACATATTTCAAATCTGAACGAGTAAAAGAGCCTTGGCCGTTTGGAACACCATCAGACACTTCCCCTATGTAAGTTCCACCCCAGTAGTCAATTGTGACCTGTTCTGAATTTCCCGTTTTTGACTTCTCGGAGGGTACAGTTAAATCTTGTGACGAAGCAGACGTTGAGTCAGGCATGCATAGAACAAGTCGGTAGTCGCTTGGTTCATTTGAATACATGCTGTACATGACTTCCTCAAGCCTTTCCCCTGATTCGGGCTCCGTGGTCTGCACCGCCAACCAATTGCACAGATCTTGACCGCAATACTCTCTGTTTGGTGCCTCGCACGTCGGTGCGCCATAAGACCCAGGGCAATAACACCAGTCCTCGTTCTGAGCCCCAGCGCACGCCCCCGCTACCCAAGAACCAAACGCTTTCTTGGGGTAAACGTCGAGAACTAACCCCCGCTCATCCCAACAGGTGATGGCATTCTCCAACACAACCGCTTGCCCTTCTCTCCACAGCCCACTCCAAACTGCACCATCGGCCCAAGTCAAAGTGCCTTGACCGTGCCGGTTCCCATCCTTGAATTCCCCAACGTACTGGTCTCCATTGGCCCATATGAAAGTGCCCGGATAATGAATATCGGCATCTGGCTGATCATCCTCCCAATACCCATCGTACCGATTGCCACTGGCAAAATAGTAGGTTCCCATGCCATGAAATGAGAAAGACTTGAATCCCCCGACGTACTTGTCACCATTGACATAGATGTAGGTGCCTTCGCCGTGTGGAATACCATTAGATATATCGCCAACGTATTGATCTCCGTTGCTGTAGGTGATACTGCAACTTTCGCATCTCTGACCTTCTGAATAAGTTGCTTCTATCTCTCCAGAGGCTAGATACCATATTCCTTCCCACTCCTTGTCATCCTTCCATTCACCTACGTACTTTGATCCATCGGATGAAGTCAGGGTACCCTGACCATGATGCTTGCCCTTCCTGTATTCTCCGAAATACATTGATCCATCGGGAAAAGTCACAGTGCCTTGTCCGTGTGGAACACCGTCAGACACTTCCCCTGTGTAAGTTCCACCCAGCCATTCAATTGTGGCCTGGTCTGAATTTCCCGTCTTATCGACACAAGCGGCTTCCTTATACGCTTTGGGATCATGCTTATTGTTCATCTGGGCGTCAGCGTAAAACGCCGCCATTAAAACCGCCTGCCTCCACGCATCATCCCCGTCAAGAGAATGTTTTCCTACCACCCAACCATCCCCATCATCTGCACTGGCCGCTACTGAGGCGGACCAACACGCCGTGTAACAAGCGCGTTTGTCCACCGGGACATCGGTCCATGCAGTGCCATCGGCAATTGTGAGCTGGTTTTCCATTTTTAACTTTTCACACTTTAATCGCTGCTGGTCCAACAATCGCTGTACGTCTCGCTGCAGGTCCAACGGGTTTGCCTGTTCTTGCATAGTCTCCAACCATTGGGGAAGTACAGAGACATAAACGAAGTATCCCAGCCCCCCAATCCCCAAAATCCACAAGAGAAAAACCAAGAGAAAGACCCTGAATACTCTCGATTTATTCCGCTTGATAACCAGGCAGCTGGTCAACTTGTCGTGGAGACCCTGTTTGCGCTTGGTAAAAGCTACCATGAGAAAACCAATCAGCAGGATCAAGGCAGAGGGAATCTTCGCCATATATCGGCAAATTGCGCGGACGAATGTGATTCGCTCTTCCTGCAAATCCGTCACTACCAGTCCCGCTGCCAGCTTGCCTAAAGTGGCTTGTTTAGCCGAGCTTTCCATCCCAGCAAAGTAAAGCAAGCCCAATAGGGCCCAGATCAGGTTGGCCCAGATCTCTAGATCCAATTCAGGTGTTGACAGGAGATAATTGTGGGCTCCCAAGACAATGCCCACCGCAACAACAAGAAGCCCTAGAAGGCTCAAAACAAGACAATCAATCACGGAGGCAGCAACACGCCGCCAGAATCCACCATAATGTAGTTCTTGTCCGTTCATCTTTGAGCCAAACTGGCCATAACTTTGACCTAAACTGGAGAAAAGGCCTCAGAATTACCTGGTATGAATGATTATCTTCATATATCGAAACCTAAAGCAAATAGATCAATACGGGATTCCCAGTTGTTTGCCGAAAGAACGCGCATATTTTTCAAATCTCAGATGCCGATTGAGAAAATATCGGGACTTTGATGCATAGAAAGCTCGTCGGTTTTACCATGACAGTAGCCTTGGCTGTTCTCACTGGCTGTTCATCAGTGGGAGTACCGGACGATAAGACTGAATATATCGGGGAATGGGTCGGAGTCGGAATGAACCTGACAATCACCTCAGACGGTGGTGTGGACTACCGAAGGGTCAGCGGTTCCGGGTCAAAGACCATTACGGCACCGATCAAAGCCTGGCATGGCGACGACTTTGAGGTTGGTATCAGCCTGATCTCGACACGTTTTGTAGTGTCGAGGACGCCCTACAAAGATGGAGAGGTCTGGAAGATGAGCGTGGATGGGGTCGAACTTGAGCGGGTCCGATAACGACCGGAGTACACATCACCGAAATTTTTTCTGAGCCGAACTGCAGCAAAACCTTGCATGCAGATATCATCTCAGGATTTGCAAAACACCGTAAGGGCACGGGGTCGCAAATGGTCATCCACAAACTGTGCCGGTCAAAGACTCAAGCAGCGGTGACACTCAATCGCCTTCGTGCGGCACCACAATATGTTTTATGCTTGCCCAGTCCTCTATGGCGGATTCCTGACCCGGCGTCAGTTGTACGGTGAACTGGGTGTAACCCGCATCGCGCAACGCAGCAATTCGCTCAACCAACACCCCCCGGGTGGCCGTAAAGCTGGTGTCACGAATCAGTTCAGCGGTTACGAACGGTCGTTCTTCAGGCTTGACAAACATCAGGTGGCCCTCATGGTTGACCAGGTAGGGGGCGTCAGCGGGCTCAAAACTCTGCGCGAGTTCCACATAGCCTGAGACAGCATCAGTGAACGATGGAAAAGTGACGCTGGAGTTCTGCCAACCGGCCAGCATCTCGTCAGCCGCACGATGCAGCGTGACCGCTGCTCGCGGGCCGGCCTGGGCCATTGCACGAGGAGAATCATAAGCTTCCCCTTCCTCGAGCACACAGCCCAGAGCGAAGGCCGTGGCCGACAGTTCTTGCGGGTCATGTCCTGCTTCTTGCCATGCAGTCTGCATGGACTCCAGAGCCGACACTGCAGTCGCGACATCGCCGATAAAGTTCAACCAACCGGCAGCCAGTCGGGCCGTCAGCGCTCGACTGCGCGGGCCATAGGCAGACACGTGCAATGCGATCGGGTCGTCGGTGTTGATCAATCCATGATCCGGATTCAGAAATCGGATCTTGCGTTGAACGCCCTCAAGCGATACTTCTACAGTCTCCTTTCGAAGCAGGGCATAAACAGTGTGGATGTACTCTTCCATCTCAGCCAACCGCATCGCACTGAGACCCATGGCACGACGGGCTGTGAAACCGGTACCCACGCCGAAGTCGATACGTCCCGGTGCCAACTGATTGAGTGAGGCAAACGCATTGGCAGTCACCGGTGCGATTCGATTCGTCGGCACCAGAACCCCCGTTCCAAGACGTATGCGTTTGGTCTTGACCGCGGCAGCGCCCATGGCCACAAAACAGTCCGCACTGAGCATCTGCGTGTCATAGAACCACGCGTGGTCGAATCCAAGTTCCTCGGCCTGCTGTACCAGCTTCCAGGAATCTGCCGATGTGGCCATCGCGATACCAAACTTCATTGCGTTCTCCGATTTACCATTGCACTGAACCTACAAAGTCTCTACCTAAACCCGGCTCCGTCGGTTCCCATCCTTCGCTTGATGACCGCCTGGGTAACCTACCTTTTGATTTCTCATCGAATTTGACCGAACAGGTAACGCATTGGCAGGTTTGCGTTCGGTAATGTAGGCAGAATCTGAGAGCCACCGGTCTGAACCCTGTTTCGGAGTCACCCTGTTTGCTGCGAACACAAACGCCTGACAACGCTCAGTTGCAGGCTTGCCCTTTGAAAAAGGTATAACAGAATGTGCCGTCCTTCACGCGTGTGATCTGGTGCAGATCATTGATACCGTTCTGCCACGTCCGTTCATCAGTCAGTCCGAGATCCAGAGCCGCCTCCTTGACCCCCTCCACCATCGGAATGATCGTTTTGCTGACAAAGCTCTCCATAAGCAGGGGCAACGACTGATCGATGTAGACCATCTTCGGCGTGATTCGCACATCCCGAAAACCGCTTTCGTGAATCAACGGATACAGTTCGCGGCCGATCAGTGAATTGGCGCCCAGCTGCCTCTGAACCTCGACAAGGCAGTTCCACGCCATCGTGGCGTCTTTGCTTTGCGGGTGGAAGTAACAGGAACCATGGTCTCCCTCAAAGACCGTAACCGTGCCCCCCTTTTTTATATGGGCGCGAAGCGCTGAGAGGCCCGCTACCGGTTGCTGCAGGTGCTCCAGCAGATGACACACAAAAAGATGGTCGAAGAATTCCGTTTCGTAAGGCAGGTTGAAAAGGTCCGCCTGCAGAAACTCCACGTTGTTGAGACCCTGCTGATCAACCAGATGCCGGGCAAGGTCCAGTGATTTCTCCGACCAGTCCACAGCATAGAACTTCGCGTCCGGACTGTTCTGTGCCAGGGTCACGGTCTGGGCACCAACACCGCAACCCGCTTCCAGGATCTTCGAGCCGGACGGGTAGCGGGTCCCCTGGTGAACCAGGTCTTTCACCGATCCCGCCTGGTCATAAAGCCTTTCGGTCTCCCGATCGGAATAACCATGCACATAGCCCGGGGTTGCTTCGTGCGTCATGAATTAATCTTTCACTCTTCCTGGATTACGAATCAACCGATTCGCATTTATTCTTTCAGGTAATTAGCAATCCGATCAGGCACCAGATGGAACGCCGCGACATCCTGTGAGCGATCTTTATAGCCTTCTGCAAATTCAGTTCCTTTTCCCTTTCCGAAATATCTCACTGCCATCCCGAGCACCAGTTCGTAAAGCGGACGTTGCGTTTCCTGAATTGGCCCATCCAGGATAACTGACTGATAAGGCGGTTCCCGCCAGTCCACACACAGAGAAGCATAGGGATCGTGCTGGATATTCCGCCACTTCAGAGTATCACGGGCGGTGAACATATGGGCTGCCCCGTCCTCCCAGTGATACCAGATCGGTGCCGAACGCGGGCGCCCGTTCTGATCGACCGTACTGATCACTGCAACCAGGGTCTGCCTGAGAAACAACTCCACGGCGGGTTCGATAGCCATCATTGACTCTCCTTAAGCCGGCCACACCTTGCCGGTCTGTTCGGGTTCAATCCGCGGGCACAGCATTCTTCCGTCAATCGCCGACAGTCGAACCTGACTCCTGATGGCTCTCGAACAATGCCTCCAGCAGAGGCTGCCCGTCAAAATGCCGGGTGTCCTCAGGCGGCTCAAACCAGTTCTGCTTACTGCTCAGCCAGATATCCGCGGAAGGCTTCAGATTATCGGACTTGCTCAGAGTCCCCGGCTTTAGAACGAGATACCCACTCTCAAGCCGCAGTGCCTGGGTGTAGATTCTCACACCACAATATTCGCAGAAAGAACTTTCGACCTGACCGCCGCTATCCGCCACCCTGACATACGTCTTCAGCACACCTGAAGTGAGTTTGAAGTCTTCTACCCGGACCCACATGCTCATGCCAAATGCCGCACCGGAGGCCGTTTGACATTCTGTACAGTGACAGCGGTAAAGCGCGACGGGCGCACCGGACAGTTCATAGGTGACCTGTCCACACTGGCATCCCCCCTGCTTGATCTCGGTATTCATGATTTACTGATCTTTCTCTTTTCTCATTATCGGCATCGAGATCA
The DNA here is from genome assembly GCA_913051905.1 of uncultured Gammaproteobacteria bacterium. The sequence goes on along the minus strand of CAJXBY010000011.1, from coordinate 22,710 downwards.
GGGCCCGACTCAGCCCAGAAACGCGTCGAAGCACAATCGCGCCAGGCGGGCCGTCAGATCATACGCCACCGTATGGCCCGGCTCGCCATTCGGCAGCTCGGCTTCGACGCCATCAGTATAGGCGCTGATGATAAAAAGCGGAGCACCCTCAAAGTAGACGATTCCGGCATCATTGTAGTTTTTGGCAGTGGTCCCCGTTTTGTTCGCGACGCGGGTCCCCAGGGGCAACCGGGCGGGTATCCTGTTACGAAGACGCTGCCAGCTCAGGATATCGATAGCCAGTCGGCACAATTCGGGCGTGCAACCGAGCTCTGCGGCCGCCGATGCGTCGTCAGTACCGCTCAAAATCAGATCCAACAGAAGGGCTACGTCTGCCGGCGTGGTGGCATTGGTCTCATCGCTAGAGAGATACCCTGCCATACCGACTGGTGGAATACCATACCGGTGGACAGTACCCGTCATCCCGATTGACTGGCACAGGGTATTGATTGACTCCAGACCGACCAGGTCGGCCACTACACCGGTACAGGTGTTGTCGCTGACGATGATCATCATGACCAGTGCATCGCGCAACTGAATGGTGAAGTCGGGCTGCAGATGCTGGAAGCAGCCGGAATCGTTGTCCTGGTATGCGGCAGACATCGTCACGGGTTGATCTAATGCCAGGCGGTCTTCACTGACTGCCTTGAGTGCGGCCATCATAATCGCGATCTTGCGCGTACTGGCCGAGGGGACAACCACATCACCGTGGCGCTGCAAGCTGCTTCGCGATTGAAGGTTCCTGACAAACCAGCCCGTGTGAAAGGGCTGTTCGTCGCACAGGTGATTCAACTGGTTCTCAAGTACGCTGGACATTGAGGCAATCCTCCCGAGTAATTTACAGGATACCGCTTCAGGGTATTCGGGCCCCGGCTACAGTTGTGGCGTTACCGGACACCAGAGCGGGTCAGACCCTGGACCCGATAGCGAACAGATCAGCGCATCCCAACGGTCTGATATCATCAGATTTTAAGTGACGACAGTGTATTAATTCTGGATTCTGTGAGAAACCCCGGATTTCTTCCAGATACCTTTGATGGGTACCCGGAGGATTTGCTAGGCCTCCACCTGTCATACAAACCGACGTAAGAACTGGCAGTTTCATGATATCCGGCACTTCTAATCGCTACGACAAGACCAACATCCAAACGATGGAGCTGGTCTACGGCAGGGGCTACATGTCTGCCGGCGGTGACGAAGAAGTGGCACGGATTGTCGGAACCGTCACGATCACCAACAAGAAGATACTGGATATCGGCTGCGGGCTGGGCGGTGCGGTGATTTCTCTGGTACGCGACCACGGCGCCGCACACGTCCATGGCATCGATATCGACGATGGCCTGCTTAATCGCGCGGCACAGCTTGTCGAAGCAGCCCGGGTCAGCGAGCGTGTGACTCTGACATCGACCCAACCCGGCCCATTACCATTTGATCCGGCGAGCTTTGATGTGGTCTATGTAACGGCAACGAGCTGTCATGTAGAGAACCTGAGCGTCTTTTTTCAGCAAATCCACAGGGTATTGAATCCCGGCGGCCGCTTGATCGGAGGAGAATGGTTCAAAGGCGAAAATAATACCGCATATCGAACATGGGACACGTTGCTCCGCGATCGCGGGCTGAACTTTTCATTCGTGGACCAACCGAATTTCGAACAGGCGCTCCGTGCGGGCGGATTCAGCACGATCTCAATTGCCGACCGCACCCTGGCCACAATGAATCTCGCTGAAGGCTACCTTCGTCAAGTAGAAAATAAACTGTACGAGACTCTGCTGAGTTCTCTGGGCGAGAAAGGCCTGGCCTCCTTCATGACCTGGACCCGGGGTCGCTACCAGTGTTTCGCAGAAGATGGAATGCGCTACGGACACTTCCAGGCGAAAAAAGACTGATCGCAGTGAAAGCTCCTTAATTCAAACGTGCACCTACGATGTACCACAGACCGACCAATTCAGTTGTCGCTCTGCGTCCAAAGGGCTTGAATCCGAACCTTCTCCACAGCGAGCCAACCCAAAATTTCGCCAACAGCGTATCCGGTGTTCTCTTCAGACGTGATCGCCTGGCGAATTAATCGGTATCGATATCGTAATAGCGGAGATTTCCTTTCTCCGTGTGACTCACATGGAACCGATCCAGGGCCACCGCGCGTTCGCGAAGCTCGGGCGGTCCAAGATTGCTCATGGCCTGATCCCGTACGCCGTGCAGATAGTCTTTGGGTTCGATGTGATCGACGAAGCCCAGGCTGCTCGACCCCAAAGCGTAGCCTAACAGCTCCTGAATCTGGTCAGGAAGTTTACGGGCCACGTCCTGCGGAACCGCGAGGTATTGGTTCTCCTCCTGTCGCAGCCAACCCAGGTTGTAATGCAGTGCAACACCGGTACGGGGCTTCTTCGAATGATTGGCTCCGCCGCCATGAATCACATTGCCCGTATAGATCAGAACCGATCCCGGGGACATCTCCGTTGCCATCACCTCCTCCGGCTCCGGAACTCGGTCGTTACTCCACAAATGACTCCCCGGCACCAGCCGGGTTCCGCCGTTTTCCCGGGTAAACCCGCTGATCGCCCACATTGTTGCCACGGTCATCGGCGGACACGGATTCGCGATGGGGTAGATCCCGGTATCCCGGTGAAGGGACTGCCTGGTCTCACCCGGTTCAAGGTGCATCACACCGGTGTAATGAACGTGATAACGCACACAGTGCGGTAGCAACGCGTGGTCGGCGACCGCCAGTACAGTGGGATGTACCAGCAATTCCTGGACAGCGCTTGATTTCGCCAGCAGTGCACCGAATCGCTTGGTGAGTGTGCCGAAGAATTCCTCGTGACCCTTGTGGGCATTCTCGAGAAACGGCGAGAGGTCCGCACTGACTGCTGCAATAGTTTCCGGTTCGACCGCATCGCGCACGACTGCGTAACCATCGCGTGCAACCGCTTCAGCCACTGTTTCTGGGGCGCTGTTGCTTGCAAAGCTGTTGATCATGAGCAGAAATTCCGAGTCTCAATTCAGTCAGGTATACGCGGCGAATATTATCCGCAATCAGACAGGCGGGGGAGTTTTCGACCTGTCTCCATGATATCGAGGATCCAGCGGGTGGCTGGAGAGTAGACATCGATAAAGACGACCGTCTCGTCACCGATGATCTCACCGCCGTGCGGTACATTGGTACCCGCATACCAGCCATCGCCAGGACCGATCTCCCGGGTATAGTCGCCCACGGTCAGCAGCATCCGGCCTGACAGCATGAGACTGAACTGCTCGTGCGGATGCGAGTGCATGGGATATGTGGCACCCGGCTCGTAGACCGCCCTGATCAGATGCATGTGCTCTCCCGTGATCAACTGTGCCTCGGCGCGGTCTTCATCAAAACGAACACGATCAATTTCGTTCCAGCTGAAAATGCTGCCGGAAAAGACTTCTGCACCATGTTCATTGGTCCTGGGCTTGTCACTGTTCATATCGCACCTGAACCTTTCGGGGAGCATACCCCGACAACTGCCGATTCCTTCATCCTGCTTCCTCCGCCAAGTGGGCGACTGTAATACCGGATCAGCACACCGCCCGGGGCTTTTACGGAGACCCAACTGAAGTTGATCTCCATCGGTGGCACTCAGCACCATCATACCGGATTCGCCGTGCTGCCGGCTCTCAGTCCCAAAGGAAATCGAGCAGACGGGTTTCCCCATGCTGCATCACGAAGAACTTTTGGCGTGGTATATCCGCTTTGTCCAGCGCACGTTTCAATCTCTCCGGTGGTTCGTCCATAGGCTCGTCGGTCAGTTGAAACGTACCCCAGTGAATACCCACGGAATAGCGTGCCCGGACATCTTTGTGAATGCTGAGCGCCTCGGCCGGATTGACGTGGGAGGATTTCATGAACCAGCGGGGCCCATAAGCGCCGATGGGGATAGCCGCGAGATCCATATACCCGAAACGCGAGCCGATCTCAGCGAAATCGGGCGAATAGCCCGTGTCACCGGCAAACAGAAACCGGAACGACGGATGTTCCAAGACCCAGCCGGCCCACAACACCTTGTTGCGGTCCCACGGACCACGTCCGGACCAGTGTTGAATCGGAACAGCATGGACCCGCCATCCCTTGTAGTCTTCGCTCTGCCCCCAGTCCAGCTCGGTCACGTTCGGAATACCAAGATCATCAAACCATTGTTTTTGTCTCAACGGGACAAAAAACCGTGGCGGGCGATCGATCTGACGGGCATACAACCGCTCGACAGAGCGCCTGTCCAGGTGATCGTAGTGATTGTGGGAGATCACCACCAGATCGATCCTTGGAAGATCATCCAGTGCCAATCCAGGCGGCGTGTAACGGGGGGGGCCCATCATTTGAACCGGTGATGCCCGGTGCGAGAAATGGGGATCGGTCAGAATGTTCAAACCGTCATATTGAATCAGTAGCGTTGCATGCCCAATCCAGGTCAGCGTCGGCTGTGTCTGATTCTCCTGCAGAAAGCGGGGATTCTGCTCGGCCAGAGGAAAACCGACTGGTTCCGGTTGGTCGCGATTCCACCACCATTTGAAGAGTTCAGAACGCGACTTGTCGATCGCGGGGTAATGGGTATTGCGAAAAGTTCCATCCGGAAGATGGTGCCTGGGCAACAAAGAGCGTGTGTCGCCGTACACCATCGGATTCATCACAGCAACAGTACTCAGCAGGGCCAGTAAAACGGCTGCCCGTAGGCCGACCGTGCCTCGTAAAACCCTAACGCTTGATTGCAGTGCTTGAGTTCTCATTTGATCCTATGTCGATGACTGCCTTGGCGGAATTCTTGGGGATTGGGACCCGGTCAAACAAGAACGCAGGTTGTTACCCCGTACCGCATACTTTTTGTTTCACAGGTCTATCTCCGTATTCTGTCCAACCAATAGCTTTTCCCCTGGTAACCGTTTCTATTTGTGACGTCTGTCACATCACTTGGCCCGATACTGAGTTTACGGTGATGAGGATCACAGCGTCTCGCAGCGCTCCGATACACAATGGTGTCTCTGAAATAGACCAGTAAACAGTTTGAAATGGAGGAAACGGATGGAACTTCTTCTCAACATCGTATACTTTTACCGGCTCTTTGCCTTCTCGCTGCAGAGCAAGATTCGCGAATATCCGAGACTACTTTCAAATCTGTCAGCATTCAGGGCTTTAATACAGACCTCGGCTGGCTGATACTGACATTTTCTGATCTACCCCGTTGACCGTGGCCCCGCAACATCGACCGCCTGTTTCCAGTCAAAAATTAGGCTGGCACCGTTTCCTTACCAGCGATATCCGATGCGGATCTCATAGGTCTGATCCAGTTCGTCAATTCCTTCCGGGGCCCCGGAATCGAACTCGAGTTTGATCTCGGCTGCGGCCTCGACCTTTCGTATCAGCGGAATAGAAAAACCGACCCTGGAATTAAGCACCAGGTCAGAGGTCGCCTCCAGATTCCAGACGCCTACCTGATCAAAATAAAGACGGGTTCTCTTTCCCAGCACGTTGCTCGAAGCATCAATATTCCAGGTCCCGCTGAAATACTCTTTCTCCGGTGCGACGAGAAACTCTTCTGTGACATACGCGACACCGGGTTCAGTCGTCAGTGAGAAACGGGGCTGTGCAAACCACTGCCGGCCAAAATAGCCGCCGAGAAATACCCGCTGATCAAGATCGGCAAACTGATCCGATTCAAGGTAGAGGGCGGCACCCCAGTAGGACACATCGGTAAGGAAACGATCCGATTTTCCCATCAGAGTCCAGTTGTCGGCATTCTTGACCTGATTAACCTTGTCCAGTTCCCCATCGCCTTTCAGGACCCAGCGGGTCCTGCCTTTTCGCCACTTGGTGTCCAGCATGTAGTCGACTTCGTTCTTGTCAGTGTTTCCGCTTTCAATGTCCCAGGAAAAACTGACCAATCCCGACCACTTGAATTCCTCCCCCAGCATCCAGGGCTCGGGGTTGATGGACTTGATATCCTCCACACGGTACGTCGTTTGATCGCCACTGGCAGCAGTCACAACAAACGCCCCATGCTCTATCGAGATCGGCTGGGCCTTGAGGAGCCGACCGTCGTTCAGCTGAAGGACAAGAGGCCGACTGCTGTATAGAGAGTCGATCTGATTTGCATCGATCTTCAGAGTACCCGCAAACCCAGTTCGGATCGCTAATTGCCCTTCGTTTGCCCAGAGCACCGCACCGTAAAGCTCTGATCCGTCTACCAGAACCACCCGGTCGCGGCCGGTGCCTTCATCTGCAGCGACGGGCACCGGCAAACCGACCAACCAAGGTATAGCCGACAGCAGCAACACCCATCTGCAGAAAAACCGGGTCGAGTATCGTTTCTTGTCCATAGATCGAGTGAAACCTGTTTTTATGGGTTCTTGATCGGGACACGATTATATGAAATCAGCACTCAGGCAGGCGATGCCCTCAGGCTCATCCCGTGATCCCGTAAGGGGATTACAATGGAATCATGTCTACCGACATTTTCCACCCTGCAGTCGGACGCTGGTTCGCCGATCAGTTTGATCGCCCCACTTCAGTCCAGGCTCAGGCCTGGCCAGCTATTCACAGCGGGGCCCACACACTGCTCGCTGCACCCACCGGCTCCGGCAAGACACTCGCTGCATTTCTCTCGGTAATCGACAATCTTGTCCGCGAAGGCGAGATCTTCGGGCTGCCGGATGAGACAAGAGTACTCTACATTTCACCGCTGAAAGCGCTGTCAAACGACATCAACCGCAACCTGGAGGCACCGCTCGCCGGAATCACCCGGGCGCTTGGGGCACTCACACCACTTTGTATCCGTTCTGGGGTCCGCACCGGCGATACCCCGCAGTCCGAGCGTGCCAAGATGCGCCGTCGGCCACCCCACATACTGGTGACCACGCCCGAAACGCTGTTCATATTTCTGACTTCGGTCTCCGGACGCCGTATGCTGGAAACGGTCCGCACGGTCATTGTCGACGAACTGCACGCTGTAGCTGACAACAAGCGCGGCGCCCATCTGGCCCTTTCCCTCGAGCGTCTGGTGGCGCTCTGTCCATCACCGCCGCAACGGATCGGCATTTCCGCCACCCAGAAACCCGTCGAAAGCATGGCAGCGTTCCTGCTCGGTGACCGCGACAGTGCGGATAACTGCCAGATCATCGATACCGGCTTTATGCGGGAGCGGGACCTCGCTATCGAACTCCCACGCTCCCCGTTGCAGCCGATCATGACAACGGAGGTCTGGGGAGAAGTGTACGACCGACTGGCCGACCTGGTTGCCGAACATCGCTCTACGCTGATCTTTGTCAATACCCGCCGTATGGCTGAACGTGTTTCCCGACATCTTGCCGAACGAATGGAGGACCGAGGGCTCCCCGAGACCGGCGTGACTGCCCACCACGGCAGCCTCGCCCGCGAACATCGGCTAGATGCCGAGCAGCGGCTCAAGAACAGTCAGCTCAAGGCGCTGGTGGCAACGGCGTCACTGGAACTCGGCATCGATATCGGTGACGTGGATCTCACCTGCCAGTTGGGTTCGCCACGCGGTATCGCGACATTTCTACAGCGGGTGGGACGCTCCGGCCATGGCGTCGATGCCCTGCCCAAAGGCCGACTCTTCCCACTGTCTCGAGATGAGTTGCTGGAGTGCACCGCACTGCTGGATGCCGTGCAGCGTCAGGAGCTCGATGCGATCCAGCTGGTGCGTCCGGCCTGGGACGTGCTGGCTCAACAGGTCGTGGCCGAGGTCTCTGCCACAGAATGGAGTGCTGACAGCCTCTACCAGATGTGCCGGCGTGCCTGGCCCTACCGTCATCTGTCCCGGGAACGTTTCGACCAGATCGTCCGCATGCTGGCTGACGGTTATACGACGCGCCGTGGTCGACGGAACGCCTATCTACACCTGGATGCCGTCAATGGTCGGCTGCGCGGACGGCGAGGCGCGGGCCTGGTGGCGATGACCAATGGGGGTGCGATCCCCGACCAGTTCGATTACGACGTGGTGCTGCTGCCAGAGGAATACCCGATCGGCACCCTCAACGAGGATTTTGCTTTTGAGAGCCTGCCCGGGGACATATTCCAGTTGGGCAATACTTCTTATCGGATCGCCCGGGTCGAGACCGGCAAGGTCTATGTTGAGGATGCCAAAGGCCAGCCGCCCAGCATCCCGTTCTGGTTCGGTGAGGCGCCCGGCCGCAGCGACGAACTTTCTTTCGCGGTCTCACGCCTGAGAGAACAGCTCAACGGGCACCTCGGAGTCGACGCCTCTGGTATTCAAGCAACCAGCGCCTGGCTGCAGACCTCTATTGGCCTGTCGCCGGCGGCCGCCGACCAACTTGCCGACTACGCCGGGCTGTCCAAAGCCGCCCTCGGCAGCCTCCCAACCCAGTCAAACATCATCCTCGAGCGGTTCTTCGACGAAGTCGGCGACACCCATCTGGTTTTTCATTCCCCATTCGGTTCACGCGTGAATCGCGCCTGGGGACTCGCGATCAGAAAAAAGTTCTGCCGCAAATTCAATTTTGAACTCCAGGCCGCTGCACTGGAGGACAGCGTCATCTTGTCCCTGGGACCGACCCACAGTTTCCCGCTGGCTGAGGTGATTGACTATCTGCAACCCACTAGTGTCAGGGACGTATTGACCCAGGCCCTGCTGGACGCACCGATGTTTCCTACTCGCTTCCGCTGGGTGGCTACGACCGCTCTCGCCGTCAGGCGCAACCGCAACGGCAAAAAAACACCGCCCCAGTTTCAGCGCAGCGACACCGAGGATCTGCTGGCCGTGGTGTTTCCCGATCAGCTGGCCTGCGCCGAGAACATAGCGGGCAGGCGCGAAATCCCTGATCACCCGCTGGTCGATCAGGCGTTGGCAGACTGCCTCCATGAGGCAATGGATGTGGAAGGCCTGGAATCGCTCATCGGCAAACTGGGTAGCCGGGCGAACGGTGCGAACACTATCCAGATTACAGCTCGTGAACTCGCCTCTCCCTCACCCCTGGCCCAGGAAATCATCACGGCCAGACCTTATGCGTTTCTGGACGACGCACCGGCAGAGGAGCGCCGCACCCAGGCAATACGCAACCGCCATCTGTTCGACATGGAGGAAGCCGCAAAAATAGCCGCTCTGGACCCCGCGGCGATTGAGGCGGTCTGTGCTGAAGCATGGCCCGATGTGCGCACAGCGGATGAGTTGCACGATGCCCTGGTTCTGGCCGGTTTCATCAGCCGTGAAGAAGCGAGGCTCGAACTGACACAATGGTCGTCGTTTCTTCAGGTGCTCGAGGGGGAGCGTAGAGCGACCCGGCTTTCACCCACCGAGGGTGATGAGCTGTGGGTCAGCGCCGAGCGACTTGGGCAAATGCTGCAGGTGCTTGGCGACGATGTGCCCATGCAGCCGAGGATCGAACCTGCCCGATTTGGCGACACCTCCAGCGGTGTCATGTGCACGACACCTGACGAATCCCTGGTAGAAGTCCTGCGCAGCCGACTGGAGGCACTGGGCCCCGTGACTGCACCTACTCTGGCCGCACCATTGGGCCTCACCCCTGAAAGCGTCGACCGGGCATTGCTGGCGCTGGAGATCGAGGGCTTCGCGATCCGTGGGTTATTTCGGGCCGACTCGGCAGACGACTGCTTTAAACGATTTGGTGCAAAAGAAGAATGGTGTGATCGCCGGCTGCTGGCGCGGATTGGCCGGTACACGATAAAGACGCTTCGCAAGCAGATTCAGCCGGTTACAGCTGCCTCTTTCGTGCGTTTTCTCATTCACTGGCAGGGACTCCCGGGCAGGGGATCAGAGGGACCCGAGGCAGTCCGCGAGGCACTGCGTCGGCTGCAGGGCTTCGCAGCGCCCGCCTTGGCGTGGGAATCTTCACTGCTGCCCCACCGGATCCGTAACTACAACCCGGATCACCTGGATCAGATCCTGGCGGCCGGAGAGTTCCTCTGGCTGCGCCCCCTGACACCCGTTACGAATGCCCGGCGCAACGGCCCGGTGAGAAACACACCGATCATGTTCATCGAACGCAGTCAGACCCAGCACTGGCTTTCACGGGTTACTCACGGCGACCTGCAGGCCGGTACGCTATCCGAGTGGGCGTCACTGTCTGCCCCGGCAACCCGGATCAGAGAAGCCCTGCTGTGCGGCGGTGCGGCCTTCTTCAGTGATCTCGTGGCCCGAACCGGCCTGTTGCGCACCCAGGTCGAAGAGGCTTTGGCCGAACTGGTCGCCTGGGGTATCGTAACCTGCGACAGTTTTTCGGGATTACGGACGTTGACGACCCCGTCGGCAAAAAGACCACGATTCTCGCAAGCTGGCCGGCGGCGATCGGTGGCTCTGGAAAGTACAGGCCGCTGGTCCCTGATTGAGCAACTCCTGTTTCCCCGTGTCTCAGACTCAGCACCGACACCGGATGTGTTGAACAAGACCTCCACTTCAGACTCAATGACCGGAACCGAACAGGTCGCAGTCGCGCTGCTGGACCGTTATGGCATTGTTTTTCGCAGTCTGCTCGTGCGAGAACACCGGTCACTGCCGCAGTGGCGCGAACTGGTACGATGGTACCGGCGTATGGAGGCTCGAGGCGAGATTCGCGGCGGGCGCTTCGTCGGCGGTTTCAGCGGTGAACAGTTTGCCTGGCCTGAAGCTGTTGAAGAACTCCGACATTATCGCAATGCCACACCGGAGGCTGAACAGGACGACCCGGTCATCGTCTCTGCCGCCGATCCGCTCAACCTACAGGGCATTCTCACGCCAGGCCAAAAGATTCCGATGACAGAGAGTAACCGGGTGCTCTACCGGAACGGCCATATTGTCGCCACTCTCGTCGGTGGCCGATTTCAGTGGCTGGCGGAACCCGATGCCCGGTCGGAATGGTTGGCCCATAATCTGCTGATTCGCAATGACCCCCAAGCAGTTTCACTGCCTGGCCTACCCCGATCAGGGTCCTTGGCCACAAGTCCCAAACCGGCCATGGCGACGATTCCAGGCGGCGGATCGGACTAGTGACGAGAAACAAATGACCACAAGCTTTTATCGATTTCAGGACGATTCGCGGAACGCAGACATTCAGATCGACATCAATGGGCAGTTGTTCCACCGTGACGAGGCAATGGTCTCCGTTTTTGACTCAGGCTTTGTCCTGGGTGATGGCATCTGGGAGGGACTGCGTGTCTTCAACGGCCGCGTGGCCTTTCTCGATCAACACATGGACCGGCTCTTTGAAGGTGCCAAGGCACTGGACTTCGAACTGGGCCTTTCCCGTGCCCAACTGGCCAAACGCATTGACCGACTGCTCGCGGCAAACCGGATGCGCGACGGGGTCAGTATCCGCCTGATGATCTCCCGCGGTATCAAGTCCACACCGAACCAGGACCCGAGAGTCACCATTGACGGCCCAACCATCGTCATCATTGCAGAATTCAAGGAACCTGACCCGGAACTGCTGTCCCGTGGACTTCGGATCTTCACCGTTCACGTTCGGCGGGGCCATCCCGATGTACAGGATCCCAGACTCAATACTCATTCCAAACTGAACTGCATCACCGCCTGTATCCAGGCTATCAAAGCGGGATTCGATGAGGCACTGATGCTGGACCCTCAAGGTTTCGTCGCGACCTGCAACTCGACACACTTCTTTATTGTCCGCGACGGCGAAGTCTGGACTTCGTCGGGAGACTATTGCCTGGCCGGAATTACTCGCGCCAATGTCATCAGCCTCTGCCGCCACAACGGGATTCCGTCATTCGAAAAGAACTTCAGCCTGAGCCAGGTCTACGGTGCTCAGGAGGCTTTTGTAACTGGCACTCTGGGCGGCGTCGTACCGGTTATCGAAGTCGATGGCCGAACAATCGGTGAAGGCAAATCCGGTCCAATGGTCCAACGACTGCAGAATCTCTATGCAGAGCTTGTGAATAAAGACACGAGCCACTGACTGCCGGCAGCTGGCGTCTCCAGACTATTTGCGGGTCAGGCCGCTGTCTCCTGTGCTGAACGCGTAACCCACTTCTGAAATACCGGGGTCTTGGGCGGCTGCAGTGTCGTGTCGGCCTGGCAGCGGGCCTTGAGCTCTTCGATCGTTCCGCCAAAATCAAACAACTCTACGCTACCGCGCTGGGCCGCCATCCGGCGCCTCAGATCCTCCGTTGCGGATTCATCGACCGAAAGTTCATCGGTCAGGACCACACCGTACCGGCGGGCGCCTTCGGCCGTGACCAGACTCCGCTGTGTATCCAGGGCAACCTTGGCGGGATCGCGCTGCAGTGGGTCACCCCAGCCACCGCCTCCCCAGGTGTTGAAGTACAGGGTATCTCCAGCAGCGACCTTGATCCTGTCGCATTTGGAATGCATCCACTCGGTCTTGCCGTCAGAGCGGACCATCAGCTTGTTGCTGCGTTGACCCGGGAGTCCGCCATTGACACCCCACGGGTGGGTCAGCCAGCGGTCATCGTGGATGGATATCTCACCGGGCTCGAGAAACTGGTACCCCATCGAAAGGCCGTTTCCGCCGCGATGCAGCCCAGGCCCACCGCTGTCCGCAATGGTCTCGTACTTCACGATCCGGAGCGGGAAATAGGCCTCCAGGAACTCGTTCGGTACGTTGGTGAACGCCGGCCACAGGGAATGACCATCCGGACCGTCACCGGCCGGCCGGCCGGGTATCCCGCCGAATCCGATTTGATACAGCTGATACCACTCCCCATTCTGGTCATAACCCGAGTACATGAAGTGGGGACTGTCCGAGAAGCCCGCAGCACAAAGCGCATCCGGGGAACCCTGCCCCAGCAGACCGCTCATGATGTCGAATATCCGCCCCAGCATATGGGTGCGCGAACTCAGCGCAGCGGGTCGTATGGGCTTGAGAATCGAGCCGCGTGGAATCCGCACTTCGACCAGGTCGTAAAACCCGTCGTTGAAAAGTATCTGGGGATCAAACAGGTTGATGAAGAAGGCACCCAGAAACATCTTGAACATTTCTTCATTTAACAGGAAATTGACTGAACTGATCGACTGCGGGTCGGTTCCTTCAAAGTCAAAGAACACCTTTTCACCTTCGCGCCACATTGTGCAGCTGACTTTGTACGGACCCATGCCCATGCCGTCGTCGTCGATGTAGTCGACGAAGTGCTGTTTAGTCTCCGGTACCACCATATTCAATATCGAACCCATCGCTCTTTTATTGCGATCCAGCATTTCGACCATGGCCGCAACAAACTCTTCGACGCCGAACCGTTCGGCCATTTCCAGGACACGCCGCTCAGCCAGTCTCAAAGCAGCGACTATCGCGTTGAAATCAGAGCGGTTCCAATCCGGCAGCCGGCAGTTGCGGAGGATGAGCTCTAGGATCTCCTTGTTGAGCTCCCCTTTGCGAATAATCTTGACCGGTGGAATCTGGATGCCTTCTTCAAACACCTGGGCAGCATCGGTCGGCAGACTGCCCGGGACCTTGCCGCCGATATCGGTCATGTGGCCGAACATCGCGGCCCAGGCAACCAGCCGTCCATCGATATAGATCGGCATCATCATGAGCCAGTCATTCAGGTGACTGATCGCGCCATTGCAGGTATAAGGATCATTGGTCAAAAAAACGTCGCCTTCTTCAATCGTCCCGTCGTAACCTTGCTGGAAGCCCCAGAAAAACGAGCCGAACTGGCCGACGACCATTTTGCCCTCGTGGTTGGCAATCATGGGAAAAGCATCGTGCTGTTCGCGGATTCCGGGTGACATGGCCGTCCTGAAAAGAACCGCGTCCATTTCCGACCTGGCATTACGCAGGGCGTTTTCGATGATATCGAGTGTGACCGGGTCGACCGTTACGTCCCTGAACGGTGTGTTATTGCTTTGAATCACTTGTGCAGGCATCGGTTAGCTCTCGAGATTGCGGCCTTTACACTGGCCTGATCAGCAGGTTTCCAACGGAATCGATTTCCCCGGCATGTCCGGGCAATATCAGAGTGGTTGAGTCCATTTCAGTGACGATTGCCGGACCCGTGATCTTGTCTTTAGCTCTAAGCTGGGCCCGATCAAGTATGTCCGCATCGTGCTCACGACCTTCGAAGTAAACCTTGGAACGGGCATAGACCGCCCCGGAGACATCACCGTTACCGCTCGCCAAGGTTTCGGCTTCTGCTGCGCTTTCCCTGCCCTGAACCAGGGCCCGGAGCGTGTAGAGTTCCCGTTCGGTCTCTAAAGCAAAGGTGAACAACTGCTCATGCATCTCGTCAAAACGTCTGCCCAGCTCCGCAAGACCACCCGACTCAAAATCGGCCGGTGTCATCTCTACGGTCAGACGCATGCCCTGCCCGGCATAGCGAAGATCCACCTGGTAGGTTGTCGACTGATCGGCCCGCGACACACCTTCGGCATCCAGAGTTGCGGCAGCTGAAGCCGCCAGCTCAGTCAGAATGCCAAGTACCTGTGCATCATCAGTTTCAGAGAACCGGCGGACGAAGGTCCGGGAAGCCTCATCGCGGACCCGGGTCGTGGCATCACCATAAGCACACAGCACACCGGGTCCTGGCGGAATAATCACCGGCCAGGAATTCATCAGATTACCCAGGGCATTTGCGTGCAGTGGTCCCGCACCACCAAAGGCGACCAGCGCGAAATCCCTAGGGTCAAAGCCCTGCTCCACCGAGACCAGACGCAGTGCTCCGAACATATTTTCGTTGACGATGTTGACGATCCCCTCCGCAGCATCCTGGACCGACAGTCCCATGGCCTGAGCGACGGTACTGACGGCCTGCTCAGCACGACCATAATCAAGATCCATATCGCCACCGAGTTTTGCACTAGAAGGCAGGTAGCCCAAAACCACATTGGCATCGGTCACCGTCGGCTCGGTACCTCCCTGGGCATAGGCTGCCGGACCCGGCTCAGCACCGGCGCTCTGTGGGCCGACTCGCAGCGCCTTGGTCAGTTCCGGAACATAGGCGATCGATCCTCCACCCGCACCGACAGTACGAACGTCTATAGACGACGAGCGCACGGTCACGTCTGCAACTCGGGTCTCGCGCCGCGTCTGCGCCACCCCGTTTTGAATCAGGGCAACGTCGGTCGAGGTGCCGCCCATGTCAAAGGTCAGAAGGTCTTTGTATCCGGCCTGCCTGGCCATCCACACTGCACCTGACACTCCGCCGGCCGGACCGCTCATCAACAAATTGACCGGGGTTGCCTTGGCCGCATCGGCTGAGGCAAGACCCCCATCGGAACGCAGAATATGCAACTGCATCCCGCTCATTCTTCGGTTGAGTTCTGACTCAAGGTTCTCAATGTAGTTCGAGACCACAGGTCTGATGTACGAGTTCACCACGGTCGTCTCTGTCCTTTCATACTCGTACATCTCCGGCACCACTTCTGAGGAGATCGAGATCGGAATGCCCGGGAAAACACTTTCGGCGATCTGCTGTACCCTCTGCTCGTGCACACCATTGGCATAGGCGTTCATTAGGGACACAGTAAGCGCCTCAATCCCGGCCCCGGACAGCGCTTTCAGTGCCTCGACCAGAGCATCCTCATCAAGGGGCCGTACGATCTCGCCCTTTGCACCGATCCGCTCGTCTGCTTCGATAGTCAACTCCAGTGGCGCCAGCGGATCACTTTTGTTAAAGATCACCCAGCCGCCCAGGCCGCCCGGCACATAAGAACGCGCGATCTGAAGAACCTGCTTGTATCCCTTGGTCGTCACCAGGCCCACCCGCGCACCACTTGCGGTCAACACCGTGTTCGTGGCTACGGTGGTGCCGTGCATGACGTGACTGATATCGGCGGGAGACACACCTGCCTGCTCGCATACCCGCTCGATTCCGTTCAGCACGCCGATCGAGGAATCAGCCGGGGTAGAGGGCACCTTGGCTGTAAAGCTGCGTCCGCTGGACTCCTCAATCAGCAGAATGTCGGTAAACGTTCCGCCCACGTCAGCACCCAGTCTGTAGCCGGCCTGGCCGGTGGTGCGCCTGGGTGCCACAGTGGGCCTGTCCACCGGTGTGGCGACGGGAGTCTTGGCAGATACCGGAGCCTGCCTTCCCGCCGGCAGGTCCTGCTGCGGTGCTTCTTCACGCCCCTTAGGCGGCACCTCCGGTGAGCGGGCCGCGGGCTCACCATCAGAGCGGGCTGTGCGCTGTGGCGAAGGGGTACTGGCATCGGAACGTTCATGAACCTGGGTTCTACCGCCCCGGGCCAGTGCAGCAAAGTCATCCCTGGCCTTCTTGAGTTCCGCGTCGAACCAATCCGTCGATTTACGGGGAGGTTTTGCCATCTTTTAACCAACGACCTCTCGTTTCATCATTATCCAGTGCTTAACGATTCAGTGTTCACAAGCGGCCAGCGGTTTATCAGACCTGTGCTTGTCGCCACGCCTGAATCTGAGCAATAGCCTCGTCGGCACTGGTCAGATCACAGTAACGGCGTTCAACATCCCTGAGGTTGTCATGATGCGGGCCCTCATCTTGATCTCCAACACAGTCTTCGGGGACCAGCGTCCGGAAGCCCCACTGAAAACAGTCCACGATCGACGCTCGCACGCAGCCCGACGTGGTGCAGCCCACCACAAAGATTGTATCCACTGACTCTTTATTGAAAAAGGCCGCTGCCGGCGTTTGAAAGAACATCGAGGCACCTGATTTGCGCATCGCAACGTCGTAATCAGGGTCGTAGGTGCGGGGATCCAGTTGTGTAGGCGCTTCACCTTCGATCATGTCCTCGAGCACCGCTGAAATCTTCCAATACGGCATATCCCGTCTAGAGTTGTAGCCGGTATAACAGGTCGCTACCGGCACACCGCAGGACCGGGCAACTTCAAGCAGGCGTGCGGTATTATCGATCGCCCGCTGGACCAGCGGTGCACCGCCCAGCGCATACTCCGGGTCGGTAAAGCCGAGCTGAAAATCAACCACCGCAATTCCCGGCTTGCTCCCGAAACCGATGGCTTCGCTGCCGTAGGAGCGCTGACTGTAGACGTCCTGCCCGCCGGTCACAGGCTGGGTTCCGTCATGGCGGCGACAACTGATAACCCGAGGATTCTCACCGGGCAGCCTGGCGGGCAATAACGTCGTCAGGGAATATTCCGGCTTTCATCAGCTGTCCGGGCAAGGGGTCGTCAAAATAACCTTCCACCCAGTTTGCGACATCGATCAAAGCGGCCAGATCGACACCCGTTGCATAGTCCATATTACGCAGCACGTAGCAAAGATCCTCGGTTGAAATATTGCCGGTTGCACGGGGGGCGAACGGACAACCACCAATACCACCGACTGAGGCATCCAGAATTCGCACTCCGGACTCAACTGCTGCGACAGCATTAGCGATACCGGTGTTACGGGTGTTGTGGAAGTGACAACCTGTGGCGACCGAAGAACCGACAGCCGCCCCGATAGCCGTGAGTCGCTCCCGCACCTGGCTGGGAACAGCGCAGCCGATGGTGTCAGCAAGCAGAATTTCGTTTACCCCCATCTCATCCAGACGTTGTGCAATATTCACCACAGCGTCAGTGCTCACTTCTCCTTCAAACGGACAACCGAATGAAGCGGCGATGACCGCTGAGAACATTTTACCGGACTCGCGCACCCGCTCGGCAATGGATTCCAGACCGCCGAGCGTCTCGGCGATACTGGCCCCCTGGTTTTTCTGATTGAAGGTTTCGCTGGCCACAACTACGTAGCGGACTTCGTCGACTTCCGCATCAAGAGCCCTTTCGACTCCCTTCATGTTCAGGGCCAGGCCGGAAAACCGTACGCCGGTGGATCGATCAATTTCAGCCATGACCAGTTCCGCATCAGCCATCTGCGGGACCCGTTTAGGATTCACGAAACTGACCGCTTCAATCCGCCTGATACCTGTTTGAGCCAGACGATTGATCAGTTCAACACGCTCGCCAACACTCCAGATTCTTTTTTCACTCTGCAGCCCGTCACGGGCAGCGACATCACATATTTCGACAAAACTGTTGCCGTTAGATGACTCCGTCATTTTCAAGCTCCTTCAGATCGTCCACAGACAACCCCAGCAGACCGCAGTAGATCTCTTCATTATGGGCACCCACCTCGGAGGGTCCAAGCCAGGCGATCTCACTGTGGGTCTCGCTCAGTTTAGGTACAAATCCAGGCACGGCGATCTCACCCAGTTCTTCATCGTGGAAACGATAGATCATGTCCCGTGCCTGATAGTGCGGGTCATTGACGATATCCTCGATCGAGTAAATAGGTCCCGAGACGACGCCATGCTCATTCAGCCGCTCATCCAGTTCGGCCGCAGTCAACTCCCGCGTCCAATCCGCAATCAGTGCATCCAGCTCGTCGCCATTCTGCCCACGAACCCGGTGGTTACTGTAACGTGGGTCATCGGCAAGTTCCGGTTGTTCCATAGCCTCGCAGAGCCGTTTGAACATCGGGTTCAGGTTCGCTGCGATCACCACCCACTTGCCGTCACTGGTCGGAAAGATATTAGACGGTGAAACATTAGCCAGCCCGGTACCGCTCGGCTCGCGTATAAAACCGACCTTGTCATACTCGGACAATGCGCTTTCCATCATTGCGAAGCACGATTCCGTGATCGACGCATCGATCACCTGGCCTTTGCCCTGGCCAACCGTGTCACGCCAGTAAAGCGCCATCAACACACCCTGGGCAGCAAACATACCGGCCAGCGTGTCACCCAGCGATATCCCCATCCGCGGTGGCGGCTGGTCCGGGAACCCGTTGATGTAACGTAGACCGCCCATCGCCTCACCGACACTGGCGAATCCCGGACGATCTGCGTAGGGACCGGTCTGACCGTAACCTGACACACGGGCGATGACAAGGCCAGGGTTGGTCTCGTGCAGTACATCGGGCGCAAGATCCCATTTCTCCAGGGTCCCCGGCTTGAAGTTCTCGACCAGAACGTCTGCCGTCTCGATCAACCGACGGACCAGGTCCTGTCCGCGGGATTCCCGAAGGTTTGCAGAGACCGTCTTTTTGTTGCGGGCCAGAACGGGCCACCAGAGACCCCGGTCCTTGTAGCGGTGATGCCCCCAGGCCCGCATTGCATCGCCGTTACCCGGTGATTCGACCTTAATCACTTCAGCCCCGAAATCTGCCAGCCGCGAACCCACAAAGGGGCCGGCTACCAGCTGGCCCATCTCGACTACCCGCACACCGGCCAAGGGACCTTTCAGCCGGTCATCGGTTTTCATCTGTTCGGGCATCACACAATCTCGTCAAGACTCGACGTCAGTCCAGATTTTATACAAGAACACCCTTTCGATTTCCTACCAGGGCTTTCCATTTGGCGCATTCAGTCTGAAACATATCTTCCTAATGGCGTTCAAGAAACGAAAAGAGCAGTTCACAGAATTCGATCTTCTGTTCTTTGCCCGCCACAACGTGAGCGGTGTTCTTCATCATGGCGCCTTCCGCGCCTGGAATCGCCTGCTCAATGGGTAGCGTAGTTCGAGGACTTGTGATCATGTCCATGGCCGCATGAATAACGAGCGTCGGGGCCCGGACAAGACCCAGGCGCTCCCTGGTATCGTGCTCAAGGCAGGCTTCGACCAGACGCTCATGAGTCACATAGTTGTCTCTCAATTCAGACCACTCACCATCCGGGCCCAGTAAACGGCGTTTGTTCTCGTTGTAGAAATCGGGACGGAACGAGGAAACACAGACAAACTCCTGAAACGTGTAAAACCCTGAATCCCTGTGGACAGTCCGGAACAGATTCAGCTGATCGCGTAGAAAGTCGTCGCAGAATGCCCACGCGCCCATGTTCACCATACTACGCACAAGATCAGGTCGGTTAAGTGCTATTTCCTGGGCTACGCCACACCCCATGCCGACCAGACCGATCAGATGGACGTCGCGCCAGCCCAATGAATCGAGCAGACCGATGAGATCATCGGCATGCAGTCTCATTGATGCCGGCCTGTCCGGCTCATCGCTGGACTCGGCGATACCCCGGTAGTCGAAGACCAGGACCTTGCAGCGGTCTGTCAGTCCGCGGGCCAGACTCCGGCCATCGCGGTGGCAGTAGGTCCCCCAACCGCCCATGCACACGGCGGGCTCTCCCTCACCGTGGATCTCGTAATACATCTGGTGATTGTTGATCTGGGCAACAGGCACAGCATCCCCTTGGGTCGTACTGAACTGTCGCGCATTCTATACGACCCGGGATCGGTATTTCCCGGATGGACCCGGAGACTGGTAGGTGGCGCTGGGACACACCGTGGACAAAACCGATAGCTTGCAATCAGTGAACGGCTCAAGTGTGCTATCTTGCCCTGACACTAACCTGAGCCCCTGAGCCGGAGATGTCCTGTGTCCAACGACATCGTCTTCGAGCCTGTGCACCGCCAGCTCAACGCCCTTACCCGGGGTGACTATTCGGCCCGTGAACTGACCGCGGCCTATCTGGACCGGATCGACCGTTTTGATCCCCAGTTGAATGCCTTTGTTACCGTATTCCGCGATGAAGCACTGCAAGCGGCCGAGAGTGCAGACCAGCAACGCATGGCCGGGAATGTCCTGGGTACGCTGCACGGCATACCTTTTGGCCTCAAGGACATTATCGAGGTCGAAGGGCAGCCGGCCGGGTGGGGCTGTCATGCACTGGGTGAACGGGTGTCGCCTCTCTCAGCCACCGTCGCGGAGCGGCTTACCGCGAGCGGCGCCATCCTGCTCGGCAAAACCCAGTCCGTCGAATTTGCGCTGGGGGGCTGGGGTACCAACCAGCACTGCGGCACCCCGTGGAATCCGTGGGACCTGAAGACGCATCGGGTTCCGGGTGGCTCGAGCAGCGGTTCCGGTGTTGCCGTGGCGGCCGGTCTGGCCTCGGCCGCACTGGGAACGGACACTGGTGGCTCGGTCCGGCTACCGTCGGCCTTCTGTGGTCTGACCGGACTTAAGCCGACCTTCGGCCGGGTGTCGAACCATGGCGTAATGCCACTCTCCCACTCACTGGATACCGTCGGCCCAATGGCGCGCTGCGTCGAGGATGTTGCCCTGATCTACGAGGTCCTGCAGGGCCCAGACGCTCAAGACCAAGCAACGCAGTATCTTCCCGCCCATGAATCAACGACCGGAATAAGAGATGGGATCCAGAGCATGCGCCTTGCTGTTTTACCCGACAGCCAAAGAAAACAATCTTCTGAATCCGTAAACCTGGCTTACGAAAAGACGCTCGAATGTGCCGGGAAACTGGGCGCAGAGATCGTCATTCGGGGGCTGCCTCATCCTTTCGAGACCTACCGTAACCTCTCTTCTGTGATCGCAAGCGCGGAAGGCTATGCGCATTGTCACGAACTGATCGACCGCCAGGACCTGCCGATTGGCGATGGAACGCGGGCACGAATGCTGCCCGGAAAAACCTGCTCGGCGAAAGAATACCTGGAGGCCATGAACCAGATGGAGTTGTGGCGCAGAGAATATGAGAAACACATGCGGGGCATCGATGCATTGCTGACCCCTACTGCCACAGCCCCGGCCATTGCCGTCGAAGACGTTGACGAGAACATTCTGCCTGCTTTTTACACCCGGGCAACGAACGTGCTGGGTCTATGTGCGCTTGCCCTGCCCAACGGCCAGTCAGACGATGGACTGCCGCTATCACTGTGCCTGCACGGGCACGCTTTCGCCGAGGCCACGGTACTCAGAATCGGCTGGGCACTTGAGCAGGCACTCGGTGAAAACAGCCGAATCCCTCCCGGACTGACCTGACAGCCCCCTCACACTGCAACCAGATCGCCGGCTAGAGCAGCGCAGCCATGACCGCGGCGCTGCTCCTATCAACCCGGTGCTCCGCCTCAACATTGAGGTGCACAATCACGCCGTCTTCCACAACCATGGCATAGCGCCTGGACCGCAGCCCTAGACCTAGAAAACCAAGGTCCGTGACCATACCCATCGCCCGGGTGAACTCAGCATCACCATCCGACACCATGCTGACCGTGCGACCCACACTCTGGCTTTGGCCCCAGGCTTCCATGACAAAAGGATCATTGATGGCGAGGCAGATAATGTCGTCTACACCCCGTGCGCGTATCCGGTCTGCCTGCTGCACGTAACCCGGTAGATGTTCGGCCGAACAACCGGGGGTGAAGGCACCCGGGACAGCGAACAGGACGACCCTGCGACCCTGGAAAAATGCCCTGGCATCCCTCGGTCGGGCTGCACCGTCCGAAAGCTGGTAGACCGTGGCATCCGGCACGTTATCCCCGATCGTACAGCGGGAATCCAAATACCCCAGCAGTACTTTCATCTCGTCACGCAACTGCCGACCCGATGACCATTTGACGCGCCGGCCGTCCGGATTGATCAGGTAGAGACTCGCGCCCTCCGTGCCGGGGCGCCCCGCATCGAGTTGCCGAGACCACAGACCGCCGGAATCGCTGATGATGTCAAACGGCAGCTGGTGCTGTTCGACGAACCGCCTGTTGGCCTCAGCCTGGTGGCCATTCAGGCCGACGACGAGCGCATTGCGGGATGTGAATTCCGAATAATGGCCGCACAACCAGAGCCAGTCTTCAACGAGAGCCGCTTCGGGAAAGTGATCAGTCTTCAGCAGCACCAAATGATGCCCACGGTAGTTACCGGGGTCTGTCAGTACTCCCAGCTGGTTGGACAAACCGCCGGCCGGCACTGGAGGAGGAGCTTGGTTGGAATACATCCCGCAGGACGCAGGTCGCAAATAAATCAGAGCAGCTGGACGCAACGCCTCAGGGCATCGTCTA
>CAJXBY010000010.1 GCA_913051905.1 uncultured Gammaproteobacteria bacterium | reverse complement strand
CGTCAGAGGTTTTTGAGCATGTCGATATAACAAGCGTCTTATGCTTGGGAAATGCAAAGCCAGATGCAATAGATGCTCTGTCTGCATGGGGCGCAAAATTTCATGCACACCACTGCGGTTACAATCGAGGTGAAATTGTCGCTCCTCGCTAATTCATTGGTTGGGCGATTAGCCAAGAAGTTCACTGTGTTGGTGGAGTGTTTGCAATAACCAATCCAACCTCTCCACCAAATCTTCTGCTCTTAAATGGGTGTATCGCATCAACATCTTTGTGGCCTGTAATGGTCGCCACCTCTACAGGATTTAAACCTTTTTCAAAGAATCTTGATGTGGCTTCATGACGCAGATCATGGAAGTGAAGATTCTCTAATCCATGCTTTCTACAGAGCCGTAGAAAGGCTTTACTGAGACTGCTTGGTTGGTATGAGAAGAGGGTGGTTTCCTCTATTGGAATCACGTTCTGAGAGCCTCTCAGTTACTTCCTAATAGCCTCTATTGCTATTGAAGAAAGAGGGGATAGTACGAGGTGTATCGGTTTTTGTAAGAGGAATCAGAAGGGTCTGACGAGCAAAGTCTATGTGACTCTTTTTGATGTTGAGAATCTCGCCTCTACGCATTCCTGTCTCCAGTGCAACATGGTATAAGACGGTCTTGCGGCAGGCCGGTTTCTCGCAATAAACCAGCCCCCGCTCACTTGGACAGTGTTTTATATTCCACTCGCAACCAGCAGTGATGGAGGGATTTCTAGATGTCAAGACCCCGGCAGATCTTTGCTGTGCGATTCACCACTGCGGTTGAGTGGAATCAGCCCTTCTCGCCCCAGACGCCATGAAACTCGTAGGCAACGGCCGGCGTATCGCCCTCAACCCAGGCATCATGGCCTGGCTCGATCGCGTAAGCACTGCCGGCCGAATAGGTGATTTCGGTTCCGTCGTCATGGCGGCAGGTGATCTCGCCTTCCACAATCACGCCGATATGTTTGGCTTCGCAACTCTCTGTGCCAACCATCGGCTTGATGTCGGTTGACCATTTCCAACCGGGTTGGGCCGTGAGCTTCATAATCCTCTGGCCACCAACGTTGACCATTTCGACCTTTGCATTGTTGGGGGTCATTACTTCATCAGCCGCGGTGGCAAAATCTTTCGCTTCTATCGACGCCATTTTTATCTCCTTGAATTATTGAGGATTTCTCACCGGCCACTGTAACATAACTTCCGTGCTTATCCATGAAGGATCATCGCGGCGGGCGAGCAGTGCTGATATGGCGACAGTTTATCGGGTCGCTGCCGTACCGACTGTAGTGTAATGTCTTGAGGTCGTTGATTAATTGCGCGAGTATCTGGCGGATATGACTCGGACCTACCTTACCAAGTCTCGCTACATCGACGGTCTACGCTGTGAGAAGAAACTCTGGCTGGGCTGTCATCAACGTCTATCGTATGAAAAAGCACTGCCTTTCTCGGTGCTGGATACGGGGCACCGTATCGGGTGTGGGGCCCGGGCGCTGTTCCCTAGTGGCGTAGAAGTCACCGAAAAGCCCTTTGAACATCGGGCCGCAGTGTCGCGAACGGCAGAGCTAATGGCCGAGAATACGGCCGCGATCTTTGAGGGAGCTTTTGAGTTTCAGAACATCCGTATTCGGGTGGATATTCTGGAACGCCTTGAGAACGGCTGGGGTTTGCGGGAAGTGAAATCTTCGACATCGGCCAGTGAGGAGAAGGGTCACGTAGATGACGTTGCGGTGCAGCTTTATGTGCTTAAAGGTGTCGGGATTGATATCACCTCGGTCGAACTAATTCACGTCAACGCTGAATACTGTCTGGATGATAACGGTATCGTCTGGGCCGAGATGCTCTGTCGGCGAAACCTGACGGCCGAGGCGATGGACCGCCTTGCCCAGGTCGGGAATATCGTTCTTCAAATGTTCGAGGTGGTGGAGCGCGATGAGGCACCGACGGTCTACGCGACCAAGTCGCTTTGCAATAATCCTTACCGCTGTGATTATTTTGATCATTGCATGGGGGAAAAGCCGGACGACTGGACAGGATTTTTATACCGGATTCACCCCAACCGCCTGGCTGCGCTGCGTGCACAGGGCATTGAGTCGATCCCCGATATTCCAGAGGACTTCAATCTGCCTGAAAAGCAGGCTCTCGCGCTCAACTGCCTTGCCTCGGGTGAGCTCTGGGTTTCAGACGACCTGGCCGATGTGCTCAGCCCATTGGGGCCGCCGGCTTACTACATGGACTTTGAGACTATGGCGCCCGGAATCCCGGTCTACCCCGGTACACGTCCTTACGAGCAGGTACCGTTTCAGTTCTCGGTGCATGCTATAGATGTGGGTGGCGTGCTGACACACAACGCGTATCTTGCCGAGGGGGTTCTTCATCCCGGTCGGGCATTTGCAGAAGCGCTGATCGCGGCAATCGATCACAAGAATCTGCCGGTGGTGGTCTACAATAAGAATTTTGAACTCGGCGTACTGAATACTCTTTGCGAAATGTTTACCGACCTTGCTGAAGACCTTGGCGGGATTATGAATAACGTCGTGGATCTGCTGCCGGTGGTGCGGGACCATATCTGTCATCCGGGATTTGTCACCAGGCGTTCGCTGGATGCCGGTACGTACTCGATCAAGAACGTATTGCCCGTTCTAGTGCCCTCGATGAGTTATGCGGATCTGAATGGCGTGGCAGAAGGCGCAGAGGCCGCACGGGTCTTTACTGCGATTGTGCACGGTGTTTACGCTGGGCACGCGGCGGATGACTACCGGCAGCAGCTGCTGGATTACTGCGCTCAGGACACCCTCGCGATGGTGGAGATCCAAAAAGCCCTGCGGGCACTGAGTCATGATAGGACAATGTCTGCATAAGACCCCTGCAGGTCGGTGAAAACAAGATGCCAGCCAGCAGTTGTGCGCAGAGTACGTGACTCCGGGCTCGTCGATAGCCCAGGTGGAGATAAAGGGCGGCTTGTGGTACAACACGAAACCATTGATACGGTAGGCTAGCTGCTGTCCTACTTGGATACGAACCCGATAAGCGTCCGGGCGGGAAAGCATTGGGAAAACCACAAGGAGATAACCAAGAATGACAACCTATACAGGAAGTTGTATGTGCGGTGCGGTCACTGTCGAAGTCGAGGGGGACCCGATGGCCATGCTGCTCTGCCACTGTAAAGACTGCCGCGCCTGGTCAGCAAGTCCGGTGAATGGTGCGGCCATCTGGGCGCCAGATAAATTGACTGTTACCGACGGCGAGGAACACGTTGAGAGCTACGCGAGTTCTGAAGGTCACAAACGGGCCTTTTGCAGAAAATGTGGTGGTCATGTTTACCATGATGCCGGCCCCATGGGCGTGGTTGATGTTTATGCTTCGGTGCTTAAGGACCTGGAGTTCAAGCCGGCTATTCATATCAATTACGAAAGCACCATACTGCCTATCAAAGACGGCTTGCCGAAGTTCAAGGATTTTCCGGAAGATTTCGGGGGCTCCGGAGAACTACTGCCCGAGTAAGACAGTCGGACCTACCCGCTGTCTGCGTTCTAGCAGCGGTGGAGAGTCCCCGTAGCCCCAGCCCGGTAACGCACAGGCATCCTTGCCGGTCTGGCAACCTGAAAGCGTCGCGTGCGGCACCTAAAGGCCGCTGCGAACGCGTCTTTGCGGTCGCCTTAACCGCGGATCAGGCATCAAAGCGGCCGGTTCGTTCCGACCAGTAGGCCGCATAGTTTCAGACAGGAGTCGCAGTTCCAACGATGCCCTGGGCACTGGTAATCGCCTGTTGTATCGGCATGTTCGCTGCAACCGCGAGTGGTTCGACCCGGGCGCCGTTTCTTATCGAGATGGCGGCCGATTTTGCAGTTGGCCTGCCGGCGATCGCCAACTTGTTCGGGATGACGGCTGTTTTCTGGGGTATCGCATCGTTTCTAGCAGGGAAAGGCGCAGACCGGTGGGGTCGCCGTTTCTTCCTTGTTGCCGGCCCGGCCGGTCTTGCCGCGTCGCTGGTGGCAGTTTCCGTGACAGAACACTACTGGTCCATGGTGTTTTGTGTTGCCCTTGCGGCTGCTTTTTGTGGTTCGTTCACTGCAGTCTCGATGGCTGAGGTCTCATTGCGGACACCCGACCCGCAACGCGGCCGAGCGCTGGGCTGGGTGATGAGTGGCCAATCCTTGACCTTGCTGATAGGCACACCCTCGGCGGCTCTGATCGGGGCTTCGATCGGATGGCGGGGCGTGCATGTCACAGTCGCCGGGGTAGCGGTTCTTGCTGCGATCCTCCTTCTGGCAAACACAGGCAGACCGTCAGAGAAAACGGAATTTTCTCGCGGCCCTGCCGGCACTACACCACCCACTCTTCCGCAGACGCTCACCGGTCCAGTTGTGAGGCTCTTTGGCTCGCTGGTCCTGGAACGCATTGGTTTTGGGCTGGCGGCTTTCTTCTACCCGGCATTTCTTCGAACGATCTATGATCTTCAGATCGGAGCTGTAACGGTGCCCCTGGTTGGATTTGCGTTGGGTAACATCGCAGGCACGATACTGGGCGGACAACTCGCAGATCGGTATCCGTTCCGGAGAAAAAGCATTGCCGCGATGCTGCTATTGTCGGGTGCATTTGGTCTGATCTGGTTTCTTTGGACGCCGGGGCTAATAACCACCACCGTTGTGGGGGTCGGTTTCTCCTTGTTCAATGCGTTGTCTAGGCCCCCAATGATGGCGGCACTCGCCGAAGGTCCCGCAGAAGTTCGCGGTGTCATCATGGGATTGAATAGTACGGTTGCCAGTATGGGTTGGCTCGCGGCGTCGGCCCTTGGAGGGTGGTTTTACATGAGCAGTGGATTCGGTAGTTTTGGGCCGCTAATGCTGTTTACAACTGTCGCCGGTGCACTGATTGTGGTTCCTGACCTACAACTGAAATCTACACCTGCATTTACCAACCCACCCCATCGTACATGACTTGCTAGACGGGGACCGCGTGGAAAACCGTTGGCAGGAAATTATCAAGTTCAGAGCTATTGGGTCTTTTGACCCAATAACAAGTGACATTTGCGCCGTGTACACGTCTGGTCTATAAATCGTTGCTGAATGAATTGAACAACAAAATCATAAGATACCCAGAAACCGTGGCGGGATAATTCCAATGACCGTGATGCTGGAAGATCGTAATTGCGGGCCTATGGGTTCCTGAAAAAAGACATACCGATGGTTACTCTGGTGCAGATTCAATGTCCAGGAGAGAACGATGCTTGAAGCTGATGTGTTGAGTTATCCTGCAAAAACTATTACCACCGAACAGCGTGTATCGTTCTTTGCAGATGGAAGTCTGGTTCTGGAAGGCTTTATCGGGAGGCGGTGGCTGGAGCGGTTGCGCCATGCAGCTTCAGAGTGCGTCGAAAAGGCAAGAGATCTCATGGAAAATGATGCAGCCTATGTACTTGAATCAGGCCACTCTCCAGAGAGACCAGCCCTGAGACGTCTCAACAACCCGGTCTGCCATCATCCGGATTTCTGGCTTTTTGCCTCTGAGTCACCCATTGTCGGGTTGGCTGCAGACCTTTGTGGACCCCATGTCAAGTTCTATCATTCCAAACTCAATTTCAAGTGGCCTAGGGTCGGTCAGCAGTTTGATTGGCATCAGGATATCCCCGCCTGGCCGCATACGGATTACAGTCCGATTACGATCGGTCTTTACCTTGAAGATTGTGGTGTCGAGCAAGGGCCACTGATGACCATTAAAGGATCTCATCGAGGCGAACTCCACAGCATGTACGATAAAGACCGCAACTGGGTGCTGCGGATTCCGGAAGAGAACCTCGAACCCGGCTGGGAAAATCAGGTTGTCAATCTGACCGGGTCAGCTGGTTCAGTTGTTGTTTTGAACTGTCGGGTGATTCACGGGTCACACCAGAATACTTCCGCAAAAATGCGGCCACTGCTGTTGAATGTCTATTCTTCCGCCGATTCAATGCCCTATGCGTTTAATCCGCTTGCCAATAAATACGATGGTGTGGTGGTGTGCGGTGAACCTGCGCGGTATGCAAGCCACGATCCCCGCGGATGCGAGCTACCGCCGGACTGGTCTAAAGGGTACGTTGGTCCCTGGCAGCACCAGGCAGTGGGCGAGGGGAAAGGGATTCAGTCGGATAGCCATACCCACGAGGTTTAATTCGGTTAATGCCCCGCTGTCGGCTGGATTGCCTGTAGACGAGGCCCATCCCAGAGCGCGGGCTTTTCTGGTTTCGCTTCAAGAACTCCTAGCCAACGGTTGGTACTCCGGTTGCGCAAATTAATAGCGCGCCCAAGCTAATAGACATCAAGTTCCCATTTTATCCCCATTTTTCTTTGCTTTAATATAGGAGAATAGATATTTTATAACAATGTGATACGAATGTATTCTCAATAAGATTCTTCGTGCGTTACGGTGTCAGAACTTCCCACCCCTGAGGCTGGATCCCCGAATATGCGAATCGATAAGGGAATAGCGTCCATTTGCCAGGGTCTCGCTACTTCCGGCTTGCTGGTCGCAACGTCTATTTTCTCGGGTTGTAGTGGCGATAAGCCCACCACGGATACCGGGATTGTGCAGGAGGGTGGCGGTCAATTCTCTGTGGCCTCGAGGTTGCCAGAGTTAAGGGACAGAACACCCATTGAGGCGATTGCCGCCTATGAGGCGGCCGGGATGACGGGGTCGGTCACCGTTCACCACAACGGAAATTGTACGGCTGCACAAGGACAGGGCAAGGTTTACAAACAGAAGCCCAACGTGGGCAGCGCCGTCGATAGCGCCGCAAATGTTGCATTGTATGCCGGCTGCTTCAACGTTGAGGTCACGCCAACCACAAACGGAAAAGTTACACCTGTCCGACGATCGCCGACGTCAACGGTACCGCATTCGGTGGCGGGTGTTTTCAATGTTAAAGCGTATGACAGTATCACCTTCATGGTGTCCCCGGACCCTGGTTGTGGTGCTTCCGAAGTCTTAGTTAATGGTGAAGCGGTAACGCTTGCAGCAGGCCAGACCTACACCCTTTCGGACGTAAAGTCAGAACAACGTGTCAGTGCGAGCTTCGTTTGTCCGCCGCTGGTCGAGCCACCGCCCGCGGCACCGAAACCAGAGTCGGAACCCGAACCCGCAACCTACAGCATCGTCGCCAGCGTGACGTCTGGCAATTGCAGTATTTCTCCAAACGGCACCGTATCCGTTTCCGAGGGCAATAACCAGACGTTTGATATTTCGGTAGGTGCTGGGAATCTCTGGGCAGATCTCTCCATAGACGAGGTATGGGTGAGCGGGGGAACAGGAGGATCCACGTATACCTTTGCCAACGTGTCAGAGAACCACACGATATCGGTCACGTGTTACGTTTTTCAAGAAAAACCAAAACAAAACCAATAGTGGCCGGTGGACGCCTTGCTTTGCTATTTGCGGACTATCGGGCTCGACTGATAGAGTGTGGACAGTGAACGGCGTGCTTTCAACAGGCCACAAGCCCGATCGGACCCGCTATTGAAGTTCTCGCAGTTATTTTTGAGTGCGGAATTCTGCAAAGAATAATAAGGCGCAAGTGTGAATCAGGACCTAAACAAGGCGCTAACCCTTTGCCGGGACGGAAAATGGGACGACGCGCACAAAATCGTACAGAAAATCGACTCTAGAGAGGCCTGCTGGCTACACGCCATCATCCACAGGGAAGAGGGTGATCTGTCGAATGCCCGATACTGGTATTCCAGGGCATCGAGAGCGTTACCCGAGGAGACGAGCATCGCTGACGAATTGGCCGACTACGGGCGATTGCTTACTTGAGCAAAGACTGGATTGAGTCGCGAGTGAGTAAGAGCGTTCCCGACGGGTGTTGCTGACTCTGTATGGAAGGCGTTTCACTCCAGTTTTGATGTTAATTCAGGGACGATCATCGTGACCCCGGAGGCCGTGGGGATGCCAGATGCCGCGGCCTACACCAGTGCAGATAGCAGGCTGCTGCGATTCCGGAAGAGCCGAATAGGATGCACATCACCAGGATCTGGTAGCGTGCTGCTATCAGCGGGGAAATTCCGGCCAGAACCTGACCTGTCATCATTCCGGGTAGCGATACCAGGCCGACCGCAAACAGGGAGTTTACCAGTGGGATCAGAGCCGCTCCAAAGGCAACGCGGCGGGCAGATTTCTGATCCTGACCGCGTGTGATCTCATTCGTGTGTCGCTCCGCAGCGATGCTGACCGTGTTCATCGCGTTGGCGAATACCATACCGGCAAGCGGTATCAGGTATTGGGGCGCGTACCAGGGTGTCAGATCCAGGACGAACTCGGTAGCCAGAAACAGGCAGGGAATGCCTCCTACGCCAATGGCCGCCGCAGTTATAAGATAGAGTCGTGGACGCTGCTCGGCTATCGGGCGCAGTGCGATCCAACTCGAAATCGTGATCATCACAATGATCACCGCGCAGACGATCCAGGCGTTCTCGGACTCAAAGAGATACACCAGTACATAGCCAACCAGCAGAAGCTGAAGCAGCATCCGGACAATGCCGTAAGCGGTTGATCGCACGGGTAGTGCCCAGCGAATCTGGATCACCAGTACAATCAGCACAGGCAGAAACGCCAGTGCCAAGTGACCGAGGGAGATAGGCTCTACGGTGGGGTTCATCGCGATTTCGGGTGCTTTGGCGCCCGACAAAGTTCAAAAACGAGGAATGGTCGCCACCGCGATTATCGACGTTGTCGAGACGCACCCGTTAGGGATTCGCTATCTGACGGAGTACTCCAGGAGCAGTGGACTAGTCTGATGAAAACCTGTTCAGATCTTTTTCTTGGGGATCGTGCGCAGATTAAGGTCTTCAATCAGAGTCGAGACATAACTCGATACCTCGCGCTTTGTCCCCTGCCGGTATCCGGTGACTGTGGACACGGTGTTGGCAACAACATAGCGGTAACAGCGTCCGTTAGAACCACCGCTGGGGAGGTCTGCTTTTTCTATTTCTACGACGCCATATTCCAGATGGGAAAAGTTTTCGAGGTCAAGGACGATGTTTTGGTCGCCTTTCTTTGTAATTGCTCTGGCCTGAGTCATGGAGTGACCTTGGTGGTGGTTGTTATCCCGCGCGGTCTATGTTCTATGGTAAATCCTGCTATTCTTTGGCCTGCAGCGCGCGTCTGACAGGCCGCCCGCCGGGCGGCGATCGCTGGAATGTTGCACACCCTCAGGCAAACCATATATTTTAACCTTTTTCTATCCCTGTGTTAAGCAAACGACTCTTTTCGCCACTGACTCAAGGCTCTCAGAAGTGAGCAGGACAAGGAGTCCACTACGAGATTCTGCTGACTTGAACATAGTCCGGGTCCCGGAATGGTCTTGAATACGGTCCGAAGGCGCTAGGGTCGGTGAACTTCCCACCACAAGGTTTCGGAGGCCTGGTCGTCGCGCCGCACCATCTTGCTGCCCGCGCTGGGCTACGCATTTTGCAGGAGGGTGGTGATGCGGTTGAGGCGGTGATTGCCGCAGCTTCAACGATAGCGGTGGTGTATCCCCACATGAACGGGCTTGGTGGAGACAACTTCTGGTTGATTCACGAGCCGGGGTGCGAGCCGGTGGGAATCGATGCCTGCGGAGGGGCAGCGGGTTGTGCAGATCCCGCTTATTACCACGCTGCAGGATTCGAAGCCGTACCAGCACGCGGGCCGATGGCGGCGCTCACGGTTGCGGGAACAGTGTCCGGCTGGCAGGCCGCGATGGACTACAGCCGGCGACGGTGGGGCGGTAAGCTACCCCTGGGCCGTCTTCTGGAGGATGCCTTCCATTACGCCCGAAACGGATTCCCGGTCAGCCAGACACAATCTGACAACACATGGGAAAAGTCGGCTGAACTCAAGTCCTTGCCCGGCTTCGCACCGGTCAACCTACCGGAGGGCAGACCCCCCAACCCGGGCGAGCACTTCAGGCAGCCTGCCCTTGCTGCAACTCTGGAGCGACTCTCCCAACACGGCTTGGACGATTTTTATCGTGGTGAGGTGGCCGCTGAGGTTGCTGCTGACCTGGCATCTGTAGGTAGTCCCTTGGCAGCGTCTGATTTAGAGCGTCATCAACCCCTGCAGGTTGCACCACTTAGGCTGGATCTAAAGGGAGACCGGTTGTTCAATATGCCGCCGCCGACCCAGGGTCTTGCCTCGCTCTTGTTGCTCGGGATATACGACGGATTGGGCGTGCAGCAGGCGGAATCCTTCGACTTTGCCCACGGGCTGATCGAGGCAACGAAACAGGCTTTCAGAATACGAGATCGCTATATTACTGATCCCGCTTATATGTCGGTCAATCCGGCAGATTTCCTGGGCGAGGAGGTGTTGCGTGACTTGGCTGCACAGGTGAACCGCCGGAAAGCTGCTGTGTGGCCCGGTAGTCAGAGTGCCGGTGATACGGTCTGGTTGGGAGCGTCTGACAGTAGTGGGCGGGTCGTGAGCTTTATACAGAGTCTTTACTGGGAATTTGGTAGCGGGGTTGTTCTGCCAGGGTCGGGAATCACCTGGCAAAACAGAGGTGCCAGTTTTTCGCTGAATCCGAAGCACCATAACTGCCTGAAACCGTTCCGGCGGCCGTTCCATACCATTCAGCCTGCTCTGGCTCACTTGTCCGATGGGCGTGTGATGGCTTACGGCACCATGGGCGGAGAAGGGCAGCCCCAGACCCAGGCGATGATTTTTTCCCGCTATGCCCGGTTTGGGCAGAACCTGCAACAGGCCATCAATGCACCCCGTTGGTTGCTGGGGCGAACCTGGGGCAGCGAAGTGACGAATCTCAGGATGGAAAACCGTTTTGATCCTGAACTCTACGAGCAGCTGAAGCAGGCCGGCCACGATCTTGAGATGATCAGTGCCTATGACGGTGTCATGGGTCATGCCGGTGCGGTAGTGGTCGGCCCGGATGGCCTGATGGAAGGCGCAAGCGACCCGCGTTGCGACGGTGCTGCAGCGGCTTTCTAGCCCGATTTACGGAGCCGGGAAGAACACAGCGTGCCGGCGGGATAATGCCGCGCTTCAGGCGCTTTGGCGTTCACGATTTTCCGGTATGTCCGAATCCGCCTGTGTGACGGTCGCTTTTACTGAACTCCTCAACAGGTTCCAGGGTTACCTGAATGACCGGCAGAAAGACCATCTGGGCGATACGGTCCCCGGGTTGGATCGTGAATGAAGACCCACTGCGGTTCCAGCACGATACCATCACCTGGCCCTGGTAATCACTGTCAATCAGGCCCACCAAATTGCCGAGCACGATACCGTGCTTGTGACCCAGTCCGGAGCGGGGCAGTAAGACCGCAGTGATCGAAGGGTCGGCAATGTGTATTGCGAGCCCGGTTGGAATCAGT
Source organism: uncultured Gammaproteobacteria bacterium (assembly GCA_913051905.1). Next base: position 17,701 of record CAJXBY010000010.1, on the reverse strand, counting down.
TCGCATTGGCCGGGTTCAACGGTCAGGTCCTGATCGGGACAGGCTCGAAGGTCGATTCCGGCAGACCCCTGGGTTGCGTAATCGGGAAGAGCGAATTCACTTCCCAGCCGCGGATCAAGTATTCGCAGCTGGATTTTTTGCATGGTAGCGTCTCGCGACTTCATCGATCAGGGCTCTCGCCAGGCGGACTTTGCTGTCCCTGCCCAGGGGTGTGTCTCCTTCGTGGTCAACCAGGACCAGAGCATTTTCATCGCTGCCGAAAGGGTCTTGGTCTCCGCCGACCAGATTGGCGACCATCAGGTCGACCTTTTTACGGATCAGTTTTTCACGGGCCTGTTCTGTGGGACGCTCGGTTTCGGCTGCGAATCCAACCGTAAAGGGCGGTGACCGTCGTGCCGCCACGACTGATAGGATGTCTGGGTTTCGAACCAGTTCCAGAGATAGATCCTCGGTGTTCTTCTTGATTTTTTGTGGTTGTTTTTCTGCCGGTCGGTAATCGGCGACTGCAGCAACGCTGATCAGAATATCGGTCGAATCGATATCGGCCTCAACAGCGCCCAGCATTTCCGTTGCTGAAATAACTTTGTTTACCTTGACTCCCGTCGGGGGTTCGAGGGATGTGGGGCCGCTGACCAGGGTCACGGTAGCTCCGGCGGCCATTGCTGCACTAGCCACGGCGTAACCCATTTTACCGGAACTGTGGTTAGTCAATGCGCGGACTGGGTCCAGCGCTTCCCAGGTCGGCCCGGCAGTGACCAGTACCTGGAGATCCTGGAGGACTCTGCTTTTCTTGGCTTCGGCCAGGATAGAGACGATTTCGTCCGGCTCAAGCATGCGGCCGGGACCGGTTTCTCCACAGGCTTGTATACCGGAACCGGGACCGAGAATCTGTGCACCCAATGATTCCAGCGTCTCTACGTTCCGCTGCGTGACCGCTTTCTCCCACATGACTCTGTTCATAGCCGGTGCGATGGTGACCGGCGCTTCAGTGGCCAGACAGATCGCGCTGAGCAGAGTGTCGGCCATCCCGGCAGCGAGGCGGGCAATGAAGTCGGCGCTGGCAGGGGCAATAATGACCAGATCGGGCCATCTGGCCAGTTCAATGTGGCCCATACCCGCTTCGGCATCAGGATCCAGAAGAGATTCGCGAACAGGGTTGCCGCTGGCGGCTTGCAGGGTGAGGGGCGTGATGAACTCCCGGGCAGCCGGTGTCAGAACAACCTGCACTTCGGCACCTTGATCACGCAGTCGCCGTGTCAGTTCAACACTTTTGTAGGCTGCTATTCCGCCGGTGATACCGACCAGAATGCGCCTGCCGTCCAGTGTGGCCATGATGGGAAGTCTAACGGTTGGGGGTCTTGTGGGAAACTCGAGTCCGTATCCCTTCACCTCGGCTTGTCCGGGGATATCGTGGCCGTTCAAGAGGTATCGGAACAGAAGACCGCTTTAAATCAAGCGCTTTTTCTGGTATAAAACGCAGCCTCCGATCAAACATCCAAGAGTAACAGTCAGATGGCCAGAGTCTGCCAGGTTACCGGGAAAAGACCCGTTACCGGTAACAACGTGTCCCACGCCAACAATCGGACCAAACGCGTCTTCAAGCCGAATATCCATGATCGGCGGTTCTGGGTCGAGAGCGAAAATCGTTGGGTCCGTCTGCGCCTATCCCACAAGGGTCTGCGCATCATTGACAAGAAGGGTATCGATACAGTTTTAAAGGAGCTTCGGGCCCAGGGCCAGAAAATCTGAATACAAACGGAGAACACTCTCATGCGTGACAAAATCAGACTGGTGTCCTCTGCCGGAACGGGGCACTTCTACACGACCACCAAGAACAAGCGGACCACTCCCGACAAGATCGCAATCAAGAAGTTTGATCCAGTGGTCCGAAAGCACGTGATCTACAAGGAAGCGAAGATCAAGTAAGTTCAGAGCCCGAGTTCCCGGAACCCGGGCGTGCCGGTGGAGAGGACCCCTGTTCAGGCAGGGGTTTTTTGTCGGGTCGGCCCAGCGGGCCAATCAGACAGCAGTTTGTAGCCTTTGAGCCTGTTGGAGAACGCCTGTAGCGACTCGATCCCTGATGCTTCGGCTGTGTGACACCAGTGTTCCAGCTGGTGTACGAGGTTTTCGCTGGTAGTGGACGACCGTTGCCAGATCTCCTGGAGTCTCAGCTTGGCTTCGTAAACTGTGTGTATTCGCGGTGACAGTGCCAGCGCCCTTGATAAATGTTCCCGGGCTTTGGGGCTCAGCCCCAGTTGTTCCCGTGTGATCAGCCTTGAAGCTTGCCGTAGCAGTTTGCGATTGGTTCGGCTGAGCCTGACCAGAGCTCCGGCCTCTTCCTGGCAGACAGTAGAGAGCACCTCACTGGCGTATTGAGCCATGATTTCGAATCGGTTGTTGACCAGCGCCCGTACAGTCTCGAGATCGCAGCGGGTGTTATCAGGTCGAACAATGGTAACCGGCGGTAGCTTAAAGACCTGGGCAAGATTCAGTCTTTCCAATGTGCGAATGTAAAACCACCCAAGATCCAGTTCCCAGGTCCGGGTGGAAAAGCGCGCCGAGGATGCAAAGGCGTGGTGGTTATTGTGCAGTTCTTCGCCCCCGATCAGGATTCCCCAGGGCACGATATTACGACTGGCATCCTTGACTTCATAATTGCGATAGCCCCAGAAGTGACCCATCCCGTTGATCACTCCCGCAGCCCAGAAGGGAATCCAGATCATCTGAATCAGCCAAATCAGGGTTCCCGAAGCCAGCCCGAGGAAAAGGATTTGTAAGGCGAGCAGACTGATTATGCCGAGATTGGGAAAACGCGAATACAGGTTTAATTCGAACCAGTCAGTGGGTGTGCCCGAGCCGTACTGTGAAAGCGTTTGTTTGTCTGCTGCCTCCTTTCTGTAGAGCAGCAGACCCAGCCACAGTACCTTGTGGATTCCCAGAACCTGTGGGCTGTGCGGATCTGCCCAGGTTTCGACCTTGGCGTGGTGTTTTCGATGAACAGCGACCCACTCTCGGGTGATGATGCCGGTTGTCAACCATAGCCAGGCGCGGAAAAAATGCGAGACGCCGGGATGTAGTGTGAGTGCCCTGTGGGCCTGATGGCGGTGCAGGTAGACCGTAACAGAAACGATCGTCAGATGAGTCAGAGACAGGACGACTAGAACATAGCCCCACCACGGTAGAGTGATCATACCGGGCTCAAGCCTAGTGTTAAGCCTGGGACCGGATTACCGCCAGGAATTGTCAGCATCTGATATCCATGGTCAGCGTGCCCGGTAGGTGATCCGTCCCTTGGAGAGATCATAGGGCGTGAGTTGTACGGTGACACGGTCTCCGCGGAGGATTCGAATGTAGTGCTTGCGCATCTTTCCAGAGATATGGGCATGGACAACGTGTCCGTTATCAAGTTCGACCCGGAACTGCGTATTGGGAAGGGTTTCAAGAACCGTACCTTCCATTTCAATGTGTTCTTCTTTGGGCACTCGGCAGCGTACGCCCCCTTGCGTCTAGTAATTTAAACGCCGCAGTATAGCCGAGTGAATCAGCACCATCCACAGCCGTTTGGTCGGGCGATTCCATAAGTCGGATGTCAGATGTGCCCGGCAGATTGAGCTCAGCTATTGCTCAGCAATGATGGATCAGTACTGTCATTCTCTGCTTTTGCAGGTCTTCCTTCACCGTTGGCCGGTGCCTGGTTGGAGAAGGCCTGCGAATCGATGGTGTGCTGAACGGGAGGCAGGGTTATCAGGGTTCGTGTTCGAACCGCGGGAGGACGAAACGAACCGTCAGGCCGGGAGCCTGATCTGTCAGCGTAACCGTTGCACCGTGCAGCCGGGCAACAGCTTGGACCAGGCTGAGACCCAGGCCGCTGCCCGTGGTCGACCGACTCTTGTCCATTCGGTAGAAACGTTGGAATACCTTTTCGCGCTGGCCGGCGGGAATTCCCGGGCCGCTGTCGGTTACGGCAAGCTCGGCACTGACGTCATTACTCGAGCAGTGGACAGAGATAATCCCGCCGACGGGCGTGTATTTGATGGCGTTATCTAGAAGGTTGGCAAAAGCCTGGAAGAGCATATCGCGATCGGCAATGACGTTGGAAGCATGATGCCGGTGAAAGATCAGTTGTTGTCGTTTCTCCTCTGCGAGAGGTTCATACAGTTCCACCACGTCGGCAGTGAGCTTAATGAGATTTACCGGTTTCAGATTAGCCTGTCGAGGGCCGGATTCGATTCTGGCGATCTTCAGAAGGGCGTTGAATGTATCCAGCAGGTGATCGGCTTCCAACAGCGCCGCCTCCAGGTCGGCCCTGTGGGTTGAATCTTCTGCATAGCGCCTGGACAGAGCCTCAAGTCTCTGTCGAAGGCGTGAGAGTGGGGTCTTGAGGTCATGAGCGATGTTGTCAGAAACCCGACGAATGTCTTCCATGAGTGATTCGGTCTGATCCAGCATCCGGTTAAGATGGTCAGCCAGTTGGTCGAACTCGTCGCCGCTGCCTCGACTGGGAACTCGCCGGGCAAGATCACCGTCCATGATTTTCTGGCTGGTGTCATTGATTAATTCGAGTCTGTTCAACATCCGGCGGCTCATCACCACTCCCCCAATCAGGCCAAGACCGAGTGTCAACAAAAGCCCCCAGGCGAGCGCATGGATCACCCGCAGCCGTGCTTTCTTGAGTTCATTAATATCCAGTCCGACCAGTAATTGGTAGCCGCCAACCAGTCGAAACTGACGGGCACGGGCCGGGTGAACGTCCTTACCGGTACCCTTTGTCTCAAGTTCAAAATTGAGCCAGCCCTCCACTTCACTGGCCCGTGGCCAACGGTTGATGTTGCCGACAATAGGCCGCTGGCGGGCATCGGCAAGCAGGTAAATTGATGTGCCGGTCGGCCTTTGGCGCTCGATGCGGCTGGAGATCAGCCGCCGAAGGCCGGGAAGTCCGCGCGTCTCATAACGTTCAGCCAGGCTCCGAATTTCGGCAACGATGGCCTTATCGGTCTGTTCCGCTGTGTAACGGGCTGTGGACCAGTAAATAAACGCAAAAAGGAGTAGAACCGAGATTGAAAAAAGCGCAACGTAGAGCAGCGCCAGGCGAAACGTAGAGCTGTGAACAAAGTTATTCTGGTTCACGGAGGATGTACCCCGAACCGCGAACGGTCTTCAGCAGTGTATGACTGAAGCCGCGATCTATTTTGGACCGCAGTCTGCTGATGTGAACATCGATCACATTGGTCTGAGGATCGAAGTGATAGTCCCAGACGTTCTCAAGCAGCATGGTACGTGTGACCACCTGTCCGCTGTGGCGCATCAGGAATTCCAGCAGTCGGAACTCGCGGGGTTGAAGCACAACCTCCTGACCAGCCCGCTTGACCTGCCGGGAGAGTACGTCCATCTCCAGGTCTGCGACCTGCAGGAGAGTCGTTGCGTGCGAACGATCTCTCCTTCTTACCAGGGCGTCGAGCCGCGCCAGCAGTTCTTCAAACGCGAAGGGCTTGGGCAGGTAGTCGTCACCCCCGGATCTGAGTCCGGCTACCCGGTCGGTAACATTTCCCAGGGCGCTCAGTATGAGTATCGGGGTGAAGTTACCCAACCCACGAAGGTGCTCGATGATCCGGCTGCCCTCGCAACCAGGCAGCATTCGATCAATGATTAGCGCGTCATAACGTTCGGTCTGCGCAAGTGCCAGGCCGTCGACCCCGTTATCGGTATGGTCTACGGAGTGCCCCACTTCCATCAGACCGTTCTTTACGTGACGGGCGGTATCACGATCGTCTTCGACCAGTAGAATTCGCATGGATGAGGCTTTCCGGCTCTGTCAGGAACCGGGATGAATTGTAGCTGAGTAAATTTGGCGATCGGGGATACCCTGACCGCTCGGCTTTCTCAAGTCATGGACTCAGGTCAGCCCCAGGGTGATGAAGTGCGCATGACCCTGTCGTTCAACCAGAAGGAGCAGGGCCTTCTGGTTCTTTTGGCGTGCGCTATTCAGCAGCTGGTTCATTCCTGCCGGTGAATCGACCGGACTTTGCTCTACCTGGACAATCAGGTCGCCCGACTGCAGGCCTTTTTCGGCTGCCGGGCTGCCGGGCCGGACCTGCTCAACCACGATGCCCGTAGCGTCCCCATCAAATCCGTAGCGCTGTCTGCTCTCGGTATCCAGTGCCGACAGCAATAGACCAAGGCTGACTGTCCCTTCACCGCCCTGCGGGGAGTGTCCCGCGACGAGGGTGTCATCTTCAGTCGGCTGCATTTGGGGATGCACGGTGATCTCGCGCCCGTCCCGCCAGAGATCGACCTCAACCCTGTCCCCAATGACCGCACGGGCAACCAGCCGGGGCAGGCGCCTCATCCGGTTTACGACGGTGCCATCGAATTTTAGAATGATATCACCCGGCACCATACCCGCCTTATCGGCCGGGCTGCCGGTCTCGACACTGGAAATCAGAGCTCCACGGGTTCTGTCGAGTCCAAATCGTTCGGCCAGATCGGGCGTGACCCTTTGTATGTGCACCCCGAGCCAGGCCCGCTGTACTACGCCCCGTTCCCTGAGTTGGCTGACGATGCTTCGGGCCTGTTCAGAAGGTACTGCAAAGCCTATTCCGACGTTACCACCACTTGGAGAGTAGATCGCCGTATTCACCCCGATCACCAGACCCGTGGTATCGAAAAGCGGGCCACCTGAATTGCCGCGGTTGATAGGTGCATCGATCTGAATATAGTCGTCGTAGGGGCCGTTGTTGATATCCCTGCCCCGTGCAGAAATGATACCGGTGGTGGCGGTGCCGCCGAGACCGAAAGGGTTCCCGATTGCAATCACCCAGTCTCCTACTCGGGCTTGGGTTGAGTCTCCAAAGCTGACCGTGGGAAAGGTCTGGTCCGACTCGATCTGCAGTAGGGCAATGTCGGTTTTACGGTCATGTCCGTGGACGGTGGCCGGTAGAATCTGCCCGTCAGCTAGAACGACTTCAATTTCATCGGCACCGGCCACCACATGGTGATTGGTGACCACGAGTCCCTCGGCATCAATGATAAATCCTGATCCCACTGTACGGCGCTGGCGGGTGTGTGGACCGGGAGCCTGATGACCGGGGCCGAAAAAACGGCGGAGAAACTGCTCAAACTCGGGATTCCCCTGAAAACCCGGCACAGGGCGCTGAGTCCCAGGCGTTGGCGGTCGCTGGGAATTGCCCATGCTATGTGGCACGCGACTTGTTCGGGTTGAGATGCTCACCACGGCCGGACTGACTGTCTCGACCAGATCCGCAAAGCTGCCCGGTCGCCCGGAATCAGGTCGTTCTATGGCAGTTGGGACATAGGTGGCCCGTAGGTCCGCGAGAGTTATTCCGCTACCGAGAACGGACCCGAGGATCAGCAGGCCTGTGACGAGGAAACGACCGGTTTTGATATCCATAATTCGCGCTCCGTGTCTGGTGGATCAATGGAAAGCACGCAGCAGGATATAGACGGTAGTATTACCAGGAACTGGCCGGTAGATTACGATTTGGTAATTTTTACGGCCTTGGAGCGCAGAACTGATCAGCTACGGAGCAGCAGGTTTTCCAGTACTTTCTGGTAGATCGATGACAGCAGGTCAAGGTCGGCGGCCAGTACCTCTTCATCGATCTGATGAATGGTCCGGTTGACCGGACCCAACTCGACGACCTGGGCGCCGGTTGGTGCGACGAAACGTCCATCCGATGTGCCCCCATCTGTGGAGAGGCGAGGCTGCTGCCGAGTGACATGCTTTATCGCATGGGTGACTGCCTCGAGCAGATCGCCGGGATTGGTCAGGAAGGGCAGGTTCGGTTTTGACCAATTAATCTCGAATCTCTCTGTGTGCCTACGACAGGTTGCCTCGACAGATGCCTTGAGCGACTCAACGGTTGATTCCGGTGAATAACGAAAGTTGAAGTCAAGTGAGGCGTGGCCTGGAATCACATTACTGGCGCCGGTGCCGCTATTGAGGTTAGATACCTGGAACGTCGTCGGGGGGAAGTAGGTGTTCCCCTGATCCCAGACCTGTTTAGCCAGTTCGTCGACAACTGCTGCAATCCGGTGAATAGGGTTGTCTGCCAGGTGAGGGTATGCGACATGACCTTGAATACCGGTGACTGTCAGAGTGCCGCCGAGCGACCCCCGTCGGCCATTCTTGATGATGTCACCAACGGTGTCCCTGCTGGTGGGTTCACCAACCAGGCACCAGTCGATCTTTATGCCCCGTTCCATCAATGTCTCAATGACCCGTACTGTACCGTCTACGGCGGGACCTTCTTCGTCACTGGTGAGCAGTAGGGCGATCGAACCCTGGTGGTCAGAATGATTCTCGACGAACCGTCGACAAGCTGTCGCCATCGCCGCGAGGCTCCCTTTCATATCCGCTGCACCCCGCCCATGGAGCACACCGTCAACCACTTTACCCTCAAACGGAGGGTGCTTCCATTGATCGGCAGGGCCGGTGGGTACCACATCTGTATGACCGACAAAGACCAATAGGGGTCGCGTAGATCCCCGTCGAATCCAGATGTTCTGAACTTCCCCGAAAGCCAAATGTTCGCTGATGAAGCCGGAAGGTTCGAGCGTTTGTGACAGGATGTCCTGGCAGCCGGCGTCTTCGGGTGTGACCGATGCTCGCTGAATCAGACGTTGAGCAAGTTCCACAGTCGAAGACAAAACGAGGACCTGAAGAAGGGTGATTTCGGTTACATTCTACGAGATAACGTGTCCGGATGGTGCTAGACCCCCTCCACAGGACCTAACCCAGACAGACCGGAAAAAGAGAAGGCCAGTAAGTGAACGTTGGTGAGGGTCACCAGAAAGGGGCGAGCGGCCCTGACTCGTGCCGGCAAAGGAGAAAGGACCGTACATCATGAGTAAGGCGGGTGCACTGCTGCTGAATATTGATGAGTCACGAGCCGATCCGTGGACCGCTGCGTTGGCGGAGTGCCTACCGGACCTGCCCGTCAGAGTCTGGCCAGATGTCGGAGAACGGGAAGAGATCCGGTTTGCGTTGTTGTGGAAACCATCGGCTTCACTCTTTGAAGGTCTGGACAACCTCGAGGTGATTTTTTCTGTTGGCGCCGGATTTGACCATTTGCTGGCCTGTCCTACGTTACCGGCAGGGATTCCTGTGGTCCGCATGGTCGAGCCGGAGTTGACGGCGGGAATGGTCGAATTCGTGGTCTTCAATGTGTTGAGGTTCCATCGGAGAATGGATGAATATCAGCGATTTCAGCAGGACAGACTCTGGCAGGCGCTGGACCAGGTGCCGGCCCGGGAGACTTCTGTCGGGATCATGGGCCTGGGTGTGATGGGGGCTAACGCAGCCAGGGTTCTTACCGGCATGAACTACCGACTGCTCGGCTGGAGCCGGTCGGAAAAAGACATAGCCGGACTACAGAGCTTCGTTGGCAGAGAGGAGCTGAACACGTTCCTAGCGCAGACAAAGATTCTGGTGGTTCTTCTGCCACTGAGTCGGGACACAAGAAAGCTCATTGACCGCGATGTGCTTTGGCAACTGCCCCGAGGTGCGTTTCTCATCAATGCCGGCCGTGGAGAACTGGTGAACGAGTCCCACCTGACAGAAGCACTGGATAGCGGACAGATTGCTGGGGCTGCGCTGGATGTGTTCGACGAGGAACCCTTGCCGTCTGAACACCCGTTTTGGTGCCATCCGGCAGTCACTCTAACGCCACATATTGCAAGCCTCACCAACTCGAGAACGGCAGCGGAGGTTGTTGCTGATAATATCGAGCGCCACCGCGCTGGCCACCCACTGCGGTACGTGGTTGATTTTGAGCGGGGGTACTGACCGGCTGCCCGAGGTTTACTCCTGGTCCAGCTGGGTCTCACTGACGATTTTCCAGTTCTCCCCGGATTGCTGTTTCCAGTACTGATGGATGGTGCGCATCTGATCTTGGTTTATGCTGAATCGTAGAACGGCCAGCATGTGGTCTGGCTCGCCGGGATAGGAATAGAGCACGGTGTTGACAAGGCGAGTAGCGCCGTCTGCTGGGCCCTTGCCAAGTAGAATGCTTTTCCCGGGATGGGTGTAGAAAGTCCGGAGCGTTGTTATAGCACTACGCTGCCAGCTGTCAGACCACCTCCTGGTGAAGTCAGTGAATTCGGGGTGCTGTGCGTCCTGCACCGTTGGGGTGATCCACTCTGGTTGATCATCAATGATGACTGGGGTCCCGAACGGTTGGCGGAGGGCCTGATACATCGCTTCGAAATCCCGGTTAGACAGGCTCACGCAACCATCTGTGGCATGTGGGCTGCGATTCACCCAACCCGGTTCGGTCCCGTGCAGCCAGATACCGTATCCGCTGCGCTGCTTCAGTCGATCCAGGGGGTTCGGATAATTGATCGGCAGGGCCCCTGATCCGTATCGTTCATGCAGTTGACCGTCCGGAATGTACGAGGTGATGAAATAGATGCCCACCGGTGTTCTCCGATCTCCCTCACGCTCTTTTCCGGCACCGTTTCGCCCTATGGATGCATAATAATCTGCGGTCACCACCAGTTCCCCATCGTGATAGGAATACAGGTAAAGTCGTGAAGCAGGCAGATCAACGTATATGAGATCCGGATGGGACGGATCCAAGGTGGCCAGTCGTGCTGGAATACGGCCCGTTCGTTCTGCCTTAAGCTGGGTAGTAAACCGCCAGCGCGCCGTCAGTTGTTTTCGGAGTTGTACCAGCGACGCCCGATGGGATTCATCCGCGAGAGCATCGACTGGTTTTTCAAGACCGGCCTGCGCCGCAAGCAGGTCGGCGTGAATGAGGTGCCCGAGACGAGAATCGGGATTGTCGATGAGAAGCTGCTGTATACGTGACAGGGACTGCTGGTGATCACCTGCGAGCAGCTTATCGAGGGTATCCAGAAGACGGATTTCGTAATGTGCTTTAGCAGCCAACGTTCCTACCGATGGGAATAGACCGCTCAGTAGGAGTACGGCTGCTGCGGCCTGTCTCAATCTGAATACTGTTACCAATTGAAAAACCGGGCGGTCTGCACGGCAGGTTCGTTCACGGACTACCGGTTACCGGGCGGATAAGCACTCTGACGTTTGACAACCCGAGTGGCACGCTGGATTCTGCGCCCTCGACCCCCATTGCCTTCCGGTAGGCAGTTACTGCGCGATCTGCATACACCTGGCTGAGATTCCGATAGACGATGGAGTACACGGGATGAGCTTCCAGGGCCTGTTGAAGTAGCTCGGCAGCCCGTTGGGTATCGCCCTGGGCGGCATAGAGTACGCCCAGGTTGTTATAGGGTTCCGGCAGACCGGGGTGTTCTGCGATCAGTCGCTCATAAAGTCCGACCGCAGCATCGACGTTGCCGATTGCAGCGAGCGCTCTTGCCTTCACGAACAGCAGTTCCGGGCTGTCTGGCCGCACTTCCAGTAGAGCATCGGCCTGTTGAATGGCCGTGGCACTCCGGCCTAACTGCAGGCTTTTTTCTACGATACGGGTATCGACTCTATCCGCAGTCGCGTCCGTGTAGATGAGCGTTCCCAGCAGCAAACCGGTGCAGGCTATGAAGAATGGCCGCCTCATCCGGCCCGCTCTCCAGACGGTGTCAGGTCTTTGGGGCTCTGGAACAATGCCGAGGTGGGTATCGATGGTGGTGAGGATCAGGATGAAGGCTAAGGGCCGTTTGCTGTACGGGCAGCCGACCAGCGGGCCTGCCAGTCGTCTGAAACAGAACTCAAGGTGCGTAAATGGTCACTGCGCATCCACCCGGATACCGAATTCATCACCCGCAGGCGTATCCAGTCGCCTTTTCGACTGACCACGGAAGCGACTGTGCCGCTGTCGAGAATACCCAGTATGTCTGATTCTTTAGTCGTTGAGGGCAATGACCGGATTCGGACCCGATCGCGATTAATTGACGCTTGGGTTCCATTCTCGTCAACAAATTTGCCCCAGACCCAGACATTCAGTCCGGCCGGTACCTGAACCATATTCCATCGGCCTTTACTGCCTATAATCTTGATCGGTGTGTTGATGTCCATCTGGGCGATCACGGCGCCGCTAGGATCGGGACGGCCGAGAATCTTAGCTTTGGGTTCGGCGACCACGGCCGCACGAAACAGGGGTGGGGCGTCGGCCTCGGATGAGTTACCCGATCCCGATGTGGCTTGGCCTGAAGTCTGTGGCCCCGCTTCAGCGTCACCCCGTGCGGCAGACTGCCAGCGGACGAGCCATCTCTGCGTCACACCGGGATGGATGTCCAGTTGCCGGGTCCGAACCCAGACCCGGGCTGTCTTGGGTGCCGATACCTTTTTCCAGTCACCGGAGACACCTGATATTCTGACACGCTCACCTTTGGTATAGCGGCCGACGACAATCGAATCAGCTGCTGAAGAGGGCCGTGAACGGGCACGGACGCCGACACCAGTAATGCGGGCACTGTCACCCTGTCCCGAGACATAACGGCCAAAGACCCAGACCTTGATGCCACCGGAGACGCGCACTTCTGACCATTCACCGGATGTCTTTACGATCTTGACGGGTGTGGTGGCAGCTAATTTGAATTGTGCCGACGAGTTCCGGTTACCGAGTCGTGCCGCCGCGCCACTGGCACCGACTGAGGCTGAGGTGTAGCTCGCATCGATGTAGTTTCCGCTCTCGGTCTGTACAGGTTGGGTCTGGGTTTTTTCGACGTCGGGCGTTTCTGGGGGAGGATTCTGTCCTATCTCTTTTTCGATAATGAGACGCACCTGCTCTGCGTCGGGGTGGTTCTGTTTAACAGCACTTTCGATCCAACGTTTGGCCTTTTGCAGGTCGGATTCGACGCCTTTACCGGAGAGATAGCACAAGGCGAGGTTGTACTGCGCCACCGCTTCACCCTTCTCGGCCGAGCGGCGCCACCATTCAGCGGCCTGGGCATAGTTCTGTCTGACACCGCGTCCGTCCCAGTAGGCTGCGCCCAGATTGAACATTGCAATCGGGTGGCCGTTGTCGGCGGCCTTGCGGAACCAGGCAATCGCTTGGTCAAGATTCTTCTTGACACCTTCTCCCTTGTAGTACGCAACACCAAGGGCATATTGCGCTTCCGCGTGTCCCTTTTGCGCATAACCGCGCCAGATGTTGAGCGCAGTCGGGTAATCTTTGATTTCGTAAGCCCTGACAGCGGCAGCCAGGTCATCACTACTGGCCGGAGTTGTTGTAGCCAGCAGTGCGAGAAGTAACACCCCAGCCAGTGTCGCCGCGGGCGGCAGACCCTTGAACGGTAGGTGGGGTGGGGTTCTCCGGGTCACTGATCTCATTTAGTCAGGAACTCCATGACCTCAAGTGTTCCACTCCAGATCATCGATAACGCAACGTAGAGTATTATCGCAAGGCCTGCATAAGCAATCCACCGGTGCTTTTCAAGTAACCTGGCGACCAGAGTTGCTGCAAACGCCATCAGCGCCACGGATAAAGCCAGGCCGATGATCAAGATCAGTGAGTCACCTCGGGCCACTCCCGCCACCGCCAGTACGTTGTCCAGCGACATCGATACGTCGGCCAGAATGATCTGAAAGATGGCATTGGCCGTCGTTTTAGGTTTGTCGGCTGTATCCGCTTGGTGGTCCCGGTGAGCTTCTGCCAATTTGTACTTGGCTAGCTCACGCCAGAGTTTCCAGCACACCCACAGCAGCAATAGTCCGCCGGCGAGCAGCAGGCCGGTGATCTCCAGCAGCTGAACGGTCACAAGCGCAAATGCGATGCGCATCAGGGCGGCGCCGGCGATGCCTATCCAGATGACACGCTGCCTTATGGGGGTTGGTACACTGGCGGCCACAAGTGCAATAATGATGGCATTGTCGCCTGCTAGCACCAGGTCGACGAGAATAACCTGCAACAACGGCCAGAACTGTTCGGTGAATATCTGCAAACTGATTAAAGAGAGCTGCGAGTCGTCGACGGCGATCAACTACTGACGCCTTCCTGGACACATTATACTAATGTGGCGATCCATATCCGGAAGAGAACGGTAATCGAGATGCGTGAGGCACAGAAAAAAGAACTGAACCCCGCTATTGATAGCTTCGACTGGTCCGATCCCCTGGCTATCGCCGACGAGTTGGACAACGAAGAGCACATGATACGTGAAAGTGTCGCCCGCTACTGCCAGGAACAGCTGCAGCCACGAATCCTCGACGCAAATCGGCACGAAACGGTTGATCGGGGCATTTTCAAAGAGATGGGTGAGATGGGGATGCTGGGCCCCACCATCAACGGGCACGGCTGTCCCGGCTTGAGTTATGTGTGCTACGGACTGATCGCCAGAGAAGTCGAACGGGTTGATTCAGCATATCGGTCCATGATGAGTGTTCAGTCGAGTCTCGTGATGTATCCAATCGATGCTTACGGGACGGACGAACAGAAAAACCGATACCTGCCTGACCTCGCCTCCGGTAGCCGGGTTGGTTGTTTCGGCCTGACCGAACCCGACCATGGATCTGATCCCGGCCGAATGGTGACTCGTGCCCGGGCTATGGATGGCGGTTACCGAATCAGCGGCACCAAGTTGTGGATCACCAATGCACCTATCGCCGATGTTTTTATCGTATGGGCCAAAGACGATGACCATGCGATTCGGGGGTTTATCCTCGAACGCGGTATGGAGGGATTATCGACTCCTTCGATTGATGGAAAATTCTCGCTGCGGGCCTCGGCTACGGGGGAGATCGTCATGGACAACGTCCCCGTACCCAAGGAAAACCTGTTGCCGGGGGCAGTGGGTCTCCGCGGTCCTTTTGGCTGCCTGAACCGGGCCCGTTACGGTATTTCGTGGGGAGCAATGGGCGCAGCGGAATACTGCTGGCATGCCGCGCGGCGCTATGTGCTCGATCGAGAGCAGTTTGGACGTCCGCTGGCAGCCAACCAGTTGATCCAGAGAAAGCTCGCCGACATGCAGACTGAGATTACCCTGGGGCTTCAGGGAGCGCTTCGGCTTGGGCGAATGATTGATCGGGGGAGACTGGTGCCCGAGGCGATCTCGCTGCTCAAGCGAAACAACTGCGGAAAGGCGCTGGATATCGCGCGGACTGCCAGGGATATGCACGGGGCCAACGGTGTGTCTGATGAATACCACGTAATCCGCCACATGATGAACCTGGAAGCTGTAAATACCTACGAGGGTACGCACGACGTCCATGCGCTGATTCTGGGCCGATCACAGACAGGAATTCAGGCCTTTACCGGTTGACTCCATCATGCTGGGGGCGTTATCCAGGTTCCGGATTCTGGATCTCAGCCGAGTACTGGCAGGCCCCTCCTGCACTCAGTTACTCGCTGACCTGGGTGCCGATGTCATCAAAATCGAACGTCCTGAAGTCGGCGATGATACCCGCGGCTGGGGGCCGCCTTACCTGAAAAACGCCGCCGGAGATGATACCAGCGAGGCAGGCTACTATCTTTCAGCCAACCGCGGTAAGCGCTCGGTCGCCGTGGACATACAGTCCACAGAAGGCCAGGACATCATCCGGGGGCTGGCCCTCCGCTCCGACGTGTTTGTAGAAAACTTCAAGGTCGGCGGACTGCAGAAATACGGTCTCGACTATGCCTCGCTGAAGGTGGGACATCCGGAACTGATCTATTGTTCGATTACAGGGTTTGGGCAGACGGGTCCTGATGCATCCCGGGCGGGATATGATTTCATGATTCAGGGTACCGGCGGTTTGATGAGCATTACCGGTGAGCGCGACGGCGTGCCGGGTGCCGGTCCTCAGAAAGTCGGAGTTGCGATGGCTGATCTAGTGACCGGCCTTTACGCTGCTTCCGCTATCCAGGCAGCACTGCTCAGCCGGGAGTCAAGCGGCAAGGGGCAGTACATCGATATGGCACTGCTCGACTGCCAGGTTGCAGTACTCGCCAATCAAGCCATGAACTGCCTGATATCCGGACAGGTGCCGATACGGTCCGGCAATGCCCATCCCAATGTCGTGCCCTACCAGGTTTTTGAGTCATCCGATGGGCATATCATCATCGCCATCGGCAATGACAGCCAGTTTCAGCGCTTCTGTGAGTTGACTGGAGAGCCTGCACTGATTACGGATGAGCGTTTTTCGACCAATGCAGGACGGGTGCGTTATCGGGGGGAACTCCTGCCTACTATCGAGAAAGTCATCCGACAGCGTTCGTCGGCTGACTGGGCTGACGACTTCGACGCAGTCGGTATACCCTGGGGGCCCATCAATACGATCGACAAAGTGCTGGAATTGCCTCAGGTGCGCCATCGGCATATGCGGGTCCCCATGGACCACCCTTTGTCGGAGGATTTCGAAGCCGTGGGCAGCCCATTAAAGCTTACGGATACCCCGCCCAGATATGACCGGCCGCCACCGTTGCTGGGTGAACACACGGTCGAAGTTCTAGAGGACCTGCTGGGTTATGACAGCGAGAGAATTGACGGGTTGCGTCGCCAGGGTGTGATTTAAAACACGGACCCGATTCCCGCGGCCACGGGGCCTGCAGCCCAGAGGGGTTTGGTACCGTTCAGGATCAAGAACTGTTGATTCGAAACTGTACGGGAACGATGTCGGTTACGGTTACCGGTTTGCCATCGCGGAGCGGTAGGTGGTATCGCCAGTTACTGACGGCTTCCACTGCGGCCCGGTCAAGTAACACAGAGCCGCTGCTCTGCTCAATGGTGACGGTATCCACCTGACCCGAGAGTGAGATCAGCACCTTGAGGTGAACCTCGCCTTCTATCCCTCGTTTTTTGGCTAAAATCGGATAAGCTGGTTTTCTGTTTCCGGACACCGGTTGGGGCTTACTGTCTTGTTCCGCATTTCCGCTTTCCGATGCTACGCTCGATAGCGGTGCCGCTAAAAGGTGCCCGACCGGAGTGGGGTGGGGTTCAGCCATCGCCAACGCATCAACCGGCGCATCCCGAGTTTTCACCTCTTCTGTCGATGCCTGCACAGACTCGGCAGGTATTAAGAATTCTTGGGATCGAGCTGCCGGTGTGGCCTGTTCGTCGAGCAGGGCTGTGGCTTCCTTTGGCAGGGAAGGCTGAGCAGGTTCGATGGCCATCGTTTCCTGATGCTGGAGAACACTTTCTTTAGTACTGGCCCTGTCTGCCACGGCTTTTGATACAAGGTCTAGACTTGGCTGTGACGGCGCAATCAAGGTCTGGCTTGGCAGCGTGGGCTCCAAATTCAGGGTCTCGACCGTGTTGGCCAGTTCAGGTACCAGAGGGCTGGGATCATCGTTGCGATAGAGGTTGCGGGGCCGATGTTGCTCGTGGCGCTGCACCAGATTAGGGGTTGGCTGCTCACGTTTGTTCACCTCGAGATTGGTTTTGGCGATCGTGCCTTGAACTTCGCTCGCTAATGACTCGCGTTTCCGGCTTTTCGTATCGCTCGGTACAGCAACCGATTCGATCGACGGGGTGGAGGGATCCGGGGCTTCTCCTTTATCGAGTGCTTCCATGACCAGGGCGACATCCACGATTGTGCCAAGCAGTAACTCAGGATTCTGTTTATCTGCGGGACCATCAGTGGCGTTCAAGCCGATCAGCACTGCAGCATGGACAACGGCCGATAGTATGGCAGCGTAGATGACAGGAGATTGTGTGACTGCCGCGTTGCGAGCGGCAGAGTGCGGTGCGTGGAAAGATAGAAGACGGTTCACGCAAGGCCAAGTACTTTTCAACGCGGACCCTCCGGTTGGTCTGGCTATGATGTCCTCGCCGTTCCGACTGATCCGCA
>CAJXBY010000009.1 GCA_913051905.1 uncultured Gammaproteobacteria bacterium | reverse complement strand
GAGTGTCTGATCCACCCAATCGAAAGCGATAAACCAACAGGAATCGTCAATCTGACCGAAATCAAGAACTTCAACGATATTTCGATGACCTCTAAGAATTTCCAGGGCCCCAAGTTCGCGATTCCAGGATTGGCGTGACACCTCGCCCATCTTGCTTGCGTAAAACTTCTTGATCGCGACTGCTCTCCTCGTCTTCATATCAGTAGCTTCCCACACCTCTGCCATACCCCCCCTCCGGGGTTCCTGGTCTGGCAGAATGTGGAATCGTTCGGCAATTATTTCGATCATGATCTTTGCAGAAGGAGTCAGCAGCGTTACTGTTACTGAATAAGCATTATTTACCTAGATGACTTCTGGATCATCATGAAATTCGAAAGACGGTAAAGCTGACGTCATTAAATATTTGCGGGTACTCTCGGTCTTGCCCGACCAACCTTCTTGTCGCAGATTTTGTCGACTTTGGATTTCAGTTCACCGATGATCATGAAGTTACCTCTTCATCGCACTTCTATTTATTTCTCGGTCGTCTGTCTAAACGAGGGGTCCCTGATGTCAGTTTACGAACGATTATGCCGGATATGAAGGATGAGGAACGCCTGCAAAACGTCACCTGAATTGCACACAGACAGAGTCTCGACAAAGTAACATTCTGACAGCGCCGATTTGTATGCTTGCGGGCGCTTAATGAATACCGCTAAAAGGGGTGACAGCCCGTTTTTGCGATAGCAGGAGCGGGTTTTGATGCCTGCACACCGCCGGATTTGAGCTTTCAGCTTGCCGGGGCGGTCAAGAAATACCTGGCTAAAGCGAGAGAACCTGCCCTCCATGGCCCTGGGCGCTTTCTCTCCTCAAGTTACAGGGCCTGTGGAGATCTGTTATGAACCGACGTCAATTTCTCATCAATACCGGCCTTGCGGCCGGCGGTCTTTTTCTGCCACGGTTCTTCGATCGTGCCCTTGCTTTTGTTGAGAACCACGGTGAGCCTCTGATCGAAGCGCCTTCAAATGCGGCGAACACTCTCAATATTCGTTTCGACGATACGTATGTGTTCTATCTCGGTGATCCTGCGGAGTATCCGCCGCCAGCACCAACCTTTCGCGAGTGGTTCATCATGAACGACCAGGATATTGAGAAGTGGGCCGAAGAGTGGGAGCTGGAACCCGGAGGTCTCAATGAGCCGGTACCGGAAGACCATTGGGTTGAATGCTGGGCGCTGAATCATTGTTCTAATGCGCGGGCCTTTTCCTATCTGCGCCGTCTGGATCTGGGTCCTGACTTCGGGACTGCGGGAAGCGATGCGGCTGGCGAGCTCCGTTTTCAGGACTGCCCCGGTATGTGCTCAACCTATACAGCGGTGGAAACCGATGACCTGCTCTCGATCAGCCTGCTGCAGAACCGGCTCAACGAGTTGGGCGAGAACACCCGGGTTGATCTTTCAAACATGCGCAAGTCCCGCTGGGAGCAGTCATGAGTTACTGTCGTACAGTCACCCGCCGATACGGACGGTGTGTGCCGCCCGATTGCCTGATGGAGGCGACCAGGCACCCACAACCCCGGCCCGGCAAGGTCACTGATCAGTTATTCCTGTCCTGGGGTCGATTGACCGTGCGTCTTGCCCGGCCTGACTTTCGAGTGGTGACCGGTGCGATTGGACATGAAGACTGCGATCTTGCCTTTGCCCACTGGCTTTTGAACAAGCAGAAAGACCAGGTACTTGCCCGCCTGCAACCGATGCTCGACATCGACCGGGTACGCGGTTTCCGCAAATTGCGGAAGATGGCGGCATCTGGACGGGAGACACACGCCAAGCTCGACTCGGGTCAATACACCGCCGCTGCAATCGCCAAGCAGATGAGCCGGGCCATGTCACACTGGCGGGTCTCTCTCGATCCCGATGGTTCATGAGTTCGCACAATATATAGAAGAAAGTTTTATCCCTCGGTAATTCTGCTTGTGGGAGTCGTTCGGGTCGTGTTCTGCATAGCGCTGCACTGTCCTGCAAACTGGGCAACGGGCGCCGCTGTAAGCAGTTGAAATCCTGAAGGCTATAATTTCTGAACGAGGCTTCTGATCAGAAGCGCGTATGGGGGAGTAGCCCGCCGCGCCAGGGATCGGGTTCTGTGAGAGTCGCAGACGACACACCATGACACCGGCCGAGATCGAACAGGCGGCCCAGCTGCTGAAAAAAGCCCGCCTTGAAAAATCCGTCATAGCTCATATTCCTGCCGGGATCCGGCCCCGGAATCTCGACGAGGCCTATGCGGTGCAGGACCGCCTGGCGGAGATACTCGGACTGGAAACTGCCGGCTGGTTCTGCGCGTGTACCAACCGGAAGATTCAGCAGATGCTCAAGCTTGAAGAGCCGTACTACGCCCGGCTGTTCAAGACGGTGCTGTTTGCCGAACCGGCGGTGCTCAAGGCTTCGGATTACCCACCCATGGTCATCGAATGTGAATTCGGTTTCACGCTTGCTCGCGATCTGTCGTGCCGAGCGACGCCTTATGAGCGAACAGAAGTCGAAGCAGCGGTTCAGGCCGTGCATCCGACGATCGAAGTGGTCGCGGGCCATCTGGAGAACTGGCCGGCCCAGGAGGTGTGGTCGGTCATTGCAGACAACGGCACGGACGGGGCCCTGGTCTATGGGGCAGGCAGCCGGTGCTGGCGTGATCTTGACCTCGTCCGGATGCCGGTGTCTTTGCTCGTCAACGGCCGCTGTGTCCGCAAGGGGTCCGGCGAAAACGTACTCGGTGATCCGCTGCAGGCGCTGGTCTGGCTGGCCAATGCCAGGTCGCGCGATGGCGACGGCCTGAAGGCCGGGCAGATGCACAATACCGGCACCGCGACCGAGATCTATTGGGTCACTCCGGGAGATGAGCTCGTCGCAGAGTTTGCGGGTCTCGGCACGGTGGCGTTGCAGGTGACCGAGTGATCACCAGCAACTGTTTGATGGCGGTTTGGGTTTAAGATAGCGAAGTGATCTGTGCCTGCTTGTGTTTGGGTGGGCGGCAGACGGAAGATGACAGACCCAGGCCTCTGGAGTGATCACAATGGCTGCGACAATGCATCATGCCCCCAGTAGATCCGGCTGACATCGCCCGGGATTTCGCGAGAGACGGGTTCGTATCCCCGCTCGAGATTCTTTCTGTGGAAGAGGCGGCAGCGCACCGCCGCCGTATGGAAGAGGCCGAAGCCAAATTCGGAGCGCTGCACTACGAGTACAAGGTGCACACGATCCTGCGCTCTCCCTATGAACTGGCGGTTCATCCGCGGGTCCTCGATGCGGTCGAACACATGATCGGGCCCGATATCCTGCTCTACAGTGCGGGCTATATCGTCAAGGAACCGTATTCAGAGGGCCACGTCAGCTGGCACCAGGACCTGACTTACTGGGGCTTCAGCGGCGATCAGGAAGTGGCCCTGTGGCTGGCGCTGTCGCCCGCGACCGCCGAGAGCGGATGCATGCGCATGCTGCCCGGCAGCCACCGCCGGGGACGCCTTCACCACGACGTCACCAATGACCCGGAGAACATCCTCTACCAGGGGCAGACCGTGGCCGATGTCAACGAGGACGAGGCCGTGTTGTGTCCGCTCCAGCCCGGTCAGGCGTCTTTTCATCACGGCTGGACACTGCACGCCTCGATGCCGAACCGCAGCGCCGATCGGCGCATCGGATTGAACGTGCAGTACATCGCGCCGGCAATGCGCCAGACCAAACACGACCAGGACACGGCGCTGCTGGTGCGGGGTGAAGACCGCTACAGGCACTTCGGCAAAGATGAACCGCCGGCTGAAGATCTCGCTCCCGCAGCCCTGGCCCGAAGGGCGAAGCTGGCAGCGGTGATGCAGGCAACCCAGAGCAGGGGATGATTGCAGATTCGGTTTCATTCACAGGGTAAACAATCATGAAAATCGGTTTTATCGGTCTGGGTAATGTGGGGGCCAAGCTCGCGGGGAGCCTGGTGCGGCACGGATTCGATACCCTGGTGCGGGACCTCGACCGCAGCACGGCGCAACCCCTCATCGAACAGGGTGCGGAATGGGCCGACAGTACGCGTGACATGGCTGAGGCCTGCGACGTGGTCATCACCTGCCTGCCGTCACCGGCCGTCTCGGCTGCGGTGATGGAGGCCGACGATGGTGTGATCGCCGGCTTGTCGGCCGGAAAGATCTGGCTGGAGATGAGTACCACCGACGAATCCGAAATCAAACGCCTGGGCGCGCTGGTCGAGGCCCGGGGCGCGACGCCTCTGGACAGCCCCGTTTCCGGCGGCTGCCACCGGGCGACGACCGGCAATATCGCGATCTTCGCAGGCGGTGACCGGGCCGCCTTCGAGAAAGTCCTGCCCATTCTTACGGCGATCGGACGGCAGGTCCTTTACACCGGGGGACTGGGCAGTGCATCCGTCATGAAAGTGGTGACCAATTACCTGGCCGGCGTCCAGCTCATCTCTACCGGGGAGGCCTTCATGGTTTCAAAAAAAGCCGGTATCGACCTGGGTGTGGCCTACGAGGCCATCCGCATCTCGTCCGGCAATTCCTTTGTTCACGAAACCGAAGGCCAGGTGATCCTGAACGGCAGCTACAACATCAACTTCACCATGGACCACGAGGTGAAGGACATGTCGCTCTTCAACGAGCTGGGCCAGAAATTCAACATACCGCTGGACCTCTCGCCAAAGGTGGTGGACGTCATGAAGGACGGCCTGATGCGCTACGGGGCACGGGCCTGGTCGTCCATGGTGGTCAAACGCCTGGAGGACGACTGCGGTACCGATCTTCGGGCGGACGGGTTCCCGGCGGAGCTGACCGACCTTGAGCCGGAAGCGCAGGGTGCAGAGGTCAGGGTCAGGGGGCGAACCCCGTGACCCGGCAAAGCGGACACCAGCCGTTTACCCGCCCGCGCGCCCGGGGCATCAGCGGTGTCTCTGGGCCCACCGGGCAGTCAATGGTGAACCCTACCGGATGACGATCGCCTTCAAGCCCATCGCCCAGTGCGCGGGCACACAGCCTTTTGCCGAGTGTTCCGGTGTCGATCTTTCTGCTGATCTCTCAACGCAGGCGGTCGAGACCTTGAGAGCTGGTCTTCTGCAACACGGACTGCTGTTGTTCCGGGAGCAGAATGCCCTGATGCCTCACGGCGAGGTCGCCTTCAACGAGGCCTTCGGCTGGCATGATCCCGCCCAGAGCGAGTTTCTGTTCGGCTTTGGCGCACCCACGACGGAACACCGGGTCAGCGGGGGCGCACAGCTGCCGGACTGTCCCCAGGTCTCCGTGCTCGGCAATGTCATGCTCGAGAACTACCACGGAATAAAGAACACTCAGCTGACCCCGGTACTCGGCTTCACCTTCTCAGCCTGGCATGCCGACGGCCTGCATGACATGCACAGCGGCTTGCCGGAACTGACGACCATGTATAACCCCGTCGGCTGGCAGAGCGATTCTGGCGGCGAGACCTATTTCACCTCCGGTGTGGGTGCCATGGAGCGAATGGATCCCGATATTACCGAAGAGCTCCGGCACTGCCAGGTGGTGTACATGCGTTCGCCGAACGACGAGTTTCCCGATGAATCACGCCGGGTGGACTCCGGTCCCTCGTACATGACAGATGACGGCACACGGCGCATCGGCTTTGGTGTTGACCCGCAGGATGCCTCGGCCGGAATGCGGAATTTCAAGCTGGCCCATGAACACGCGGTGGGCGGGGGACGCCACAGATGTATTCGCCGGCATCCCCTGACCGGACAGGAGTCCTTCTATGTGACGCCGGGTAAAGCCGTTTATCTGGTGGATGTAGACAGTGGTGCGATCAGGCATGATATCGATGAGACGGTCGATATCCTGAGTCAGGCGCTACGGCCCAGTGTCAAGAAGGGCGTGCGCTACGAGCACCAGTGGCAGGAAGGCGATTTCGTCGCCTGGCTTAATACGCTGGTGCTGCACTCGGCTTCGGACCCTTCAGACATCGAAGGTCAAAGGTTGATGCACCGGGTCCGGCTGTCGACACCCAAGCAATAGAACACAGAGCGCAGGAGCCAGGGCATGCCGATAGCTAAGATCAACGGCCAGTCCATCAACTACACGGACTCAGGGGGTGGGGGCCCGGTGCTGATCTTCAGTCACGGCTTTTTTCTTGACCTGACCATGTTCGATGCGCAGGTGGCTGCGCTTTCCGGCACCTGCCGCTGCATCGCCTGGGACGAGCGGGGTTTCGGTGGGACACCGGTAACCGGTCCTTTTACCTACTGGGATTCGGCCGATGACGCAGTCGCACTGCTGGATCATCTGGGTATAGACCAGGCGGTGTTCGTCGGTATGAGCCAGGGCGGATTCCTGTCGTTGCGTGCGGCACTCACGCACCGCGACCGGGTGCGTGCCATTGTGCTGATCGGCAGCGAATCCGGGGTCAACACGCCTGAAGAGATCACGGGCTACGAGGAAGTCATGGCCCACTGGCAAAGCGGTGAACCGCTCGGCGACGTGGGTGATTTGGTCGGTAATCTGGTACTGGGCGATCCGGAGCTGATTGCAAAATGGCAGGCCATCTGGGACGCCCGCGACCGCTCCACAGTGGCCTATCCGGCACAGACCCTGCTGTCGCGCGAGGACATCACACACCGGCTGGGCCAGATCCGCTGCCCGGTTCTGCTGATCCACGGTGAGGATGACCAGGCGATCCCGATGGACAAAGCCAAAGTGATCGAGGCTGCGCTGCCGGATTGCCGCGGGCTGGTGCGGATCGACGGTGCGGGCCATGCCCCGAACATGACCCACCCGGAGACGGTCAATGCCGCCATCCAGCGGTTCGTCAGCGGACTGTAAGGTGGTCTCCGTGATCGGAGAAAGGTAAAGGAGTATTTTCGATGAGCCGAAGTGGGTCAGTGCCGATTCGAGAAGTGGAGACCCCTCATTCAGCGACGCCCAGACTAGTTCAGATGACGGGCGAATGACCTGGACCAGGTCTTGGAATAAGTTTTCTTTTCGTGCTCGTACACGTCCATCTCCGCGGTGAAGAGGAACTCGGTTCGCGTTGAGGTCAATCGCGACCGTGTCTCTGTTCGGATGTCGAGATCCGCATCAGGTCGCCGGAAGCGCATCGTCCAGTGCAGGTCGATTTTCCCGGAATTGGGGTCGCCATCGCGAATCGAGTAGTTCTGCCTGGATACGGATCCATGTTCCCAGCCCAACTCGGTGAGGCGGGTCATGCCGGTGTCGTCAATGACCGTAAGTCGGGATTCGCCCAGCCTATCGTCACGCTCCACTACGCGTTTATAAGCCGGCGGTTCAAGCGCCTCAGCAGATTGTGGTTGTGAACTCTCCGCGCGTTCGAACGGTCTTAATTCCTGATCGGATTCACGCCGTGGTCGTATCGGCAGTTCCAGATGGCTTTCCCTGGTGTTCAAGGTGAGGGTCACCAGGTCCGGTGACGGCCAGAACAAAGGCCATAACGTATTGGATATAGCAATACGGATTCGGTGTCCTGCCGGGAATACCTGAGCCACATCGTTGAGCTGAAGACGGATTTCATAGGTTTCACCCGGCACCAAAGGTTCAGGAAATTCATGACTCTCTCTATGAGTGAGGTTCAGCGCCCCAAACGTCACCCGGGTCGATGCACCGTCAGGTGCTACGTCGTTCAGACGGGCGACAATGAATGCATTCGGCTGATCGGATGCCAGCTGTAATGTCAGTACCGGCGCACCCAGAATCTCTACAGGTTCGGCGAGCGGATCAGTTTCAAATACAACGGAACAGCCATCGTCCTCGCGTTGATCCGCGGGAAGATCCGGATCCGGCCCATAGCCACACCATTCACCCTGCCGAGCGCCCATGGTCTGCGGTGTGTGAATCTGAATTTCTTCGTTATTACCGGGCTGATCGGTCAATCGTTTCTGAGACAGATAAGTTTTCTGCCATTGAATGTGCGCGCTAGGCCAGGACGGCTCAGCGACCCACCGGCCGTTTCGAACCAGGTAGTGTGTCGCAGGCGGTGCGCTGTCCTGCATCCAGACGCGATACTGTGGCTCATCCATAATGCCGGTATCGATATCTTTTAGCCAGTAATCCCACCAGCGCAGGGTTTCCTGTAGAAATCCCATTCGCGGCCCGGGCAATGCAAAGTGGGGGTATTTGTGAGCCCAAGGGCCAACAAGACCTTTCCTGGGGCACGTCAGGCCTTCCAGCATTCTAGGCACGGCGTTGGAGTAACCATCTGCCCAGCCCCCGACCGCGTACACTGCACATTCTATGTCCGCATAGTTTTCACAGACTGATCCATGTTTCCAGAAGGCGTCTCTGGTCTGGTGTGACAGCCACTTCATCGACCAGGGGTCATTCGCTTTAAGCCGCGCCATCCACAGGTCATCCCAGCCTTCTTTAACAATGGCAGGGTCGGGCGGTCTGGAATTGAAGGCGAACATGGTGCCTCCCCATGACATCGCATCGTTGATCATGACACCGCCCAAATAGTGAATATCATCAGCGTAGCGGTCATCGGTCGACGCGATCGTCACAATAGCCTTGAGGGAGGGCGGCCGGCGGGCTGCGATCTGCAGTCCATTAAACCCGCCCCATGAAATACCAATCATGCCGGTTTGGCCGCTGCACCAGGGCTGTGCAGTGATCCACTCCAGTACTTCCAGTGCGTTGTCCTGTTCGACTTTCAGATACTCGTCTTCCAGAATGCCTTCAGAGTCTCCGGCTCCCCGCATATCCACCCGGACACACGCATAGCCGTGGCCCGCGTAGTACGGATGGGTCAATGCATCTCGCTCTGACGTCCCGTCGCGTTTGCGGTAAGGCAGAAACTCCAGAATCGCCGGTACGGGGTTCTGTTCGGCATCCTCGGGTAACCAGATGCGCGCGGCCAGTTGAATACCGTCCGCCAGGGGAATGAAAATGTTTTCAATCTCCTGAACCGGCCGTGGAAACGTGGTCACAATATGAATCTCGTTTTCTTTCATCGCTTTTCTCTAGATAAAAATATTTGAATTCAAGCCCAGCCACCATCAGCGATAAAATTCTGATTGGTGCAGATTCCACTGTCATCAGAAGCGAAAAACAAAACGATCTTTGTAATCTCATCCGGCTCCAGTTTTCGTTTTAGGCATTGACGCTGCATCAACTCTGCTTCTCCTTCGCGCGTGAGCCACAATTCTTTCTGTCGTTCCGTTATTATCCATCTGGGGAGAATTGAATTGACGCGGATGTTATACGGACCCAACTCACGAGCCAGTGCCCGCGTTAGTCCAACGATTGCGGATTTAGCAGCCCGATAGGGGGGCATATTTTCCGAACCAATCATCCAACTGATAGAGCCCATATTGTTGATGGAACCGCCACCAGCGGATTTCATTCCCGGAATGACAGACTGGGCAGCAAAAAATGATGGTGCATGTTTACCGGAAATTTCTCGTCGAAATACTCCGGTGTTACCTCCTCTACTGAATGCCGGTCATCTCATGCGGCGTTATTTACAAGAATCCGAATCGGTCCGGAGGAATCAACGATCGACTGGATAACTGTCTGAAGACTGTCGAGGCACCGATACCAGAACCGCCACCGGTGATGACGCCGACTCTGTTCACGAGGCTTGGGGTAAGTGGCTATGGCCTCTACCTTCATGGAATCAATTCCCCGATTTTCGAGTACAACGTTTGTAGATTAAGCAGGCACCAACGTGGAGAGTCGTTGTCCACAGTTCCAGGTGCTCTCAGCCAGTGACTCTATCCGTAGCATTCGACATTCTGAATGGCTGGACGACTGGACCGGATACGGAGGTAGCCACACAGAACAGCCCCCCGGCGTTGGGATAAGCTGTGAGATCAACGTCGCGTGCTGCACTCGTAATAAACAGAGTACTCATGTCCGCTCCACCAAAGGTACAGCTGGTGACCTGCGGCACCGGAACCGGGACGATACCATCCACGTGGCCATCGGGCGTAAATCTCGTTAAGCGGTAACCACCCCAGTGTGCGAGCCAGACATAGCCGTTGTTGTCGACTGTAAGTCCATCCGGTTGACCATCTGATGGGTCGATGGTGACGAATACCCGCTGATTCCGTAGCTCGCCGTCAGAATGTTTATCGAATGCATAAACCAGGCCGCCGCAGGTATCCACATGATACAGAACATCACCTTCGGGTGAAATTGCCGGACCGTTCGTTATTGCATAGGGGCCGTCACAACGCTGATACTTGAGATCGGATTCAATACGGTAGAGCCAGCCGGTCTTTTCGGGGCCGCCATCCCGCATGGTGCCAGCCCAGATTCGACCGTCTGAATCTGTTTTAGCATCATTGAATCTGTTGTCCGGCTGATCAGGTTCGGGGTCGAATAATTGAACCCGTTTCCCAGCAGCGAGATCGACAAGATACACCCCCGTCTTGCAGCCTGCGATAAACTCTTTGCGGCCTTGGCAAGGCAGTAACCAACTGGTTTCCTCGACCAGTGCCCAGGTCGTCACCTCGCTGTTTGTGACGTCGTATCGGTGTGCTCTGCACCCATCGATGTCCACCCAGTAGAGTGCCGATTGGTCGGGTATCCACACGGGTCCCTCTCCGCAAAGGGCAGGTCCCGACCATATACAGGTGACATCACCTTCGATAACCGAGGTAACGTTCATGTGGAGTTAGTCAAAGCAAAGGACAACATTGTCCGGCCCTGCATCTTCCGGTAGCCAGATCCGGGCGGCGAGCCGGTCGCCCCGCTTCATTCGGATCCAGACGCCCTTCTCCAATACTTTTATCTTGGGCGGAAACGTTCTGATCGTTTTCATCTTTTTGTCACTGCTATAGTCACCAGGGACCGATCTGAATATACAGCCCTGGTGTGCGGCAGGACATTCTCAAATCGAACACCACTATGGAGTCCATTGTAAATTCTGAGATTTACCCCATTCACAGAATGGCCGATCCGCAGACGCTGCAACGGATAGCGTCTGCCCGGTCGGAGCTGGCATCGGTGGGTGCCTGTCGCTTTCCCCAGTTTCTGAGCCCCGAGGGGTTATCCCGCTGCCGGCAGGACGCCATCGCCCTCGAATCTCAGGCCCATCCGAGCAACAATCAGTACACGCCTTATTACGGTCAGCCGGACGATAGTTACCCGGCAGGCCACCCCCGGAACGCAACGGTGCGATTTGCCGTGCGGTATGTCTCCCGCAAGCTGATTTCTTCAGACTCTCCGCTGAGACAGCTGTTTGAAGGTGACGATCTGTTGACGTTTATCCGGGACTTGCTACCCGGTGCGCCGCTTTACCGCTACAGCGATCCGAGGGGGTCACTCAATTACACGGTAATGGCCCGGAATGACCAGTTAGGGTGGCATTTTGATGCGTGTGAACTGGTTGCATCAATATTGCTGCGGCCCGCTGAAACCGGCGGCGATTTCGAATACATCCCTGCGGTGCGGAGCAGTGAAGACGAAAACTTCCCGTCGGTTGAATCGATTCTGAACGGCAATGACGGACAACGCATCGCAGTGAGTTTTCAGCCCGGAGATATGGTCCTGTTCCGGGGCCGGCACAGCCTGCATCGCGTCACGCCGGTAGAAGGCAGAACAACCCGTCTGATGGCACTGATGAGTTTTGACAACGTCGAAAAGGCGCTCCTGCGTGATGCACCGGACGATCTATTACCGCCTTGAGACGAGCTGATCAGAATCCACAAAGCCGAGGCAATGATGGTTTTTGCAATCCATTCGGCCCGTCCGTCAACGCGACAAACCTGGACTGAAGGCCCGTGAACGCCTGGCCTGCGCGGTTATCGGAAGCTTTAGGGGCACTGCGGCTGCCCAGTGCGCAGGTACTGGTACTGGTGAACCTGATCCCGATTCTGGGTGCGCTCTTCCTCGGCTGGAACGCCTTCGATGTCATATTGCTGTACTGGCTGGAAAACATCGTTGTCGGGTGCTCCACGGTCATCCGAATGCTCTTTGCCCAGGGCAGATCAGCCACCAGGGTCAAGCTGAACGGGCGGTCGGTAGATCCCGGCTCGAGAAAGGATAAAGTGAGCGTCACCCTTTTCTTTACCGCCCACTATGGTCTGTTTACCCTGGTTCACGGGGTATTTGTTCTCCTGATGTTCGGGTCGCAATCGAGTTTCTGGATTCATCATGAATTTCTGGCCCTCAAGCTCTTCTTCGTCGCTTTGCTGGTCAGCCACGGGGTTTCCCTGTGGCGCAATTATTTTGGTCGGCAGGAATACCTCGAAAAGGGATTCGCCGATTATTTCTGGAAACCCTATGCGCGGATCATTCTCATCCACCTGACGGTTCTGATCGGCGCTTCTGTGGCGCAATCCGTACCTTCACCGGTAACGGCCATTGTGGTGTTCGTCGTGATCAAGATCGTGATCGATCTCGCCATGCATCTTCACTCGCACGGCATCACACCGAGGTCCAGGACAAACTGAAACAGCGCTCCCGGCCGGCCGCAGGTGGTCAGCAGAGGTGTGCTTTCACCACTGCTTCGTTCCACTCCAGCCCCAGGCCTGGCTTATCGGGGATGTGAAGATGACTGTCGATGATCGGATACGGTTCCAAGAGGATCGGATCCGCCCAGCTTTGCCACTCCAGCCAATGGGCGGTCTCGCTCACTCGCATTACATGGGCGCCGACCTCAGGGTAAAGATGAGTAGAGACAGGAATGCCGGCAGCAGCGGCGATGGGAGCCGCCCGCAGCCAGCCCGTGATCCCGCCGATGCGCATGAAGTCCGGCATCACGAGATCTGAGGCCTGCAACCGGATGGCTTTGTAGAGTTCGCGCGGGCCGTAGAAGTTCTCGCCGATCTGCAGGGGTGTTTTGAGTTGCCGGGCGAGTTCGGCATAGCCTTCCAGATCGTCATACAGAATGGGTTCTTCGAGCCAGGCCAGTCCGAGGTCATCGAGGGCATGGCAGCGGTAGAGCGCCTCGGCACGGTTCAGCCCCTGGTTGAAATCGACCATCAGGGCCATGTCGTCACCCACGCTGTTGCGCACCGCTTCAAAGGTGGCGATATCGTCTTTCACCCGGGTGCGGCCCATGCGCAGTTTGAGGCCCTGGAACCCGCCCTCTTCGCGCAGTTCCACCGCTTCAGCGGCAACAGCCGCGGGTTCGCTCAGCCACAGCCCGTTGCTGTTATAGCTCAGCACCGGCGCCCGTGAGCCTCCCAGAAACTCGCACAAGGGCAGATCCGCAGCCCGGGCGAGCGCATCCCACGCGGCCATGTCGAAACCTGCGACCGCGATCATGGCAAGGCCTTCATAGCCGACGAAATGCAGGGATTTCCGCGCCTGGTCGTACATGTCTACGGGCACCACCGGCCGGCCGCGGAACATCTCCGCCAGATCGTTGAGCGCCGGTATCAGATACTGCATCGACTTGGGTACATAAGGTTCGAGGTATGCCCGGCCGGTGATCCCCTCCCGCGTGTGCAGATCGATCAGAATCAGCGGCCACTGCTCGATCGTCGCGATGCGGGCGACCACGGGACGGGCAAGCGGCAACAGCACAGCCCGGGCGGTCACGGACTCCAGCGTCAGGGTTTCAGTCATCGTTTCCTATTTCCTGTTTGTTGTGTTTCACATCGCGGGTCAAGAACGACAGATGCAGCATACATACAACCACTGCGCTTAGCTCTCTTTTCCGCACAGTCCCCTGTCTCGAGACAGGGATCAGGCTAATCCGGTTTGCTGGTCACCCCTGGGGGGCTTGCGGTTCGCCCGCCATCGACCACGTACTGGGCACCGGTGATGTTGCTTGCAAGGTCCGAGCACAGAAAAAGCACCACATTGGCCACCTCATCGGCCTGGCCGTAACGGCCCAGCGGAATGTTCGAGTGATAACCCTTATGCACCGTGTCCGGGTCACTAGGGTTGATCTGCTCGGCAAGGCCCTGGATCATGCGCGTTTCGATCGGACCTGGACAGACTGCGTTGACCCGCACGCCTGCACCCGACACCTCCCCGGCCGTGACCTTGGTCAGGCCGATAACAGCATGTTTGGAAGCAACATAGGCCGGCATGCCGGGAGAACCGACCAGCCCTGCGATCGATGCGCTGTTGACTACTGTGCCGGACCCTTGTTTGAGCATGACCGGCAGGACGTGCCGCAGCCCCAGAAACACCCCCTTGACGTTGACCGCCATCACGCTGTCGAAGACGTCCTCGTCATACTCTGCTGTCGGCGCAACCTGGCCTTCTATTCCGGCGTTGTTGAAAAAGCAGTCGATGCGGTCGTGTTTGCGCAGGGCGGCGGCGACGTAGGCCTGGACCTGGTCACTGCGTGATACATCGGCTGCTACATCAAGGGCGTCCCCGCCTTGTTCGGTAATGAGTCGGGCGGTGTCGGCTGCCGCTGCCGCGTCGTTGTCCACGACCACCACTGCAGCCCCGTGTTCGGCAAAAAGAAGTGCGCTCGCGCGTCCGATGCCGTTGCCGCCGCCGGTGACCAGCGCGATCTTGTCGGTGAAATTCACAGTGTTCTCCTTTCCTTTGTGCCGGTCTGAATTCTGACTCTTGTCTTACTTTTCCGGGCCAGGAATCTAGCTGTGCATTCTGGCGCCTTTGGTGATCTTGTCGACCAGTTTTCTTTTCTCGCGCAGTGCCAGACCGACGATCGGCAGGTCTTCGGGTTGCCGGGCCCTGACGGTCTCCCGGTTCGCGGCATCATGGCCGGTCGAAAACATGTCTTCTATATAAATAGAGAGCGGCACTTCCCGGTCCATGGCCCGCCGATAGATCGTCTTTATTTTGTTGCTGTCCGCCGAAAGCACGATGATCGGCTGGATCAGCAGCGGTGAATAACGGTTGCCGGCCCCATCCTGGTACTCTTCCCCGAGCAGAGACTGGTCGGCACCGGTCACGCCGGAAGTCAGAAACGCGGTGACGTTCAGCTTCTGCCAGGTGGCGAGGTCATCGCGGATGACGATGGCGATCTTGGTATCGAATTCCATGGCGAAAAGTGGTTTTTACTTCCGGACAAGCCCCCGCGTCTTACATTTTCGGCTGTTTCTCAAACTTCGGAATGGACTCAAGATCTGCCAGCCAGCCCTGGGCCGAACGGGACCAGACCTGCCTCTTCGGCGTCAGCTGGTCGCGCTGGTTCACGGTGCCGAGCCGCAGGCCAAAGAACGACGAGCCTTCACCGACCGTCCGAGCATGAATGCGCGTGCCGCACTCCGGGCAGAACGCGAGTGCCCGCCGTGTGCCGCTGTCGGCGATCTTCTCAAAGGTCTTGAGTGTGCCGCTGCGAAGGTGAAACTGACCATCGGTGATGCCGACCACCACACCGAAAGCGGTTCCCGAATGTGTCTGGCAGTCCGTGCAGTGGCAGATCGCGACCTTGTCGGGATCAACCACGGCTTCGTAAGTGATGTGTCGACAAAGACACCCGCCGTCAATTTTCATGTCTGTGGTTCCTCGATTCGCGTCTGAATTAAACCCCACAGGGCTGCATAAGCCAAATCGGACACTGGCCACCGGGTCAGGTTAAGCGGTGTAGGATCTGATGGCCGCAACCGGGAAAACGGATAGACAATGCGTTATGCAATCGATAAATTGGGTCTTCCAGTTCACGAACCGGGCAAACACCATGGCGCGTGGAAGAACAAAGTTCACCTGGACCAACTACTTGTTCCGGCTGGTAGCAGCCCTGGTGCTGGTGTTTGCTACTTACAACCCTTCCGAGTGGTCGTACTTTCACTGGGTGCGGCCGATTGTCCATGATCTCAGCCAAGGCAACGTACTGATGGCGCTCGCCGGGATCGTGCTGCTGATCGGTTGGGCTATCTTTCTGCGCGCCACGATGCGTTCATTGGGTTGGATCGGAACGAGCCTTGCGGTGGCTTTCTTCGGGATCCTGATCTGGATGGTCCTGACCTATCTGCCGATCTCCAGGGACGACCTGGCAGCGCTCACCTGGCTGGTACTTGCCGGGCTCTCAGGTGTTCTTTCGGCCGGCATCTCCTGGTCTCACATACGACGGCGCATGACTGGACAGCTCGATGTCGACGAGACAGACAGCTAGCGTGTCGTGACCGCGCATATCATTCCGGCGCGCGAAGGCCGGGCCTTCAATGTCGGTCGCGGCCAGCAGATTCGCATCAGCACGCCGCACGGCCAGCAGGCAGCGGATTTCTTTGCCTATAACGCGCACGGTACCGACGAATGGCTGTCACCCAACCATACCTGGGTCTGGACCCGGAACGTGCACCCGCGCCAGGGCGACAGACTGCTCAGTCGCTTCCGGCGGCCGATGCTGGATTTTGTCGAAGACGGCGCCGGCAACACGCACGACATGATGATCGCAGCCTGCGATCAGTTCCGCTACGAACAGTTGGGCTATGAAGGGCCGCACGCCAGCTGTTCGGAGAACCTGCACGTCGCTATGCGGCGGCTGGGTCATGCCATCGAGGTGGTGCCGCAGCCGATCAATTTTTTCACCCATACCCGGGTCGAGGACGATGGTACCTTCGTGTCGCCGCCCAATCCGGTGCCGGCCGGGGGTTTCGTGGTGCTGGAGGCGCTGATGGATCTGATCTGCGTGGTCTCCGCGTGTCCGTTCGATCTCACGATCGAGGGCTGGAGCATCAACGCACCTACTGGACCGACCGGGCTCGAGGTCCAGATCAGCTAGTCCGGGAGTCTGAATCTGTCTACAGGATCACATCCTCAAGGGCCTTGGGATGTGAGGTCAGCTGCTCGTAGCCGTCGTCGGTCACGATGAAGCTGTCTCCCACCTGGGCGCGGAAGGTCCTGGCAACACTGACCGAGCCATCGACCGCCAGCACCATGCCGGGTGTCAGCACCGTTCGGTCTCCAAACACCAGCTGTGGTTTCTCAAGAAAACTGTAGCCCGTTGCACGGCCGCAGCGGAAGGGATACGCGTAACCCGCCTCCTGAATGACCTCGGCGTAGGCCGCATGTACCGACTCGGCGGTGACGCCGGGGCGCAGTACCCCAAGGGCGGCCGCCTGGCTGTCGACCGCAGTCTGGTAGATCGCCTGCTGCGTGGCATCGGCCATCTCGCCGATCCAGAAGGTCCTGTCGAAACCGAGTTTGAAGCGGTGAAAGTTGGTCATCCCGCAGAAGCACAGGAAGACCGGCTCGCCGCGGCGCATCACGCGGGTGCTGGCGCGGTGGTGCGACATGGTGATCTCTTCGCCCGAGGCCATGATCTGCAGGAAGTGGGTGTTGGGCGACATGTGCGCGTCACGGTAGTGCGCCGCCAGCAGCTCAGCCGCCTTGCGGGTGCCGGCTGCAGAGGTGGCCAGCGCCACTTCATACTCCGGGACCCCGTCGCCGATGGCAGCGCGGCCGGCGCTCATCATGGCGTTGGCGACCTCGCCGGCATGGCGGGCAAGATCGAGCTCTTCGGCCGACTTGATCATGCGCATCTCCGCGATGATGGGTGTCACGTCAGCCAGCCGCCCGGCCTCGATCAGGGTGTCGACAAACTCGCGCACCACGGGCGGCATCAGTTCGGGTTCAATGGCGACCGGCCCGGCTCCTTCCAGAGCGCCTGGCAGCGCCTCGCGCCATTCCTCGCCCAGGCCGTCGTTCCACGGCGCGATTCGGTCGACCACCGCCAAGGCCTCGGCCATCTCGAGTTCCATGGTTGGCGTGATCAGCAGGCTCTGGCCGTCGGCCGGTACCACCAGCAGGGTCGGACGACCGAATGACATGTGCAGGTAGTCGTAGAAGCCGGTCAGGTAATAAACGCTGTCGTCATCACTGATCAACGCCACCTCCAGTCCGGCGGCGCTGAGCGCCGCGCGCAAAGTGTCCATCCGGGAGGCAAACAGGCTCATGCGGCGTGTCTCTTGTGCTGGGGACCGAACCGGGTGGTACCCGGTCTGATTATGTCACGCAGCGCGGCCGGTGCCTTGTCGCAGGCCGGCGGCCGCTCCACAATCGGTACCGTGTCGAACAGAAAGCGCCTGCTGATCGTTGCCCATGCGCCGTCGGACAACACCCGGCGGTTGTTCGACGCCGTGGTGGTCGGGGCGCAGTCAGCAGCCATCGAAAACGTCGAAGTGATCGCCCGCAGCCCTTTCGACACGGAACCCGATGACGTACTGTCGGCGCAGGCGGTCATCCTCGGGACCACGGAGAATCTCGGCTACATGTCGGGCGCGCTCAAGGATTTTTTCGACCGCATCTATTCGCCGTGCCTGGAGAAAACAGAAGGCCTGCCCTACGCGCTCTACATCCGCGCCGGTCACGACGGTACCGGCACAAGACGCGGCATCGAGAGCATTGTCACAGGGCTGCGCTGGCGGGCAGTGCAGGAGCCCGTCCTCTGCCGCGGCGACTGGCAGGACGACTTCATCGGGCAGTGCGAGGCGCTGGGCGAAGCACTCGCCGCGGGTCTGGACCTCGGCATATTCTAGGGCCGCCGCGCTGCGCTTCTCGCCCCCTCACAAACCTCGCATGACAGGCCCGGATGACCCTCCATCCGGAGTTGAAGCAGCCGCCCAGCAGGAGTAGAGTCCGCCCTCTTCTGCTGCGAAATAAGTGCCTGCCGGGCCCGACCCGAAGCAACCAAGAATAACGTTATGAGCGAAGATCACGCGGCTGTTACAGGCAGACCGCGCCACATCGTACTTAACTCCCACCCGACCGGGGACCAGTCGCCGATCGCGATGCACTGGGGTGCCGCGGACGCGGCGGCGCGGGGTCCGATCGTCACCAACCTCACCGGTGACGGCCGGCACAACGCCATCGGCACCCATTCGGGTTCCTACAGCATTTACCGGGCGTTGGCCGTTGCGGCCGGTGCGCTGGACCCGACCCACCGGCCGGATCTCACCAATACCGCCCCCGTGACCAGAATCGGACCCCACCCGCAGTGGTCCGATCCCAGTCGCATCGTGTCGCTCGATCCCTACGGTCATCTCGTTTCGCAGTGCTTCTCGGAACAGATCGAGGACGGGCTGGACGTGCGCCCCAGCATCGCGGTGACCCGCGCCAGACTATCGTTGCCTGAGTTGATTCACAGCACGCAGTCCGACCTCGCGGTGGACGGCAACGTTCTACTCGAGACCGGCGAGATCAACGTGACCAAGGTTGCGATCGAACCGGTCTGGCACCTGCCCGGCGTGGCCGAGCGCTTCGGCCTCAAGGAGCGCGAGCTGCGGCGCATTCTGTTCGAGCAGACCGGCGGCATGTTCTCTGATCTCGTGACGCGTAACGATCTCAAGGTGTTTCTGCCGCCGATCGGTGGCATGACGCTGTATATCTTCGGTAATCCGGATTACCTCGTCGACGACAGCCGTCGACTGACGTGCCGCGTTCACGACGAGTGCAACGGGTCGGATGTTTTCGGTTCGGATATCTGTACCTGCCGGCCGTACCTGGTGCACGGCATCGAGGAGTGTGTGCGCGAAGCACAGAACGACGGTGTCGGCCTGGTGGTTTACAACCGCAAGGAAGGTAGGGCTCTGGGCGAGGTGACCAAGTTTCTGGTCTATAACGCCCGTAAACGCCAGGACGGCGGTGACCGCGCCGACGCCTACTTCGAGCGCACCGAGTGCATCGCCGGTGTCCAGGACGTGCGGTTCCAGGAACTGATGCCGGATGTGCTCAACTGGCTGGGCATCACGCGGATCGACCGTTTCGTGTCGATGAGCAATATGAAGTACGACGCGCTCACAGGACAGGGTATAACGGTGGGCGAACGTGTGTCGATCCCCGATGAGCTGATTCCCGACGACGCGCAGGTCGAGATGCAAGCCAAAAAAGCTGCCGGCTACTATTCGCCGGACGACGCGCCGAGCCCCGCCGACCTGTCGAAGACTCGTGGCCGGCATCTCGAAAACTACTGACTCCGCATCCGGGGCAAACCCTCCTCTGCTGAGCGCGGCTGCCGTGCGCCAGCGCTGTGGCTGGTTCCTGGATGCTGCCCGTGCCGGCACACTGCCGCACTTTGCCCTCGACGAGACTGCGCTTGATCGTTGCGCACAACTGGTCGCCGACGAAACACGGCGCAACTACCCCGATCTCAGCGTGCCCTATCACAGCCGCTGGCGGCATTTTGAAACCCCGCATGGAGATCTAGCCCGTGTGCTGCCAGGTAGTGTCGAGTCTTCGGACGAGGTGCGTTGCCGGGCGGCACTGGACCTGGTGTTCATCAGCGTGCTGCTCGATGCTGGCGCCGGCAGCAGTTGGCAGTACCACGATCGTGAGACCGGTTCGGTCTATCAGCGCTCCGAGGGCCTGGCCGTCGCCAGTGTCCGGATGTTTGCTGCCGGCCTGTTCTCGTCCGATCCCGGCCAGCCCTGCCAGGTCGATGCCGCCGCACTTGACGCACTTGACGTCGGGCGGCTGGGCCGCGGACTTCAGGTCGATGGAGACAACGATCTGCCCGGCCTCGCCGGCCGGGTCGATCTGCTTAAACGGCTGGGCAAAGTACTCGCCGCGGTGAGCGCCGGTCCCGGTCAGCGCCCCGCGGATCTGGTGCTGGACGCCATCGGCAGTGGGTCGGTCAACGCCGACGCACTGCTCGGCCACCTGCTGCAGCAGCTGAACCCGATCTGGCCGCAGGGCCTGTCGCTGGACGGGGCGGCACTCGGCGACGTCGCCCGGCACTCCTTGGCCCGAAGTGCCGGTTCCGGCGACGGTCTGGTGCCCTTTCACAAGCTCAGCCAGTGGCTTGCCTATTCGCTGATAGAGCCGCTCGCCTGGGGCGGTATCGAGGTCACGGAGCTCGATGGGTTGACCGGCCTTGCCGAGTACCGAAACGGAGGTCTTTTTATCGACGCGGGGGTCATTCACCCACTGGATCCGTCGCTGGCCGAGCGTCCTCTGACGGTCGACGCCGAACCCGTGGTCGAGTGGCGTGCCCTCACCGTGGCGCTGCTCGACGCGCTCGCGCCCAGGGTCCGTGACAGGCTCGGGGTGACCCGCGACCAATTCCCGTTGGCCTGCCTGCTGCAGGGCGGCAGCTGGTCGACCGGCCGGCGTCTGGCCCAGGAGCGGCACCCCGATGCTCCGCCGCCGCTGAACCTGCAGCTGACTGGAACCGTGTTCTAGAATCGACCCGGCCACCAACCAGAGACCCGAACCATGGACAAAATCACCATCGTCGACCACCCGCTGGTGCAGCACAAGCTCACCCTGATGCGCGACAAGGACCAGCCGACCGCCTACTTTCGGCAGCTGCTTCGAGAGACCGCCCTGCTGCTGGCCTACGAAGTGACCCGAGACCTGCCGCTCGAGATCCGACGGATAGAGACCCCGATCGAACCCATGGAGGCACCGGTTTTGGCGGGCAAGAAACTGTGCTTCGTCTCGGTACTGCGAGCGGGCAACGGACTGCTCGAAGGGATGCTCGACCTGCTGCCATCAGCGCGGGTCGGGCATGTCGGGCTGTACCGGGACCCCGAGACCCTGGAGGCCGTCGAGTACTACTACAAAGTGCCCCAGGACATCGGCGAACGACTGGTTATCGTGGTCGACCCGATGCTCGCTACGGCCAATTCAGGCATCGCCGCAGTCGACCGTCTCAAGCAGGGCGGCGCCCGTCAGATCAAGTTCGTCTGCCTGCTGGCGGCGCCCGAAGGAGTCGAGGCCTTCAGTGCGGCGCACCCGGATGTGCCGCTGTATACGGCCGCGCTCGACCGGCAACTCAACGATCACGGTTACATTCTTCCGGGTCTTGGAGACGCCGGTGACCGCATCTACGGCACCCGCTGAATCACGGACGAGGAGTTAATGACCGGCGGTACTGCCGCCATCGATCTGCAGCGCTGAGCCGGTAATGAACACCGCGTCCTCGCCGGCCAGGTAAGCGATGGCTTTGGCGATCTCGGTCGGTTTGCTGATTCTTTTAAGCGGTGCGTAGTCGACGATGGTCTGCTCGGCCGACTGCGGGTCGTCGGCCTGGTCGATGCCGTCGCGCCGGACCATGTCGGTATCGACGTAACCGGGGCAGACGCAGTTGACACGCACTGCCGGTGCAAGTTCCAGCGCCATCGCCCGGGTCAGGTTGACTACCCCCCCTTTAGAGGCGCAGTAGACCGAGAGACCTTTCTCGCCGATCAGTCCGGCGTCTGAGGCGACGTTGACGATATTGCCCCCGCTCTCGCGCAGTGGGTCGGCCGCAGCCCGCATGCAGAAGAAAGTTCCCTTGAGGTTGGTGTCGAGCGTCGCGTCCCAGACTGCCTCATCCGAGTCATCTACCGGCAGAAAGAATGCGACGCCCGCCGAATTGACCAGGATGTCCAGGCCGCCGAGTTCCTCCACCGCCGCCCCGACGACAGCCTCACAGCCCGTGACGCTGCTGACGTCTCCGGGGGCGGCTACCAGCCGGTCGCTGTCACCCAGCGCCGCCATGCCAGCGGCTGTCGAATCCGGCGTGCGGCCATTGACCGCGACCTGCGCACCCGATTCACAGAAAAGCCTGGCTGTGGCCTGGCCGATACCGCGCGATGAACCGGTCACCAGCACCCGTTTGCCTGAAAATTCCATGTGATCTCCTTGATGTATCGTGGGCTCGAAGCCCGCTGGTCGTTGCCCGGTTTGTGTTGAGCCGAACTGTGGCACGTCGCCATGGTCTGCCGCGTCGGGAAAGGTACAATTCTCAGGTGCACGACCCGATAAAGAAAGGGTGACCGGTCGCACTTGCTGGCTGCCAACCCGCTTTTCTCCAGAGGACTCTGAATTGA
This sequence comes from uncultured Gammaproteobacteria bacterium, assembly GCA_913051905.1. The sequence goes on along the minus strand of CAJXBY010000009.1, from coordinate 6,465 downwards.
GCTATGACCCCCTGACGGCGCCTGGTCCCGGCGAGGGACTGGCCCACGTCGAATCCTACTGGGCGGCCACAGCCGGTCCTGCACCTGTCGACGACGGGCAGCTGAAAAGCGGAACCGATACCGATGTCGCCATCATCGGTGCTGGCTACACCGGACTCAGCTGTGCCTATCACCTCGCCAAACATTACGGCGTTCAACCGGTTGTGCTGGAGGCCAATCGGCCGCTGTGGGGCTGCAGTGGACGCAACGGCAGTTTTGCCGGCCCGGCTCTCGGTCGGGTGGCGCTCAAGGAGTGGTCAGCGCGTTGGGGAGAAGCCGGCGCGCGATCACTCTGGGACGAAGCGTTAGCGGCCGTCCAGACGGTACGGGAGCTGATCCGCGAGGGCGATATCGACTGCGATCTGCAGCCCGACGGTCGAATGCGTGTGGCCCACACCAAAGGCACTGTCAAACGCCTGGAGGATGAGGCTCGAGTGCTGCAGGGTTTTGGGAGTGACTGCGAAATACTCTCGCCGGCCGACATTGCTGCCCGGCATTTCCGGGGTAACGAGGCCCACGCGGCACTGCGGACCACCGACGGCTTCTGCCTGCACCCGATGAAACTCGGCTACGGCATTTTACGCATGGCGCGAGAGGCTGGTGCCGTGGTGTATTCGGCATCACCGGTTCTGAAATGGACCCGGCAAGGCGAGGTGCATCACCTGGCGACACCCGCAGGCGAGGTGCGAGCCAAGCGGATCGTCTTCGCGACGAATGGTTATACCAATGAGCTGCTGCACCCGGTGCTGAAAGCGAGGCTGCTGCCGGTCTTGTCGAACATTGTTGTAACGCACCCGATGAGCGAGACCGAACAGGCAGAGTCAAATCTCATCACCCACGATTCGATCAGCGATACCCGGAAATTTCTCAATTACTTCAGGCGACTGCCCGATGGCCGGCTGATGCTCGGTAGCCGTGGCGCGATTCTGGAGAGTGGCAACGCGCCACACCGCGAACGGTTGCTGGAGATCGTACGCCGTAAGTTCCCGGCCCTTAAGTCGATCACCGTCGATTACTTCTGGGGCGGCTGGGTCGCGCTGACCCCCGACATGATGCCGCACGTCGGTCACGCCGAAGAGGATGCCTCGGTCTGCTTTGCGCTGGGCTACTGTGGCAGCGGTGTAACCGCAGCCAATCACGCCGGGCGGCGCCTCGCCGAGCACCTGGGAGAGGGTCGGGCTGTGCCGGTGCACCTCAATCAGCCCCCACCGCGATATCCGTTGGCCCGTCTGCGGCGCCTCGGTCAGTTTGCGGCCTTTCAGTGGTACACCGTAAATGACGCGCTGACCTGAGTGGCCTGGGTAAACGTGAATTATTGGAATTCCGGGGTATGACCCGTCGGGGGAGCCTGTGGTACGGCAAAAAAATACCGGCCACAACAGGGCCGGCAGAAAAATCAAAATCTGGAGGAGACCCGTAGTGTGGCCGTGGCACGTGACCCCGGTGTGACCGCCCGGTGGCGGAATGGTGACTTTACGGATGAGAATGTGTGCAGGCCGGTCCCGCTAACCATAGCGCAAGGCTTTCTCCCGTCATGACACCGGGTGCCCGATTTCTCGGATGGCCCCGGCCCGGTGCGCTGGCTGTGTTATTTCTCGTGCTGTGGGGGTCTGGGTGTGCCGGCGGCGGTTGCCGCTGCGAACTGGAGCCGGAATCGCTGGAGGAAGGCTCGGACGAGGACGACTCACAGAGAGTTCGCATAGTTCTGCCCGCGTCGGGTTGAGATACCAGCGGGCAGATGGCAGCAAGGAAAAAACCCCAATCGAAGCCCCGCAACCCGGTCGCCCGCCACTCCCCGAAATTCAACAAGCCGGCCCGCCACCGGCTGCGTACGGGCTACCGGCGAAAGCCCCGTGACAATGACCCGTTGTCCGAGTAATGCCGACTGTACGGAGGATTCGGTGGTGCAGAATCGAGCCGGTAGAATCACGCCTTCGCCGATTGAACCTTGATTCACTTTTCAACCTGGACTAACCCGTATGACTGACCCACTCTGGCAGTTGAGTGCCTGCGATATCGCAGAGGGCATTCGGTGCAAGACATTTTCATGCGAAGCCGTTATGGCTTCGGTCACGGCGCGGATCGCCGAACGCAACGGCGCGCTGAACGCGATCGTCTACGATCATTCCGAACGGGCCATGAACCAGGCCCGGGCCGCCGACCAGGCGCTCGCCGACGGGGCCAAACCCGGCCCGCTCTTCGGGGTGCCGGTTACGATCAAGTCCAACATCGATGTGGAAGGTGAACCCACGCCCAACGGACTGCCGGTCCTCAAGGACACCATTGCCACCAGCGACTCGCCGGTAGTGGGCAATCTCAAGAACGCCGGTGCGATCATCGTCGGGCGGACCAATACCCCGGAATTCTCGATGCGGCTGACCGAATGACTGCAGGTGCTGTTGATACGTTACTGAAAACACTCGAGGAGCCTACAGAACACACAATCCTCATTTTAATAGCCTCGAGCATCCGTGATGTTCCTCCAACCATCAGCTCCCGATGTCATGTCATCGACCTATGCCCTGTGCCGTCCAACATGATTTCCAAGCACCTTGTAACCGCGTACGCCGTCGACCCTAACCTGGCTTCACGCATTGCCGAAACCTCCACCGGACGACCAGGATGGGCGATACGTATGGCACAGAACCCTGCCGCATGGGAAATCCATTGCTCGGGACAACAGGAAGCTATGGCCTTCGAGTCCGCCTCAACAGCTATCCGATTTACAACTGCTGGAAACCTGCTGTCCCGAAGCAAACTCGTTGTACAACGCAAAGAAGCCTATGACTGGCTGAACGCGCTGGAACTTGAGCAGTCACATACACTGAGGAACGCAATGCAGAGTCACACTGCCACAGCAACTCCTGAGGATCAGACCCAGTTACACACCGCGATTGGTCGACTTCTGCGAACAACTGAGACACGTCGAGCGATCGCAGCCAACGTTTCGCCACAACTAGCCCTCGAGGATCTCGCCCTCCGACCGATCTCCGAATCTGTTCTTCCAAGCAGCGAAGCTAATGACCGTCACTGACCTTCCTAAAGAAACCGTCCGCGCCATCGGTGTCCGCTTTCGTCGAGCAGGTCGCCTTTACTACTACGATCCCGGAACCTCGGACTTTGCCGTCGGCGACTACGCGATCGTTGAAACGCCGCGAGGACTGACGGCCACACGGGTCGTCATGGCGACCACTGAGATTGACCCTGCCGACTTGCGGGGAGACCTCGTGCCGGTTGAACGTCCGGCAACCGAGTCCGATATGAAGAGCATGGAGGTCTATCGAGATGAGGAAGCCAGAGCCGAGCAAGAATTTGCGAATGCGATCACGTCACATAATCTCCCGATGCAAGCCGTCAAAGCCGAGTACACATTCGACGGTGCAACGCTAACCCTTCACTTTTCATCCAAAGAAGCAAAGCTCGACTTAGCTGATATGGTCAGCGAGCTCGCGTCAAAGTTGCGCACACGGGTTCAGCTTCGCCAAGTCGGTCCGCGTGAACGGGCGGCGATGCGATCTGGCATGGGACGATGCGGTCGAGATCTATGCTGCGCAACGTTTCTCTCAGAGCTTGACACCGTCTCTCTCAGAATGGCGAAGGACCAAAATCTCCCCCTTAATCCCGACAAGATATCGGGGGTGTGCGGCCGGCTGCTCTGTTGCCTCCAGTACGAACATGAAGGTTATGTTCAAGAAAAACTCGATGAGGAACAGGGCGGGGGCGGTTGTGCTACGTCCGGAAAATGTGAGAGCTGCGGCGTTCATGAGCTAAAAGACATACTAGGGCAAGCCGTGGCACCAGGCTATGAGTCCGAGTCCAAGGCACCAAGCGATACCCTTACCCCCGTTGAGCAAACCACCACTACGCGCGACAAGAATAATGACCAAGTAGAGACATCTGGGAGCTCCCAGTCAAGATCGAGCTCGTCAGAAACCGATAAACCAATAGCCCGTGCCGGATCAAGCCGTCGGCGCCGATTCCGACGCAGGAATCGCGATAGCTCAGGCCCAAAAACAGAAACAACTCCGAGCAATCAAGCGAACTGACATCTGGCCCCCGCTGTGGAACCACCGCATGCAAGTGAAGAAATCCTCTGGCAGCCGACCCCATCAGACGTCAAGAACGCTCAACTCACTAGATTCTGGCAACGCGCTGAGGAGCAAGGGGAGTGTCATTTCAAGGACTATGCGAGTCTTCACGCTTGGTCCGTGAACAATCCCGAAGAGTTTTGGCCATTGTGTGCGGAATTCACTAATGTTCGGTTTTCGACAGGGCCATCTCGCATAAAAGTTGGTGACCGGATGCCGGGAACCCGATGGTTTGATGGCGCCAGATTAAATTTCGCGGAACATCTACTCCAGCGAGACGACGCCCACACAGCGCTAATCTGTCGGAACGAGACAGGCGAAGCACGCCGTTTCACTTACGCTGATCTGCGGCGCCGGGTAGCCCAGACCGTCCTTGGATTACGGGCCCTTGGAGTAAAACCGGGCGACCGTGTGGCCGGCTACATTGTTAATGGTCCAGAAGCGCTGATTGGATTCTTGGCTTGCGCAACATTTGGAGCGATATGGACCGCTTGCTCCCCAGACTTTGGCCACAAGGCCGTCTTAGATCGTCTTAAGCCGCTCCAACCGAAACTTTTTATCGCAAGCGATCGTTATGTGTATGGAGGAAAAGATTTCGATCGACGATCAGAGATTCGAGCAATACAACATGCCCTGCCATCGCTCGCAGCCACTATCGTTGTTCCATATTCCGAAGATCGAAAGCTTGATCTCGACCCCGGATGGACAGCCTGGGAGGAACTATCACCAGACCTTGGTACGGCCGATCTTGATTTCGCTCAACTTCCCTTCGACCACCCAATCTACGTGCTTTTTTCTTCCGGAACCACTGGGCCTCCCAAATGCATCGTGCACAGTGCTGGAGGTGTGCTCCTTCAGCACCGTAAAGAACACACACTGCATACAGACCTTCGGCGAAGTGATGTACTTCTCTATCTGACGACCTGCGGTTGGATGATGTGGAACTGGATGGTGTCGGCCTTGGCTACCGGGTGCACGATCGTCCTCTATGAAGGCCACGCCATGTACCCGGATTCGAATACTGTTTGGCGGCTCATCACCCAATACGGGATTAGCGTGTTCGGAACAAGTGCGGCACATATTGATGCCTGTCGTCACAGCAATATAAAACCATCAGCCGATATGGATCTGAACTGCCTCCGCGTCGTGCTTTCGACAGGCTCAGCACTTTCGCCACGCGGGTTTCGATGGATTCGCGATTACGTCAAACGAGATGCTCGCATTTCGTCGATATCGGGCGGGACCGACCTGGTTTCTTGTTTCGTTCTGGGCAATCCGTTGCTTCCGGTACGAGCGGGCCAGATTCAGTGCGTCGGTCTTGGTATGGACGTTGCCGCCTTAGACAATCACGGTGAAAACATCTTGGATGCGCCAGCCGAACTCGTGTGCCGAAGCCCGTTTCCATCCATGCCGTTATGTTTCTGGAACGATCCCAATGACCGTGCGTATCACGCTGCATACTTCGAAAAGACCCCTGGTATGTGGACACATGGGGACTTCATCGAGTTCAAGACCGACGGGGGAATCGTAATCCACGGTCGGAGTGACACGACACTCAACCCAGGTGGCATTCGCATTGGCACCGCGGAAATATATCGGGCACTGGACACAATTAACGAGGTTGTAGCCGCGCTTGCCGCCGGACTCCGACGTGACAGCGGCGAGGAAATTGTGCTTTTCGTTGTGTCGCACAAAGAAGCTGAGTTCGGTGATCAACTCAAACTGGAAATCCGAAACGCCATTCGAACTGCTGCCTCGCCTCGTCACGTACCACGGTATATCGTTGCGGTATCCGATCTCCCAAAGACACGCAATGGGAAGCTTGCTGAGATATCCGTCGCACAAATCTTACGTGGCGAGCCAGTGACCAACCTTGAGTCCCTAGCAAACCCTGAAGCTCTGCATGAATTTGTTGAAGCTCGTGACCTCCTGCTCGCAGACAAAATCGAATCGTGAGCGTAATAACTGACGCCGTAGTTCTCATGGCAAAGCGGACAGCCATTGGGTCTTTCGGAGGAGCCCTGTCAAATGTAAGCACGGCGGAACTGGGTCGGCAGCTCGCCAGAGAACTACTCGATCTCACTAACGTTAAGGACGACGATGTGGATCAGACCATTGTCGGATGTGTGCTGCAAGCCGGGATCGGTCTCAACATCGCCCGGCAAATTAGCGTCAATACCGGCATACCTCCCACAGTTCCGGCGTTCACCGTCAACGAAGTATGTGGAAGCGGCCTCAAAGCTCTCGAGTTAGCAGCCAAAGACATTTGGCTCGGAAATAGCCGTGTCGTACTCGCTGGTGGCGTCGAATCAATGTCCCGAGCACCGTTCTTAGTTTC